>JACSRS010000032.1 GCA_014879655.1 Burkholderiaceae bacterium
GTATGCGGTGTACGACAAGGAACTGCTGCCGGCCTTTGCCAAACGCGGCATCTGCATTCTGGGACACAGCGAGCGCAATCCGGCGCAGCGCCGGTGGGTCAAGTCTTATTACGAGCGTGAGGTGCGCCCGCTGCTGATTCCGGTCGGGCTCGATCCTGCGCACCCGTTCCCGCAGGTGGCGAACAAGTCGCTCAATTTCATCGTGCGTCTGTCGGGCAAGGACGCGTTTGGCCGTGCCAACGAAATTGCCATCGTCAAGGTGCCGCGTGTCCTGCCGCGGCTGATCCGGCTGCCGGCCTCGGTGTCGGACGGGCGCACGATGTTCGTGTCCCTTTCCAGTGTGATCCGATCCCACCTGGTGGACATGTTCGCCGGGCGCGAGGTCGGGCAGTTTTCGCAGTTCCGCGTCACGCGCCACTCGGACCTGTCGGTCGACGAGGAAGACGTGAAAAACCTGCGCACCGCCTTGCGCCAGGGCCTGCAGCATCGCCATTTCGGCCAGGCCGTTCGGCTGGAGGTGCCGTCAGGCTGCTCGGAGTTTCTCAGTGATTACCTGCTGCGCCAGTTCGACTTGCCGGCGCAGGCCCTGTACCGCGTCGAAGGGCCGGTGAACCTTTCGCGGCTGACCCAGCTGATCGATCTGGTCGACGAGCCGAAAATGCTGTTCAGACCCTACCGGGCATCGTTTCCGGTGCAGCTGACGCCTGGCGAGCCGGTGTTCGGCCAGCTCAAGCGCGGCGACGTGCTGATCCATCAGCCCTTCGAGAGTTTCGAGGGCGTGCTCGCCTTCTTGCGCGAAGCGGTCTACGACCCGCAGGTGCTGGCGATCAAGCAGACGATCTACCGCACCGGGTCGGACTCCGAAATGATGGACCTGCTGCGGGAAGCGGTGCGCCGGGGCAAGGAAGTGACCGCCGTGGTCGAGCTGAAGGCCCGCTTCGACGAAGAGGCCAACATCAACTGGGCCGAGGCGCTGGAGTCGATCGGTGCGCAGGTGGTCTATGGCGTGGTGGGGCTGAAAACCCACGCCAAGATGCTGCTGGTGACGCGGCGCGAGGGGCGCTCGCTCAAGCGCTACGGCCACCTGTCCACCGGCAACTACAACCCGCGCACGGCCAGGCTCTATACCGACCTGAGCTACCTGACGGCCGATGCCGCGCTGACGGCCGACATGGAGCAGCTGTTCATCCACATCGCCAGCCAGTCGCGGCTGCCGCGCATGAACCAGCTGCTGCTGGCGCCTTTCAACCTGCACCGGCGCATGATGGCGCGCATCGCCGCGCTGGGCCGGGCGGCCGCTGCGGGCAAACCGGCGCGCATCGTGCTCAAGATGAACGCGCTGACCGACGAGCCGCTGATCCACTCGCTGATCGCCGCCGGCCAGCGCGGCGTGCAGATCGACCTGATCGTGCGCGGCGCCTGCATGCTGCCGGCAGGCCTGACCGGGCTGACCGACAACATCCGGGTGCGTTCGGTGATCGGGCGGTTCCTTGAGCACTCGCGGGTGACGTATTTCAATCTGGACGAGCAGGAGGAGCTGTACCTGTCCAGCGCCGACTGGATGAACCGCAACATGCTCAGGCGCATCGAGCTGGCCTGGCCGGTACAGGACCCCGTGCTGCGCCAGCGCATCGTCGAGGAATGCCTGACGCTGTACCTGCAGGACGACCGTGATGCCTGGACCTTGGGGGCCGATGGTGTGTATCACCGGCTGGAGCCGGCTGCCGGCACCGAAGGCAAGGGCGCACAGGAAGCCCTGATGGCGCGCTATCGCGACCGCTCATACAAGATGAAAGGGAAATGATGGATCTGATTCTCTGGCGTCATGCCGAAGCGCACGAGGCCGTTGACGGGCAACTTGACATGGACCGTGCGCTGACACCGCGTGGCGACAAGCAGGCAGCACGCATGGCGGCCTGGCTGGACCGGCAACTGCCCGATGGCGTGCGGGTCTTGTGCAGCCCGGCGCGGCGCTGCGAGCAGACAGTCAAGGCGCTGGGCCGCAAGTACAAGCTGCGCGCGGAGTTGGCGCCAGACGGCGCGGCGCAGGATCTGCTGGGTGTGGCCGGCTGGCCATCCAACAAGATGCCGGTGCTGGTGGTCGGCCACCAGCCGACACTGGGGCAGGCGATATCGCAGTTGCTGGGCTTGCAATTGCCCGAATGCCCGGTTCGAAAGGGCGCGGTCTGGTGGCTGCGCAGCCGCGAGCGCGAAGGTGTGCTGCAGACCGTGATCGTCACGGTGCAGACCCCCGACCTGCTCTAAGGCTGCTTTTTTGCCGCCTTGGCAGCAGATTTCTTGCCTTTGGGTTTTGACAGATCGTGAAACCCGGCCAGCGCCGCGGTCAGCGCCTCGTCACTGAGGGAAGACAGCGCCTTCAGACCCGCGCGGACCAGTCCGCTGCGCTTGATCTTGAGTTTGAGCGCAGCCGCACGTTTGCGCAGGGCCTTGGCGGTTTTGGCTTTCGCAGCCGTGCCGACAGTTGCG
The DNA here is from genome assembly GCA_014879655.1 of Burkholderiaceae bacterium. Classification (GTDB taxonomy): domain Bacteria; phylum Pseudomonadota; class Gammaproteobacteria; order Burkholderiales; family Burkholderiaceae_C; genus JACSRS01. Next base: position 2,488 of record JACSRS010000032.1, read on the forward strand.
GATTGCGCCGGTTTCGTCGGCTTTGCATTTTTTTGGTCGGCCCGGGCAGGAACCTTCGCTGCCGGTTTCGTTGTCGTCTTCGCGGATTTGGGGGCAATTGCCGTTGTCGCCGGCACGCTTTCGGGAGGCGGTGCAAATGCGTGCGCCAGTGGTTTGGCCGGGATCTTCCGGGCCGCACTGGCAGATTTCACACGGGTGGCCGGGAGCCTGTCGACCCCCGGCGTTGCGGCTTTGGCAGCAGGACGTTTTCTGGCGACGGGTTTGCCGGTGGGGCTGACTGAAGTCGCGGCGGGTGCCGCAGCGGCTGTTTCGCCGGAGCCTGAGGGTACGTTCGGTTCTGTGGACGAGGTTTGCATAATGGTTCGGCGCAATGGTGAGAAACCCGTTCAGTTTAAGTGCGGCTGCGGTCGACGTCCAGTTGGGCGGACAGGTCCCAGTTTCAGCCGCTCGCCAGCGCCAGCGGCCAGGGCGAGCGCTGCCAGGCGATTACTTCTTCGCGCAACAGGTGGGCCGATTGCGGCCAGCTCTCGGCCCAACCGTCACGCAGGCGCACCTGAAAAACGGCCTGCGGCGCCTTGGACTCGGTGAGCGTCAGTCCTTGCAGATCGGGGTCGCGCCGGGCGTGACACAGAATCACCGCGAGGCGCAGCGACAGCAACTGCCACGCAAAACCGCGGTCAAAAATCTCCGGGTCGAGCTTGCGCAGCTTGCCGCGATGGCCCAGTACCAGCTGGCTCAGCCGGTGAAGTTCTGCCTGCGAAAACCCGGGTGCATCAGCGTTGTCGATGATGTAGGCACCGTGCTTGTGATAGTCGCTGTGCGAAATGCGCGCGCCCACCTCATGCAGCCGCGCCGCCCAGTCCAGCTTGCGCAGCGCGCGTTCGGTCTGCGTCGCCGGCAAAGTCGCCGTCAGTTGCTGCAGCAAGCTCACAGCCACGCGGCTGACACGCTGCGCCTGCCCGGAGTCGACATTGAATTTGCTGGCCAGGCGCTGCACGCTGGTCTCGCGCATGTCGGTCTGGACATGTTCGCGATCCAGCAGGTCGTAGAGTGCGCCATGCCGCAGCGCGCCTTCGGCGACCTGCATCTGCTCAATGTCGAGCAGGTCGAACAGGGCCCGCAGCACCGCCAGCCCGCCGCCGATCAGCGGGCGCCGGTCTTCTTTCATGCCGTCCAGGCGCAGGTTTTCGGCGCGCCGGGCCGCAAGCAGGCGCTCCAGCAGCCAGTCCAGTCCGGCGCGGTCGACCACGCCAGCCGGCCAGCCGGCCGCCAGCAGGATGTCGCCCACGGCGCCGATCGTGCCTGATGCCCCGTAGGCCACATCCCAGGCGGCTGGCCGGTAGACGTCCAGCGCTTCGTCCAGCACGGCCTGCGCGGCGATTTCCGCGGTGCGAAAGGCCTTGGCGCTGAACTGGGCGTCGGGAAAATATCGCTGCGACCAGGCGGCGCTGCCCACCCGGTACGACTCCATCACGCGGGCATCAAAGTTCTGGCCCAGAATCATCTCGGTGGAGCGGCCACCGATATCCACCACCAGCCGCCGTTCGGCCGACTGGGGCAGCAGATGGGCCACTCCCTGATAGATCAGCCGGGCTTCCTCGCGGCCGGACACCACGTCGATCGGGAAACCCAGCAGTTTTTCGGCGTTGGCAACAAAGGTGTCGCGGTTGCGGGCTTCGCGCAAGGTCTGGGTGGCGACCACCCGGACCTGGGCCTTGCGAAATCCCGCCAGCCGCTCGCCAAACCGGGCCAGGCAGTCCCAGCCGCGCTGCATGGCCTCGGGCGAAAGATTGCGGTCAGCGTCCATGCCCTGGCCCTGGCGCACGGTTTCCTTGATGTATTCGGTGCGGTTGATCTGGCCGTGTTCGAGCCGCCCGATTTCGAGCCGGAAACTGTTGGAGCCAAGGTCCACTGCTGCGAGTCGGGTGCCGTTTTGCATGAAAGTCTGGTTACTGCCCGGGGCAGCATAGCATCCGGCGTTCGGCATCGACCGCGCCCGTCGCTTCGGGCGTAACGCGTCAGCCGATGACGCGGCCATCGCTCGACAGCATGCTCTGGGTGACGAACGGCGTTGCAGAGCGAGCCAATGACGGACCGAGACTGAAACCGCCCAGATCGACCGTGGCGCGCCGCTGGAAGGCCGTCAGCACCGTCACCCGGTTCAACGGACCCTCGATCTCGGCCAGAACCTCCTGTGCGTAGCGGGCCGAAAGGTAGCCGGCCAGGCTTTGCGGTGTCGGTGGCTCATCAAAGAGGCGGCTCAGAACCTGGCGGTAGGCGCGAACCACGGGCAAGGCCGAGGTGACCACCGGCACGACCTGGGTGACGATCACCGGCGTGTGCCGGGCAGCGCCCATCTGCGCGAGCGTTTGCAGATTGACGTCGGCCAGGCCGATGACGTAGCGGCCGCGGGCCTGTTTCTCAAGGTCCTGGGTGAAGCTGGCCAGTTCTGGGGTGCCGCCCAGAAACAGAATCAGCGCGCTCGCGTCCACTGGTAGGCGCTGGCCCAGCGCGCGGGCGTCCGCGCCGGTCGGGTGGTTCCCCAGCAGCTTCAGCTTCAGATCAGCTGCGGTTCGCTCAAGACGGCTGTGGTTGAGCGCGTAGATCTGCTCGGAGGCATAAATGACCGTCAGTTCCCGCACGCCGATGACCGAGAGGGATTTGAGCGCGTGTGCAATCTGCGCGTCGTGGCGGGCGAATACCGTGAAGGTCTCATCACCGGCTTCGGTGCCATCCTGCAACCAGGGCGCAACGTGTGCCAGCCCCGGTTGCTGGCGCTTGAGCAGCGCGGCGACCTGGGCGGCTGCGGTATCGGCCACGGTGCCGACCAGTGCCAGGCAGGCCGGGTTGTCGCGCGCCTGTTCCAGCGCGTTGCGCACGCTGGCCGGCTGACCGTCGATCTCCAGGGTCAGCACCTGCACCTGGCGGCCACGCAGCCCGCCGCGGGCATTGAAGTCCTGCCAGGCCGCGCGCGAGCCGGTCAGGAAATCTTTGGACACATCGATCTGGGCGGGAGAAGTATCCGCAATCTGCACGAGCACCTGCGGGCGCTGGAGCGCACCGGCGCTACCGGTTTGCGCCGACAAGCGGGCCACGGGCGTCAGCGAAGTGCCGGCGATGCCCAGCAGTTGCAGCGCCTTGCGGCGGGGAATCGGTACGTTCATGGGCGAAACTTTCAAGGGGTGGCCGAGCCGGCCTTGCTGGTGGCCTCGGAATCAATATGAATTGAATAGCAATCAATGACCAGATGACGCTGGATGGGCGCCAAAAAAAAAAAGACCGGAAAAACCTTGCGAAAGACCGAAAAGGGGTCAGTCGGCGCCGGCGCGTCCGACGATAGAGCGCGGACGTGACGACGGCGTGACAGTTCGCCTGATGTGGGGGCCCGTGGTGGCTTTCTTGTGCGGCGCAGCAAAATGTCTCGGCCCGGCTGTTTTGTCACAGAGATGTCACAAGCGCCGCCTAAAGTCCGCTCATCCCTTCCACTCCTCTTAAAGGTTCAGACATGACTTCCATTCGCAACACCACGGTTGCCAGCCTGATCGGGCTGACGGCGGTTTCTTTTTCTGTTGGCGCTCTGGCGCAAGACGTCACCGGGGCCGGTGCCAGCTTTCCGGCGCCGCTGTACGCCAAATGGGCGTCCGACTACAACAAGGCGACCGGCTCCAAAGTGAACTATCAGTCAGTGGGTTCAGGTGCCGGCATCAAGCAGATCGATGCCAAAACCGTCGATTTCGGCGCGTCCGACATGCCACTGAAAGACGAAGACCTGAAGGCCAAAGGTCTGATGCAGTTTCCGACCGTCATCGGTGGTGTGGTGCCGGTGGTGAACATCAAAGGCATCAAGCCGGGCGAGATCAAGCTCAACGGACAGGTGCTGGGCGACATCTACCTGGGCAAGATCACCAAGTGGACCGATCCGGCCATCAAGTCACTGAACCCAGCGGTCGCGTTGCCCGACGCAGAAATTGCCCCGGTTCGCCGCGCCGATGGTTCCGGCACCACCTTTATCTTTACCAACTATCTGTCCAAGGTGAACGCCGAGTGGAAATCCAAGGTGGGTGAAGGCACAGCCGTGAACTGGCCCACCGGCGCTGGTGGCAAGGGCAACGAGGGCGTCGCTGCCTTTGTGAACCGGCTGCCCAACTCCATCGGATACGTCGAGTACGCCTATGTGAAACAGAACAAGATGACCTACGCCCAGATGCAGAATGCCGCCGGCAATTTTGTGAGTCCGGACGATTCAGCGTTCAAGGCCGCCGCCGCCAGCGCGGACTGGGCCAGGAGCTTCTATCAGATCCTGACCAATCAGGCCGGCAAGGACGCCTGGCCGCTGACGGGCGCGACCTTCATCCTGATGCACAAGGTGCAGGACAAGCCTGTCAACGCGACGGGTTCCTTGAACTTCTTCTCGTGGGCCTACAAGAATGGTGACAAGACCGCTGACGACCTGGACTACGTGCCGATGCCCGCGGCTGTGAAAACTCAGATCGAGAAATCCTGGGCTGAGATCAAGGACACGGCTGGCAAGCCGGTCGCTTTCAAGTAAGGACCGTCGGCGCGAACTGCAGGAACCCAGCCGTGGCATCTACACTACCGGCGAATGAACGTCTCATCTCACAGCCCGGCCCGTCAAAGGGCAGCTCCATGATCCGACCTCCCAGCTCTCAAATCCGACGCAGTGGTCCCTTGCTGGACCGCCTCTTCGGCTGGGCAGCCAAAGGGGCAGCCTTGCTGACCCTGTCATTGCTGGTGGCCATTCTGGGTTCATTGGTGGTGGGGGCCTGGCCGGCCATTCATAAGTACGGCCTGGGTTTTCTGACCAGCACGACCTGGGACCCTGTCACCGAGGAGTTCGGCGGTCTGGTGATGATCTACGGCACACTGGCCACGTCGATCATTGCGCTGGCCATCGCGGTGCCGGTCAGTTTTGGCATCGCATTGTTCCTGACCGAACTTTCGCCTGCCTGGCTGAAGCGGCCGCTGGGCACGGCCATCGAACTGCTCGCGGCTGTTCCCTCGATCGTCTATGGCATGTGGGGCCTGCTGGTGTTCGGCCCGATTCTGGCGACCTGGGTCCAGCAGCCGCTGCAGGCGCTGTTCAAAGGCGTGCCCTATCTGGGCGCACTGGTCAGCGGGCCGCCCGTGGGCATCGGCATTCTATCGGCCGGCATCATCCTGGCGATCATGATCATTCCCTTCATCGCTTCGGTGATGCGGGATGTGTTCGAAGTCACACCGCCTTTGCTGAAGGAGTCGGCCTATGGGCTGGGCGCCACCACCTGGGAGGTGGTGTCGAAGGTCGTGCTGCCTTACACCAAGGCCGGCGTGATCGGCGGCATCATGCTGGGGCTGGGCCGTGCGCTGGGCGAGACGATGGCTGTGACCTTTGTCATCGGCAACATGAACCAGCTCGATTCGCTCAGCCTGTTCCAGGCCGCCAACAGCATCACGTCGGCGCTGGCCAATGAATTCGCCGAAGCCGGAGAAGGACTGCACCAGGCGTCGCTGATCTATCTGGGCCTGGTGCTGTTCTTCATCACTTTTGTGGTGCTCGCACTGTCCAAAGTGCTGCTGGCGCAGCTGCGCAAGGGCGAAGGGAGCAAGACATGAGCGATCTGGCCATCGATCCGCGGCTGGCCAAGTACCGGCGGCGGAAATTCACCAACTTCATCGCGCTGGTGCTGTCTTTGGGCGCCATGTCCTTCGGCCTGTTCTGGCTGGCGTGGATCCTGTTCGAAACCATTCGCCTGGGCGTGGGCGGGCTGGTGCTGGCCACATTCACACAGATGACACCACCACCCAATGAGGTCGGGGGGCTGGCCAACGCCATCTATGGCTCGTTCCTGATGGTGCTGATCGCCACGTTCGTCGGCGCACCCGTCGGCATCATGGCCGGCATCTATCTCGCCGAGTACGACAGCAAGGGCTGGCTGGCATCGTTGACGCGTTTCGTCAACGACATCCTGCTGTCAGCGCCTTCCATCGTGATCGGTCTTTTTGTCTACGCCGTCGTGGTGGCGCGGTTCAAGTCGTTTTCGGGCTGGGCTGGCGCAATCGCGCTGGCACTGATCGTGATTCCGGTGGTCATCCGGACCACCGAGAACATGCTGCAACTGGTGCCGGCCGGGTTGCGCGAGGCCGCCTATGCGCTGGGCGCGCCGAAGTGGAAGGTGGTGCTGGGGATCACGCTGAAAGCCGCCCGAGCAGGCGTGGTCACCGGCATCCTGCTGGCGGTCGCACGCATCGCTGGCGAGACGGCGCCGCTGCTGTTCACCGCCCTGAACAACCAGTTCTGGACTTCCAATCTGGGTGAGCCGATGGCCAGTCTGCCGGTGACGATTTTCAAGTTTGCGATGAGTCCCTACGAAAACTGGCAGCAACTGGCCTGGGCAGGTGTCTTTCTCATCACCGTCGCGGTGCTGGGCCTGAACATTCTGGCCCGCGTGCTGACCCGCCACAAGAACTGACCGGATCTGATAAACATGGAAACTGCAACCGCACTGGCCGAGAAAACCAAGATTTCGGTCAAGGACCTGAATTTTTACTACGGCAAGTTTCACGCGCTCAAGAACATCAACCTGGATATTCCCGAAAACAGGGTTACTGCTTTCATCGGACCTTCAGGCTGCGGCAAGTCGACCCTGCTGCGCGTGTTCAACCGCATGTATGAGCTGTACCCTGAGCAACGCGCCGAGGGTGAAATCATCCTCGACGGAGAGAACCTGCTGACATCCAAGAAGGACGTGGCGCTGCTGCGTGCCAAGGTGGGAATGGTTTTCCAGAAGCCCACGCCGTTTCCGATGTCGATCTACGACAACATTGCCTTTGGGGTGAAACTGTTCGAAAGCCTGAATGCCACGGACATGGACGAGCGCGTCGAATGGGCGCTGCGCAAGGCGGCGCTGTGGGGTGAGGTGAAAGACAAACTCCACCAGAGTGGCTCCAGTCTTTCCGGTGGCCAGCAGCAGCGGCTGTGCATTGCACGCGGCATCGCGATCAAGCCCGAGGTGCTGCTGCTGGACGAACCCTGCTCGGCGCTCGACCCGATCTCGACTGCCAAGGTGGAAGAACTGATCGTCGAACTCAAGAGCGATTATTCGGTGGTCATCGTGACGCACAACATGCAGCAGGCCGCACGATGCAGCGACTACACAGCCTACATGTACCTGGGCGACCTGATGGAGTTCGGCCCGACCGAACAGCTTTTCTTCAAGCCCCGACGCAAGGAAACTGAAGACTACATCACCGGCCGTTTCGGCTGAGGAGCCCAACATGCCCGACAAACATCTGTCCAGCCAGTTCGACAGCGAGCTCAATGCGGTGTCCGGCCGCGTCATGGAAATGGGCGGCCTGGCTGAATCCCAGATCCGCCTGGCCATCTATGCGCTGTCGCATTTCAACCAGGAAGCGGCCATTGAAGTGATCGAAAAGGAAGCGCGCGTCAATGCGATGGAACTTGAGATCGACCGCGACCTGTCCTCCATCATCGGCCGGCGCCAGCCCACGGCGCGCGACCTGCGGCTGCTGATCGCGATCTCCAAGACCACCGCCAACCTGGAGCGCGTGGGTGATGAAGCCGAAAAGATTGCCCGCATGGTGCGCTCCATCATCGACAGCGGCGCGGCGCGCTCCCTGCCGTCGTCGGAATTGCGCATCGCATCCGACCTGGCGTCGGGCCTGTTGCGCAAGGCGCTCGACGCGTTTGCCCGGCTGGACGTGACGGCGGCCGTTTCCATCCTGAAAGAAGACGACGAGATCGACAAGGAGTTCGACGGCTTTGTGCGCAAGCTCATTACCTACATGATGGAAGACCCCCGTACCATCTCCCCGAGTCTGGATCTGCTGTTCCTGGCCAAGGCGATCGAGCGTATCGGCGACCACGCAAAGAACATCGCCGAGTTCATCATCTACATCGTCAAGGGCGAGGATGTCCGGCACACGTCCATTGAACAGATTGAATCTGCAGTCCGATGAGAACGCTTCCGCGGGTGCTGATCGTCGAGGACGAACCGGCCATTGCAGAACTGATTGCGGTCAATCTGCGCCACAACGGCTTTCAGCCCACCTGGGCCATGGACGGCGCAACGGCGCAACGTGAACTCGACGCCGTTCTGCCCGACGTGATCCTGCTCGACTGGATGTTGCCCGGTGAAAGTGGGCTTTCGCTGGCCCGCAAGTGGCGCGCCAACGCCCGCACCCGGCAGACGCCAATCCTGATGCTCACCGCGCGCGGGGACGAAGCCGATCGCGTGGCGGGGCTCGATGCCGGTGCCGACGACTACATTGCCAAGCCGTTTTCGACCCGCGAAATGCTGGCGCGCATCCGGGCGGTGTTGCGCCGGCGGGTGCCCGAGCACGCCGGTGGACAGGTCACAATCGGCGACCTACATCTGGATGCGGACACCTATCGCGTCAGCTTCCGTGGCCAGGCGCTCAAGCTCGGCCCGACCGAGTTCAAGCTGCTGCATTTTCTGATGCAGCATGCGGAGCGGGTCCACAGCCGGGGCCAGTTACTTGACAAGGTTTGGGGTGACCATGTCTTCATCGAGGAACGCACGGTCGATGTACACGTCAAGCGCCTGCGCGAAGCCATGGGCGCCGCAGGCGTGATGGTCGAGACCGTTCGTGGTGCCGGCTACCGATTGACCGGTCAGGTGCAGGTGCCTTCGGCGGTCGGTCAGTGAGCGGCGGCCCGCCCGCCGATTCAGCAATCTTTCCATGCTCTGGCGCTTTACGGTCTTTGCGCTGATTCATCTGCTGCTGGCGCTGCTGGGCTGGTGGCTGGGTGGTCTGGCCGGCGTGCTTGGCGGCGTCATCGCGGCCAGCGTCGGCTGGTTCCTGATTGACCTGTTTCGCGGCACCCGGGTGCTGATCTGGCTGCGCGATGGCAGCGCGGCGGATGCGCCGCGGATGCACGGCCTTTGGGGCGAGGTTTCGGATCGCGCCAGGCGGGCATTTCGCCTGCGGGAGCAGGGGGTCCGCGATGCAGACGCCCGCCTGCAGGAGTTTCTGGCCGCTATTCAGGCGTCACCGATCGGGGTCGTCCTGCTTGACGAAGAAGGGCGCATCGAATGGTGCAATGCGATCGGCGCGCTGCAGTTCGGCTTCGAGACGGATCGCGACCTGGGCCAGCACATCGGCAATCTGGTGCGCGATCCGGCTTTCACCGCCTACTTCACCGGCGGCGAGTTCGATCACGACATCACCATGCCCGGACGTCAGAGCACAGCCAAGATGCCGGTGCGACTGTCCGTGCACCTGCACCCTTATGGCCAGGGGCGCAAGCTGCTGCTGTCGCGCGATGTGACCGCGCTGGAGCAGGCCGAAGTGATGCGCCGGGACTTCGTCGCCAACGTGTCGCATGAAATCCGCACACCGCTCACCGTGCTGGCCGGCTTTGTCGAAACGCTGAGGGATCTGCCGCTTTCCGGCGAGGAGCGGGCCCGCTATCTGGAACTGATGGACCGGCAGACCCAGCGCATGCAGACGCTGGTCAATGACCTGCTGACCCTGTCGCGGCTGGAGGGCAGCCCGTCACCGGGCATGACGAACTGGCTCACCGTGACCGAGCTGATGCATAACTGCGAACAGGAAGGGTCGGCGTTGTCACGCCTGCTGTATCCGCCGGACGGGCAGGCGATTTCCTTTGAAGTTCTGTGCAACTGCGAGATCGCCGGCGTTCGCAACGAACTGATCAGCGCCCTGAGCAACCTCGTCAGCAACGCCGTGCGCTACACCCCGGCCGGCGGGCGCATCGTGGTCACATGGAGCGCCGCGGCGGGTGGGCAGGCCGTGTTCTCGGTCACCGACAGCGGGCCGGGTATTGCGCCTGAGCACCACGCGCGACTGACGGAGCGCTTCTACCGTGTTGACAGCAGCCGGTCCCGCGAAACGGGCGGCACGGGTCTGGGGCTTGCGATCGTCAAGCATGTGGCCCAGCGCCACGGCGCGCAACTGGAAATCGAGAGTTCCCCTGGGCGCGGATCGCGTTTTTCCATTGTCTTCCCGGCGTCTCGGGTGCGATGCGGGGCGCCGCAAGGCGCGACTCAAGCGGGTCAGTTGCCGAAGGTTGAGACCACCTCGACGGCGTTTTCGTAAACATCCAACCGCTTGTCGTACAGCGGGATGGTGGTGCCGTTGACGCGGTTGCTCACCAGCTTGCCCAGATCGACGTCGGCAATGACGATCTGTTCCATGTTGGGCACACCTTCGGCAGCAATGCCGTCGCGCGCAAACGGGAAGTCCGACGGCGTGATGATGGCGGCCTGACCAAAGTGCAGCCCCAGGCCCTCGACAGCCAGGTTGCCGACGGTGCCGGTCACGGCGACGTACACCTGATTCTCGATGGCACGCGCGTGGCAGCAATAGCGCACGCGCCAGAAGCCCTGCCGATCGTCGGTGCAGGACGGCACGAAGATGATGTCGGCGCCCTGTTCGCAAACCATGCGGGAGAGCTCTGGAAACTCGATGTCGTAGCAGATCAGGATGCTGATGCGCCCGTGTTTTGTGTCGAACACCCGCAGATGGTGGCCCGGGTCACCGCGCCATTTTTCCTTTTCCCAGCGGGTCAGGTGGATCTTGTCCTGCGTGTGCACCTGGCCATCGGGGGTGAACAGGTAGGCGGTGTTGAGCAGATGCCCGTCGGTGATCGTCGGATGGCTGCCGCCGATGATGTGCACGCCCCAGTGGGCGGCCAGTTCCTTGAAAAGCGCGACATAACGATCGGTATAGTCGCTCATCGCCCGCACGGCCTTGCGCAGATCACTGGTGTCCATGAACGACAGCAGTTGCGTCGTGAAAATTTCCGGAAACATCACGAACTGCGGCTTGTAGTCACCCGCAGCTTTCATCACGAAACGGACCTGGTTTTCGAACCCGTCCCAGTCATCGATGGCACGCAACAGGTACTGCACCGCCGCGATGCGGACCTGGCCCTGCGCGGGCTTGTGGGAAGGGTCCTTGCTCAAGTCGGTTGTCGTCATGCGGTTCCTTTCTGGTTGTCGGCAATTTTGGCCGGTCGCTGCAGCAGCGTTCCCACATCGGGCTTGAAATCGGGATTGACCCAGGCGATCAGGGCCGCGTGTCCGCACGACTCGTCGTCTTCCGGGATGTAGTTCTTCATGATGCCGCAGTAGCGGAAACCTTCGCGCAGCTGGAAGCTGAGCACCGGATCGGTCAGGTCACCCCAGAGCACCTTCTTGGCGTACAACTCGACCGGCATTTCGCTGGCGTGGATGTGATAGCCCGGCAGGCGCCCGCAGGCGATGATGCGCCGCAGATTCAGGTCCCGGCACAGGCGGCGACGGCCTTCATAAAGTGCGTGGCCGACCCGTTTGCCGCGCAGGCGCGGATCAACGAACACTTCGGCGCCATACAAGGTGAAGCCGGCCTGGTTGTGGGTGCTGAAGGTTCCCGCCGCCGTGATGTCGCTCCAGTTGTGTTCATCCGACCATTCGTCCCAGAGGATCACCAGCGAGCTCGCGCAGCCAACCAGCCGCTCGCCCAGCACGGCGACGAGCTGGCCTTGCGGAAAAACCTCAAGTTGTTGAACCAGGTGGTCTCGCTGCCACGGGGTGATGTTGGGATAGACGCTCGCTTGCAGGCGCAGCAGCCTGTCGATATCAGAAGGAATGGTCGATCGAACGATGAGTTTGGACATGGACCCATTATCGGGTGAGGGATGGAGAACTTCCGTCGGCTGCGGGCGTGTCGCAGGCCGCGGAGAATTCAAGGCTGTCGCCGGTACAGTGCGAAGGCTTCGCTTCGGTCGCCCGGCCGGCGGATCGTACCTTGCGGCGTCCAGCCTTCAAGGTTGCGCATCGCGATCCAGGTAGGCACTGCGTCGACATCGATCACCAGCCAGTCGCAGTCGTCGGCAGAGGAGCCGCTGCGCAGCACGTAGTTGCCATGGAACTGCAGCGCCGCCAGTTGCGCCCGGCTCAGGCTTTCGACCCTCAGGCAATTCACCGGACCCGTCAGTTGCGTGACCTTGCGGATCATGGGCGCGTAGCTTCTGGCGTAGTCGAAGCCGGGCAGCGTCAGCGTCGTGAGCAACAGCCAGCACAGGGTGGTGCCGCCGGCAGGCAGCACCATGCTTTTCCAGATTGCCGGACGGTGCCGGCCGACGCGCCAGGCGACCAGCCACAGCCAGGCGAGGGTCGCCGCCAGGGCCAGAACGAAAGCGGTCATCGAAAAGCTGGGCAAGAAGCCGGGAATGAGCCGGGCCACGTTGGCGGCCGGTTTGGCGGGGATGCCAGTTTGCAGCGAAAGCCAGACCACCCAGATGGTGATGACCCAGCCTGAAAAGAACAACAGGGTGAACCAGTCGATCAGCGCGCCGAAGCTTCGCCTCAGCGTGGGCAGCGCAAATGCCGCGAGAGCCGCCAGCGCAGGCAGCGCCAGCAGCAGCGAGCGGTCGGCAGGGGGCGTCACCAGCGTCACGCTTGTCGCCAGCGCCGCGAGCATCAGTGGCAATGTCAGATGCAGGTAGCGCTGGGGCGTCTGCAACTGGCGGCGCCAGCGCCACAGCGTCCAGATCACCAGTGGCCACGCTGGCCAGGTGAACCAGAGGTACAGGCGCCCCAGATTTCGCCAGCTGCGCCATTCGAAGGGCAGCAGCGAAATGCGCCAGCGCCACTGGTCCAGCCCCCATGCAAGCAGCCCGGCCGCCAGCACCAGCGCAAGCAGCGCGATCAGGCGAGGGCGGTCGCGCTGCCAGGCAGGACGGCCGTCAGTCGTCGCCAAGGCCAGCACCAGGGTGCCGCCCAGTCCCAGCATCTGGGCCAGCGCGGGTGCGCCCGACAGCGACAGTCCCCCGAGCCCCAGCGCAGCCAGCAGCAGGGGCTGGGGACGCCCGGACGAGAAGGATGCCAGACCGGCAAAAAGCAGTGATGCAAAAAGAAGCTGGGTCAGTGCCGGTGTGGTCTCGTGCGACAGCTGCGCCAGCCCGAGGCAGGCAATCAGCGCCAGCAGGCCACCGTCGGCCACCGCCCGGGCGTAGTCGACGGGTTGCGCTTCGCCGCCGAATGCAAAGGCGACCGGTTGCGCGCCGGCGCTGCGTGCGAGATGGTAGATACCGGACCAGCAGGCCCACAATGCGACCGTCAGCAGGACGGCAAAGGCGAGCCGGACGGCCAGGTCGGGGGCAATCCAGCCGCCCGCGAGCTGGATGGCCCAGGCACCGATCCAGTAGGGCAGCAGTGCCTCGAACTCCGGCGCCTGTCCCAGAAGCACGGGATCGAGCCAGCTGGCGGCACCGGCGCCTGGAGTCGTTCCTGCCAGCATCGACATGTAGCCGAAGGACGCGATGTCGGCGTTTTTCCAGGGTTCACGGCCGATGAAGCCGGGCAGGACGTAGGCCAGGCACAGCAGCCACAGCGCGATCCGGGGCAGGGGACGCGCGGCGCCGTGGGCGACGATGGCAGGCGTGGGCTGGTTCAAGGGTTCAGTTCAGTTCAGGCCGTGCACCGGCTGCGCGATCGGCCTCGGGGGCAGCCATGAAAAAAGGCAGCGCGGTGACCCGGGCTGCCCAGTTTCTTTCGGGTAAACCGAGTCGATTATTTGGCGACTGGCGTCTTGCCGAAGCGGTTGCGGAAGCGCTCGACGCGGCCGCCCATGTTGTCGACGGATTTTTGCGTGCCGGTGTAGAAGGGGTGCGACTCGCTGGTGGTTTCCAGCTTGAAGACCGGCAGCTCGCGGCCGTCTTCCATCGTGATCATTTCACGGGTGTTGGCACACGAACGCGTGACAAACTTGAAACCGTTGGACATGTCCACGAAGCACACTTCGCGGTAATTGGGGTGAATGCCTTCTTTCATGACTCTTCCTTGGCGCTTGGCGCATCAGCTGCGGGAGCCGGGCTGAACCGTTCAACCTACTTTCCGCAAAAAGCCCTCTATTATAGCCTGTCATGCGGGTGCAGAGGGTCAACCGCAACGGGCAGCCGCGGCTGCCGGCAGGCCCTCAGCCGCCCCGGCGCATCATGTCGAAGAATTCGACGTTGCTCTTGGTCGACTTCATGCTCTTGAGCACCATTTCCATCGACTCGATCTCGTCCATGTTGTACATGAACTGGCGCAGGATGCGGGTTTTCTGCAGTACTTCGGGGGCCAGCAGCAACTCTTCGCGGCGGGTGCCGCTGCGGTTGAGGTTGATGGCGGGGAACACACGCTTTTCGTACAGGCGGCGCTCAAGGTGGATCTCGCAGTTGCCGGTGCCCTTGAATTCTTCGAAGATCACCTCGTCCATGCGGCTGCCGGTGTCGACCAGCGCCGTCGCGATGATGGTGAGGCTGCCGCCTTCTTCGACATTGCGGGCGGCGCCGAAGAAGCGCTTGGGTCGCTGCAGGGCGTTGGCATCGACACCGCCAGTCAGCACCTTGCCCGAGGACGGCACGACGTTGTTGTAGGCACGTGCGAGTCGGGTGATCGAGTCCAGCAGGATCACCACGTCTTTCTTCAGTTCGACCAGGCGCTTGGCACGCTCGATCACCATTTCAGCGACATGAACGTGGCGTGCGGCTGGTTCGTCAAAGGTTGAGGCGATGACGTCGCCGCGCACGGTGCGCTGCATTTCGGTCACTTCTTCAGGGCGCTCGTCGACCAGCAGCACCATCAGGTGCACTTCGGGGTAGTTGGCCGTGATGGCGTGGGCGATGTGCTGCATCATCACCGTCTTGCCGGATTTAGGTTGCGACACGATCAGCGCGCGCTGGCCGCGGCCGATCGGCGCAATGATGTCGATGACGCGCGAGGTGATGTTCTCGTCGCTCTTGATGTCGCGCTCCAGCCGCATCTGCTCCTTGGGGAACAGCGGCGTCAGGTTTTCGAACATGACCTTGTGCTTGTTCTGCTCGGGCGGGCCACCGTTGACCGCGTCGAGCTTGGTCAGTGCGAAGTAGCGCTCGCCGTCCTTGGGCGTGCGCACCTCGCCTTCGATCATGTCGCCGGTGTGCAGGTTGAAGCGGCGCACCTGACTGGGACTGATGTAGATGTCGTCGGTGCTGGCGGTGAAACTGGTGTCCGGGCTGCGCAGGAAACCGAAACCGTCCGGCAGGATTTCCAGCACACCATCGGCAAAAACCTGCTCACCGGCACGGGCGCGCTTCTTGATGATTGCAAACATCAGCTCCTGCTTGCGCATGCGGCCGGTGTTTTCAATTTCCAGGTCTTCGGCCTGCTTGAGGACCTCGGACACGTGCAGTGCCTTGAGTTCGTTTAGGTGCATGGAACGTCCTGCGGGAGTTCAGCCTCTGTGTCGGGCTGTGATGATCAATCGGGGGAGGCGGCTGGAGGCCCGGGAGAGAACCCGGCCCCGGCTGTTCGGGTTTTCGAAACAGCGACCGGTTTGCACAGCAGACCGGTGGTTGAGCGCGATTATGACAGGAAAACGGGGGAAGAAAAGAGGAGCAGGCGTGCAGCCTGCCCGCGCAGCCGGCTGAGTTCAGCCGCTGCGCGACGGGTGGGAATCAGGCCAGCTGCTGATCGATGAAGGCGGTGAGCTGCGACTTGCTCAGTGCGCCCACCTTGGTAGCGGCCAGCTGACCGTCCTTGAACAGCATCAGGGTCGGAATGCCGCGAATACCGAACTTGGCCGGGATTTCGCGGTTTTCGTCGACGTTCATCTTGGCGATCTGCAACTTGCCTTCGTAGCCGGTGGCCACTTCGTCCAGAATCGGTGCAATCATCTTGCACGGGCCGCACCATTCGGCCCAGTAGTCGACGAGGACGGGGGTACCGGACTTGAGCACGTCGGCATCAAAAGTCGCATCGGAAACATGTTTGATCAGTTCGCTGGCCATGAGGGCATCCTAGAGAGCGTGAAGGGAACGGCTAGAGTGGGGCCATTGTGACAGAAACCAAGACCTCGCACCGATCCGCCCGGCAGCGACCCTACCCATGAACGACCAGCCGACCGAAGTCCAAGCTGCAGGCGGCTGGCCGCTGATTCTGGCCCGGATCGCCGCAGCGATGCACGCGCGCAAGGCCCATCCGGCCCGCACGGTGGTGGTCGTGCCCTATGCGCAGCTGATGCCGGAGGCCACGCGGCAGTGGGGGCGGCTGCAGCCCGACGGCTTTGCGCCGCGCTTCGAGACCACCCGCAACTGGGCGTCGCGGCTCGGCGCAGCGCCGCCCGGGGCCGACGACCTGAGCCTGGATCCGGCCCGCGACCGGCTGGTGGCGCGGTCGCTGATCGAGCGCGCCGGCCTGCGCCCGCAGCGCGAACTGCTGCTCGAACCGTTGCTGGAGGCCGCTGCCAGCCTGGCGCCGGTGGCCGCCGCGATACCGCCGACGCAGCGCACCGAATGGGCGACCCGGCAGAAAATTCGCGCCTGCATTGGACTCGACGCTGACGCGATGCGGGTGGAGTCGGCTGTCACCCAGCTGGCGGTGGTCTGGGCGGCGAACAGCGCGTACCCGACCGACGTGCTGTTCGACGCGCGGGCGGCGCAGGCGCTGGAATGTGTGGTGCTGCTGCAGGGCTTCAGCGCCGATCCCTTGCTGCAGGCGCTGCTGGCGCACTGGGGCGCCTTGGCAGAAACACTGTCGCTGCCCGCTGCGTTCCCGGCCGCCGTGACCGGGACGCTGTCGCTGCATGCAGCCAGCGACGCCGAGGACGAGGCGCAGCGGGCCGCCGCCTGTGTGCTGCGGCACATCGAGGCCGGCCGGCAACCGGTGGCGCTGGCGGCGGTCGATCGGGTGCTGACGCGCCGGGTGCGCGCGATGCTGGGCGCGCTGCAGGTACCGGTGCG
This sequence comes from Burkholderiaceae bacterium, assembly GCA_014879655.1. Lineage (GTDB taxonomy): Bacteria > Pseudomonadota > Gammaproteobacteria > Burkholderiales > Burkholderiaceae_C > JACSRS01. Next base: position 19,241 of record JACSRS010000032.1, read on the forward strand.
CGACGAGACGGGCTGGAAGCTCTCGACCACCAGGGCGGCCGCCAGCGTGATGGCGGCGCTGCGCGCCTGCGACGAACGCGCCGATGCCGACGCGGTGCTGGACTGGCTGAAGAACAGCCCGTCGGAGGATGGCGCGCAGGTGCAGCAGCTGGAGCGCGACCTCCGCCGCGCAGGCGCGCGAGACTGGCGCTCGGCCGTTGCCCGTTTCAACCATGCGGCGGCGCCGGACGACGCAGCGCGGATCTGGCGCGATGGCGTGCAGGCCCGGCGCGCCGGCATGAGCGGACGCTTTTCGCTGGCGCAATGGCTGGACCGCACGCGCGAGCTGTTGCAGGCCGGTGGTCAATGGCCGGCGCTGCTGGCCGACCTGGCTGGCGCCGAACTCGTTCGCGTGCTGCGTCTGCAGGAGGGCGCACCGGCCGAACTGCAGAACCTGCCGGCGGCCGCGCAGAGCATGGACCTGGGTGAGTTGATCGCCTGGGCCGAGCAGGCGCTTGAATCAGCGAGCTATGTGCCGGCCAATGCGGGCGGCGAGCCGGTCGTGATCCTGCCGCTCAGCCAGCTGCTGGGTCGGCCATTTGCCTCGCTTGTGGTGGCGGGCTGCGACGAACAGCGCCTGCCGTTGTCACCCGAGCCGCCCGGTCCGTGGACGCCGCAGCAGCGTGAGGCTCTGGGCCTGCCGTCGCGCGACGCGCTCGCACGGGCGAACCGGGACGCCTGGGCGCACGCGCTGCAGGTGCCGCAGGTCGACATCCTCTGGCGCGAAAGCGACGACGGTGGCGAGGCCTTGCTGCCCAGCGCGCTGGTGCGGCTGCTGCACACCGGCCCGCACAACCCTGGCCCGGGGCGCGCGCAGGACCCGCGAGCGCGGCGCGAAGTGCTTCCCGTGCCAACCGCACGGCCGCTGCCGGTTGGCGCTGCGCTGGTGCCGCCAACGCTGTCGGCAAGCGCCTATGCCGACCTGCGCCGCTGCCCGTACCGGTTTTTTGCCCAGCGCCAGCTGGCGCTCGGTGAAGTCGACGAGATTGACACCGAACTTGACAAGCGCGATTTCGGCCAGTGGCTGCATGCGCTGCTGAAGATTTTTCACGACGCATTGGCGGCCCAACCGACGTCCGATGCCGGCGAGCGCCGTGCGCTGCTGGAGCAGGCCGCCAGTGCCGCAACCGCCCGCCAGGGGCTGGACGCCGCCGAGTTTCTGCCTTTTGCAGCAGCCTGGCCGCGCGTGCGCGACGGCTATCTGGAGTGGTTGCAGCTTTTTGAAGCCACCGGCGCGCGCTACGAACACGGCGAGCTGGACGCCGAGCAGGCGCTGGGTCGCGTCACGCTCAAGGGACGCATCGACCGCACCGACCGGTTCGATGGCGGCGCGCTGATGGTGCTGGACTACAAGACCGAGAGCCTGTCGGTCACCAAGGCGCGCGTGAAGCACCCGACCGAAGACACCCAGCTGCTGTTCTACGCCGCCCTGCAGGACGCGGACCACTTGCGCGCCGCGTACATCAACATCGGCGAGAAAGACGGCACCACCGTCGTCGAGCAGACGGACGTGGTTGCCGCGCGTGACCTGCTGGTGGAGGGCGTGATCAGCGACATGAACCGCATCGCTGCCGGTCAGCCGCTGCCCGCGTACGGCGAAGGCGCGGTCTGTGAAACCTGTGGCGTGCGCGGCCTGTGCCGCAAGGACAGCTGGTCATGAAGCCCGCCTACGAAGTCAATGGCAAGCCGGTCGATCGCGCCGGCTTCTACGCGCTCGCCTGCGACCCGGCGCGCAGTGTGGCGGTCGAAGCCTGCGCCGGGGCCGGCAAGACCTGGATGCTGGTCTCGCGCATCGTTCGGGCGCTGCTCGAAGGTGTGCCGCCGCAGGACATTCTGGCCATCACCTTCACCCGCAAGGCCGCCGGAGAAATGCGACAGCGTCTGGCCGAGTGGCTCTCCGAGTTCGCCAGCGCCGATGCCCCCAGGCTGCAAGACGAGCTGATTTCAAGAGGAATGGGCGCGAAGCCAGCGTCAGATCGTGTGGAGATGCTGCGAACGTTGCAGCAGAAGGTGCTGGAAGCCGGGCGCCCGGTGCCGATTCGGACCTTCCACAGCTGGTTTGCCGCCTTGCTGGGCACGGCGCCGTTGTCGGTGTTGACGGCGCTGGGGTTTCCCGCGCGCTACACACTGCTGGAGGACGACAGCGAGGCGGTGGCGCTTGTCTGGCGGCGCTTTTTTGCGCGGTTGACCGCCGATGAAGCGGCCCAGGCTGATTACCGTGCGTTGGTGGCGGTGCACGGGCGTTCGCAAGCCAGCGCAGCGTTGGCGGCCGCCTTGCAGCGCCGCGTGGAGTTCAGTCTGGCCGATGCCACCGGTGTGGTGGAGAACTCCGTTCCGTCATTTGAAGGCATTTTTCCGGCGCTGGCCGGGCTCGATGATCCGCAGGCCTGGTTGCAGGACGAACCACAGGCGCGGCCGCTGTTGCTGGCGGCTGCCAGTGCGCTGGGCAGCGCCAGCCAGGTCAGCTACAGCGCCAAGGGCCGCGAACTGGAGACAGCCCTGTCTGCCGGCGACTGGGCCGGGGTGGTGACGGCCCTGCTGACGCAAAAAGGCGATCCGCGCAAGTTCAGCGACAAACTCGCCGGCATCGATGCCGTGCGTGAAGCACAGGCTGCTGTCCAGCAGGTGCTGCAGGCCGACGCCCAGCACCAGGCCTGGCTGCACCAGCAGCGAATGACGCGGCTGACAAGGTTGCTCGTTGCCGAGTTTTCGGCGCTCAAGCGCGAGCACGGCTGGATCGACATGAATGACGTGGAGCGCGGCGCGCAGATCATGCTGGCCGATCCGCTGCTCAGCGGCTGGGTGCAGCAGCGGCTCGATGCCCGCGTTCGCCACCTGCTGATTGACGAGTTCCAGGACACCAGCCCGCTGCAGTGGCAGGCGCTGCACGCCTGGCTGCAGTCCTATGTAGGGGCGGGCGGTGGCGCGCTGGCGCCCAGCGTCTTTATCGTCGGCGACCCCAAACAGAGCATTTACCGCTTCCGCCGCGCCGAGCCGCAGGTGTTCCGGGCGGCGCAGGCTTTTGTCCGCGACGGTCTCGGTGGCGATCTGCTCAGCTGCGATCACACCCGGCGCAACGCGCCTGCCGTGATCGACACGGTCAACGCGGTGATGACCCGGGCGCAGGAAGTCGGTGCATACGCAGGCTTTCGCGCCCACAGCACCGAATCGGCGGCGGCCGGCCAGGTGCTGGCCTTGCCGCAGATTCCGCGCGATGGACAGGCGAATCCCGAAAGTGCCGGAGAGTCCGGTGAAGGCAGCGAAGGCGACGGCGAGGGCGTGCTGAGGTGGCGCGACAGCCTGACCACGCCGCAGGTGCTGCCTCAGGACAGTCTGCGCGTGCTCGAATGCCGGCAGGCGGCTGCCTGGCTGGCCGGTCGCATCGCCGACGGGCTGCCGCCGCAATCCGTGATGGTGCTGTCACGCCGACGCGATCGGCTGTCGCTGATGCAGGACGCGCTGCGCAACCTGCACATTGCCACCGAGCAGCCCGAAAAGACCGACCTCACCGATGCGCCCGAGGTGCTCGACCTGATTGCGCTGATCGACGTGCTGGTGTCGCCGGGTCATGACCTGTCGCTGGCGCGGGCGCTGAAGTCGCCGCTGTTCGGTCTGGCCGACGACGACCTGGTGCAATTGGCGCTGCTGCGGCGCACGGCCCGCGCGGCGGTTGTGGCGGACGCTTCACCCAGCTGGCTGGACGTGTTGCTGACGACACCGTCACTGCCGCCGCCGCTGGCGCAGGCGGCCGTGAACCTGCGGCGCTACAAGGGCTGGGTCGACATCTTGCCGCCACACGATGCACTTGATGCCATCTATCACCATGGCGACGTGCTGGCGCGCTTTGCGGCCGCCGTGCCAGCCGCCGCCCGCTCACAGGTGCTGACGAGGCTGCGCGCGCTGCTGTCGGCATCGCTGGCGCTGGAGGGCGGGCGTTTTCTCACGCCCTATGCGCTGGTGCGGGCCTTCCGCAAGGGCGGCATCAAGGCGCCGGCTGGCGCGCAGTCGCAAGCGGTGCGGCTGCTGACCATTCACGGCGCCAAAGGACTGGAAGCTGACCTGGTGTTGCTGCTCGACGCCGACGCCGAGCCGCCGAAAAGCCGGACCATGGACGTGCTGGTCGACTGGCCGGGCGAGCTGCCCGCCCCACGGCAACTGGTTTTTCTCGCCAGCGAGTCCCGGCCACCTGCCAGCGCCGCCGATCTGCTGGCGGCCGAGCTGGTCGAGCGCGCCCGGGAAGAACTCAACGGACTGTACGTCGCCATGACCCGCGCCCGCACGCAACTGGTGGTCTCCAGCAGCGAGCCGTTTCGCGGCAGTGACGGCACGGCCTGGAAGCGGCTCCTGCCTCTGGCTCAACCTGTGCCAGCCGGGCCGGCGCCGCAGCCGGACGGCGATGGCACGGCGGCGGGGCAGGGAGGTACAGCCGCATTGGAGCCGCTTTTCATGCCTTTTCTGGCAAAACCCAGCGTCAAATCGTCATTTGATGCTCCTGATTCAGGATTTTCAGGTGATTCGTCCGGACCGACACCTGCGACCGATTCCGACGCCTCCCGCATCGGTCAGGCCATGCACGCGCTGCTGGAGAGCCTGCAGGGTGCGCCGCCGCCCGGCGCCGGCGAGCCATTCGCAGCTGACGCTCTGGCACGGGTGAGCCGCGACTTTGCCCTGACTGCCGAGATGGCCAGCACTGCAGCAGCGATGGCCACGCGCATCCTGCGGGGTGAAGGCGCCTGGTGCTGGGATGCAGCGCTGCTTGACTGGCAGGGCAATGAGGTCACCGTCATGCATCAGGGCCAGACGCTGCGGATTGACCGGCTGGTGCGCCGGCGCCTGGCCGGCGAAGCGGGCGAATGGTGGGTGCTGGACTTCAAGAGTGCGGCCCGCCCCGGCGAGCAAGCGGCGTTGCTGGAGCAGCTGCGCCGCTATCGCACGGCCGTGCAGGCGGCCAACCCGGGCGAGCCGGTTCGCGGCGCGCTGCTGGGCAGCGACGGGCGGCTGGTTGAGGTGAGCGGCTGACGCGCGCATCGGCTGCGAGAATCAGCCGATGAACGTTTCAATGACCCACACGGCGCAACCGCAGACCGGTGCACCCCGGACGGTGGCCGTCATCGGCGGCGGCCCGGCCGGCCTGATGGCGGCGCAGCTGCTGTCCGATGCCGGCATCGCGGTGCAGTTGTTCGACGCCATGCCCTCGGTCGGCCGCAAGTTCCTGCTGGCCGGCAAGGGCGGGCTGAACCTGACGCACGCCGAGGGCGCCGAAGCCTTTGCGACACGATTCGAGGCGCGCCAGAGCGTCATTGCGCCAATGCTGGCGCAGTTCGGTGCGGATCAGGTTCGCGCCTGGGCCGAGTCGCTGGGCGTGCAAACCTTCGTCGGCAGCTCGGGGCGCGTGTTTCCGGTCGACATGAAGGCCGCGCCACTGCTGCGTGCCTGGCTGCACCGGCTGCGTCACCCCGCAGGCGAGGGCGCTGCTGCAGCTGTGCCGGTGCAGTTCCTGATGCGCCATCGCTGGCTGGGACTGGAGGAGGGCGCACTGGTGTTCGCGACGCCAGCCGGGCGCCAGACGCTGAAGCCGTCAGCGACGGTGCTGGCGCTGGGCGGCGGCAGCTGGTCGCGACTGGGTTCCGACGGCGCCTGGGTGCCGTGGCTCGCGGCCGCCGGCGTGCCGGTGGCGCCGCTCAGACCCTCCAATTGCGGCTTCGACGTGGGCGCATCGCGGGCCGCCGGGTCGGACGTCGCGGGCTGGACGCCGCACTTTGCCAGCCGCTTTGCCGGTCAGCCGTTCAAGTCGGTGGCGATCCGCTTCGTCAACCGCGACGGCCGGGTGTTTGCGCGCAAGGGCGAATTTGTCGCCACCGCCACCGGCGTGGAGGGCAGCCTGATCTATGCGGCTTCGAACCTGCTGCGTGACGAGATCGACGCCACCGGACGCGCCACTTTCGAGATCGACCTGCTGCCCGACCTTCCGCCGAGCCGCGTGCTGGCCGGCGTGGCCCATCCGCGCGGATCGCGCAGCCTCTCCAGCCACCTGAAAAGCCGGCTGGGTCTGGACGGAATCAAGATGGCGCTGCTTCACGAGCTGCTGCCAAAGGAAGCGCTGGCCCAGCCCGAGCGGCTGGCCGCCGCCATCAAGGCCTTGCCGGTCACGCTGATCGCTGCGCGTCCGCTGGACGAAGCCATCAGCACCGCAGGCGGCGTGCCTTTTGAAGCGCTGGATGCCAACCTGATGTTGAGCGCGCTGCCGGGTGTGTTCTGCGCCGGTGAAATGCTCGACTGGGAAGCGCCGACCGGCGGCTACCTGATCACCGCCAGCCTCTCCACCGGCCGCCGCGCGGCGCAGGGGGTGCTGTCCTGGCTGGAACAATCGGCAAATGTAAATACGTAAATATTTATACACATCAGAAAGTTATGACTGATTTCTCACCTTGGAGATTAAGTGTCGCGCCGATGATGGACTGGACGGATCGGCACTGCCGCTACTTCCACCGGCTGTTGACGCAGCACACCCGCCTGTACACCGAGATGGTGACCACCGGCGCGCTGCGCCATGGCAGCCTGCGCCGGCACCTGCGCTTTCATGAGGAAGAGCACCCGGTGGCGCTTCAGCTGGGCGGCAGCGAGCCTGAGGACCTGGCTTTTGCCGCAAAACTGGGGCAGGAATGGGGCTACGACGAGATCAACCTGAACTGCGGCTGCCCCAGCGAGCGGGTGCAGCGCGGCGCGTTCGGCGCCTGCCTGATGGCCGAGCCGGCGCTGGTGGCCGATGGCGTGAAGGCCATGGTTGACGTGGTGGACATCCCGGTCACCGTCAAGCACCGCATCGGCGTGGATCGGATCGAGAGCTACGATTTCGTGCGCGATTTCGTCGGCCAGGTGAGCGAGGCAGGTTGCCAGGTGTTCATCGTGCATGCGCGCAATGCCTGGCTGCAGGGCCTCTCCCCGAAAGAAAACCGCGAAATTCCGCCGCTGCGCTACGAGATGGTCTACCAGCTCAAACGCGACTTCCCGCACCTGACGATCTGCCTGAACGGCGGCGTGACCAGCAACGCGCAGATCGCCACGCATCTGCGGCACGTGGACGGCGTCATGGTCGGGCGCGAGGCCTATCACAACCCCTGGCTGATGGCCGGCTGGGACCACGAATTCTTCGGCGAACCGGCGTCTGCGCTGACGCGCGAAGCAGTCGAAGAGGCGATGGTGGCCTACATGGAGCGCGAGGCGGTGGATGACGACTGCCCCTGGTACCCGATTGCCCGCCACATGCTGGGCTTGCGCCACAGCCTGCGCGGCGCCCGGCGCTGGCGCCAGATCTGGAGCGACCACCATCTGAAGCCGCTGCCGCCGAGAGCGGTGATGGCGCAGGCCTGGCAGGGGGACCCCCAGCCGGTCTGAAACCATTTTTTTTGCTATTTTTGGACTCAACCCAGCGTCAAATGGCTTTTTGTTGCTATCGAATCAGTAAATTTTTCGGGCTTTCGGGCAGATGATGGAGTGCCAATCGATGCGGCCTGCGTTGACACTTTTTCTGGGCCGTTTCGTCTGGATGGCTGTCTGTGCCATCCTGCTGGCCGGATGCGGCGGCACGCCGACGCAGGGCGTGCGCTTCATGACCGACTTTGCGTCCGGCAGCATCGGCACCGTGACGCAGCAGGACGGCACCGGGCACACCTGGCAACTCGCACTGCGCGACGACAACGGCAACCCGTGGTTGCCCAACAGCTATCGGTCCTGGTGGCATGTGCGCGCCGAAAACCTGCCGGTCGGCCAGCCGGTTCGGCTGACGTTCAGCCGGCTGGGCTTTCCGTACTACTTCGTGCCGGTGTATTCCTACGACGGCAGCACCTGGCAGCACTTTGACGAGAAGGACGTGACGCTGGTGCCCGGCTGCGTGGTGGCGGTGCCGGATTCGTGCCGGGTGGAGATCGTGAAAGCGTTTGACCAACCCACCGCCTGGATCGCCCGCACATTCCCGTACACCACAGCCGATCTGGCGAGCTTTCTGGGCTCGATCGCCGGCCACCCGGCGGTTCAGGTGCAGACGCTGGGGGCGTCGCCGGTGTTACGGTTGCCGATCCAGCAGATCACGATCCTCGACCGCACCCAGCTGGCGCCGAAAAAGACCGTCTGGATTCACGCACGCACCCATGCCGCCGAAACCGGCCCGTCTTTTGTACTGGAGGGGCTGATCCGGACGGTGCTGGCCGACGACGCGCTGGGTCAGGCGCTGCGCTCGCGCTACATCTTCCGGATCGTGCCGATGCACAACCCGGACGGTGTCGATCTGGGCAACTACCGCACCAATGGCAGCAGTCTGAACCTGGAAAATCTCTGGCGCTTTACCGCACCGGATGTCTACCTGGATGCCGACGCACCGCTTGAAAACCAGTTGCTCAACCGTTTCGGCATGGTGCCGGCGCTGCAGGATGCAGCCGCGCCGGTCGTGCTGGCGCTGAACCTGCATGCCTCGAACTCCGACCCCGATACGGCCGCATTTTTCTATCCCCACTTCGGCAGCGACCCCGCCCGTTACACGCCGGCGCAGCAGAACCTGTGGAGCCGGCAACTGGCGTTTGTTGAAGCGGTCGCCCGCGCATACGACGGACGCATCGAGCAACCGCCTGCGGAAGGCGGCGCCGGATTTCTGAACACCCCGTTTCCTGAAACCTGGTGGTGGACGCAGCGGCAGGACGCGGTGAACGCCATCACGCTGGAGACGGTCTACGGCCGCGCCGGCTTTGACCACTGGGTCACGCAGGCGGATTTGCGGGCGCTGGGCGTCGCCGTGGCGCAGGCCATCGCCGCCATGGATTCGCCGGCCCACGCAGCCCTGCCGACTCCGCCGTCACCCCTTGCGGTGCCGGCACTGACGCCGGCCTACCGCCTGCCGTTCAAGCCGCAGCTGTACCGGCTGGAGCGGGAGTGAGGTCTGGGGCCCTGGCGGCTGAAGGGCGCACGGCCCTCGTGCAGATGGCGGCGTAGCGGAGGGGAAGGGAAGTGTCAGTCGGTGCGGTAGTCGGGTGCGACCGGGCGGCCGCTGCGGGCTGACAGCAGCAGCGCGTCGATCACCTGTTGCACCGGCAGGGCCGAACGGCCACTGGTGGCCGGTTCGCGCTGCTGCCGGATGCTGTGCACGAAGTCGGCCAGCACCGCGCGATGGGCGCCATGGTGAAACGCCATCGGGTCGGCGCCCGAGCCGCTACCGTGGCCGGCACTGACGCCGATGTGCTGCCCGTCGGTCAGCCAGCCCATCAGGTTGCCCTCGGTCAGCGTCATGCTGCCGTGGGTGCCGTTCAGCGTGATGCAGGCCGGGTAGCCGGGCTGGGCGGCGGTGGTGGCGTCCAGCGTGGCCATCGCGCCGCCTTCAAATCGCAAAATGGCCACAACCGTGTCTTCACATTCCATCCGGTGCGCCGGGCTGGTCTGCGCGTAGGCACAGACTTCAACCGGCCGTCCGGTGTACTGCAGCAACAGGTCCAGGGTGTGGATGGCCTGCGTCATCAGCACGCCGCCGCCGTCGCGGGCGAGGGTTCCGCGCCCCGGTTCGTCGTAGTAGCTTTGCGGCCGCCACCAGCGTGCGCTGGCCGATGCGCTGATGAGCTGGCCGATCTGCCCATTGGCCAGCAGGTTTGACAGTTGCCGGGAGGCGTCGGCCATGCGGTGCTGCAGCATCACGGCCAGCTGCACGCCGCTGGCGGCGCAGATGGCGACCACCTCACGCGCCCCGGCCGTGGTGATGTCCAGCGGCTTTTCCACCAGCACATGTTTGCCGGCCCGCGCCAGCTGCCTGGCAATGTCCAGATGGGTGTTGGGCGGCGTCAGCACCAGCGCGGCTTTGACGCCGGCGTCATCCAGCACGTCTTGCAGCCGCGTGCTGCGGCGCGGCTGGGCGGGCAGTTGCAGGCTGGCCAGACGGCCGGCATCCCGGGCGACCACCCATTCCCACGTCAGCAATCCCTCGGCTTGCAGATCGGCCAGGCTCTGAAAATGCGGCGCACTGGCCATGCCCGCGCCGATGACGGCAATGCGCATCCGCTTACACCGGCGTCCGGCGGGTCCGGCAGCACGGGTCCGCCTGCGGGCAAGCTGTCGCCGGTTCATGCCGCTGGCGCTGCCCGTCGGCAGCAGCGTCGGGTTTGCCGGTGCAGCGCAGGGCGGGTCGCAGCGGCACGCAGTGGGCGGTCTCAAACGGAGTCATGGGTGGAAGCTGGCGGCGAATACACCGCAATAGAGGCGTTTATCGTACAGCAGCACCTATCGGTGCGGTTGCCCGGATTCTCGAGGGCCGGGGCATCTGCGCCGGATGTAGCCCCGGCGGACGGGTTTGAACGACAATTTCAGCTGTTCCAACTGACATTGATCGCCCGAGTATGAAAAACACATCCCCTGTCATCGCGCCGTTGCTGGCTTTGGCCGCTCTGACTTTTGCCAGCTTTCCGTCAATGGCCCAGGACGCGACGTCCAAGGCCGCCGCCAAGGAAGCCGGTGCGGTGGTCACGCCGAGCGGGCTGGTGTACCGCTCGCTGAAAGACGGCACCGGCGCCGCGCCGGCTGCCAGTGACCGCGTCAAGGTGCATTACCGGGGCACTTTCCCTGATGGCCGCGAGTTCGACAGTTCGTTCAAGCGCGGCGAACCGATCGAGTTTCCGCTCAGTGGTGTCATTCCCTGCTGGACCGAGGGCGTGCAGCGCATGAAGGTGGGCGGCAAGGCCAAGCTGACCTGTCCGGCTGCCATCGCTTACGGGGAGCGTGGGGCGGGCGGCGTGATTCCGCCCAACGCAACGCTGGTGTTCGAAGTGGAACTGCTGGGCGTCAACGGCAAGTAGGGGGGAGGCGGTCCTGACGCCCGAAATATGAACAATTTTCGGCTATATCCAGCGTCAACTGGACGTCTGTTGCTATTGATCCGTAAGTGCTTCGGATGGCTGGCAGCGCCATGGGTGGCGCTGGCCGCTGCGCCAGCCCACGCCGCTCAAGGTGTGGCGGTGGTCATTCCGTGGCTGGCACTGACGGCGCTGTTGGCGGGTCTGGCGGCCGGCACTTTCGCAGCCGGCAAGAGGGCGGCACCGGTCTGGCGCGCCGGGTTCCTGATCTTCCTGGGGACCGTGACCGCGGCAGCAACGACGTTTGCCGGCTCCATGGAAGCCGCTCCGCTGGCGCTGGTGCTGGCGGCTGCCTCAGGGGTTCTGCCATTTACCGGCGGGTTTTTCGGCACCCGCTGGGCCGTGACGCGCTGGCGGCAATGGCAAGGGAAGTGACTGGACTGAAAGATTGGAATGAACGGCAGCACTCAGGCCGCCGCCTCCAGCCCGTTGCGAAAGTGCGCCAGCATCTGTTTGCGCGTCAGTTCCGCATCGCGCGCTTTCAGGCCGTTCATCACTGCCCGGTGCTCGGCGAGCGATTCGGCAATGCGGCCGGACTTTAGCAGGCTGTTGTGGCGGTTGAGTTTCATGACCTTGCGAAGATCGGCCACCATCTGGATGCGCCAGCGGTTGTCGGCGATCTCCAGCAGCCGCATGTGAAAACGCTCGTTCAGTTCAAAAAAGCGGTCGGCGTTGCCGGTGGCTTTCTCGAGGTCGGCGTGCAACTGCTCAAGCTCCGCCAGTTCCGCGGCGCTGGCGCGTTGCGCAGACTCGCTGGCCGCGTCGGCTTCAAGCAGTCCCAGCAGGTGGTAGACGTCCGAGAGGTCTTTTTCGGAAACTTCGGTCACGTAAGCGCCGCGCCGCACTTTCATTGTCACCAGCCCCTCGGCGGCGAGTACCTTCAAGGCCTCGCGCAGCGGTGTGCGGCTGATGCCGTACTCCTCGGCGAGTTTCATCTCGTCGATCCAGCTGCCCGGCGCCAGTTCGCGCTTGAAGATGCGCTGCCGCAGCAATTCGGCAACTTCTTCATAGAGGGCGCGCGGGGCGAGGGAAAGGGCAGACATGGGCAGGTATGTTTCAGCCGAATTGTAAGGCAAAAACAATATTTTGCATCAATAATTATGAATGATGTAAAATCCAGCGCACTCGCAACCGACCGGAACAGCGGCCGTTTGAACCTCGCTGCCACCGCCCGAACCTTGACAGGAAGCCCAGCCATGGACCCCAGATCACCCGAATTTTCGCCTGCCACCCTTGAAGACTGGATGCGCGCAGCAGCCAAATCGGCGCCCGGTGGTAGCGTCGACGCATTGAATTGGGTGACCCCTGACGGCATCACGGTCAAACCGCTCTACACCGCGGCCGATATCGCCGACCTGCCGCATGCCAACACGTTGCCGGGGTTCGAGCCCTTTCTGCGTGGTCCGCAGGCCACGATGTACGCCGTGCGGCCCTGGACCATTCGCCAGTACGCCGGGTTCTCGACGGCAGAAGAATCCAACGCGTTTTACCGCAAGGCGCTCGCCGCCGGCGGTCAGGGCGTCAGCGTGGCCTTTGATCTGGCCACCCATCGCGGCTACGACAGCGATCATCCGCGCGTGACCGGTGACGTCGGCAAGGCCGGCGTGGCAATCGACTCGGTCGAGGACATGAAGATCCTGTTCAACGGCATCCCGCTTGACAAGGTCAGCGTGTCAATGACGATGAACGGGGCGGTGCTGCCGGTGCTGGCGGGCTACGTGGTGGCGGCCGAGGAGCAGGGCGTGCGGCAGGAGCAACTGAGCGGGACGATCCAGAACGACATCCTCAAGGAGTTCATGGTTCGCAACACCTATATCTACCCGCCGCAGCCGAGCATGCGCATCATCGGCGACATCATCGAATACACGGCCAGGAACATGCCGAAGTTCAACTCGATCAGCATTTCCGGCTACCACATGCAGGAAGCCGGCGCGAATCAGGCGCTGGAACTCGCGTTCACGCTGGCCGACGGCAAGGAATATGTGAAGACGGCTATCGCCAAGGGCATGGACGTGGATGACTTTGCCGGTCGCCTGTCGTTCTTCTGGGCCATTGGCATGAACTTCTATCTGGAGATTGCCAAGATGCGCGCCGCGCGCCTGTTGTGGTGCCGGATCATGAAGGGGTTCAACGCGAAGAAACCCAAGAGCCTGATGCTGCGCACGCACTGCCAGACGTCCGGCTGGAGCCTGACGGAGCAGGACCCCTACAACAACGTGGTGCGCACCACCATCGAAGCGATGGCGGCGGTGTTCGGCGGCACGCAGTCGCTGCACACCAATGCGCTGGACGAGGCCATCGCACTGCCTTCCGAGTTCTCGTCACGCATCGCCCGCAACACGCAGCTGATCATCCAGGAAGAGACCCACATCACCAATGTGGTCGATCCGTGGGCCGGCAGCTACATGATGGAAAAGCTGACGCAGGACATGGCCGACGCCGCCTGGGCCATCATTGAAGAGGTTGACGCCATGGGCGGCATGACCCGGGCCGTCGACAGCGGCTGGGCCAAGCTCAAGATCGAGGCCGCTGCGGCCGAAAAGCAGGCGCGCATCGACAGTGGCCGTGACGTGATCGTCGGCATCAACAAATACCGACTCGACAGCGAAGACGCCATCGAGACGCTGGAAGTGGACAACGTGCGCGTGCGCGACGGCCAGATCGCCCGCCTGCAGACCATTCGCGCCAGCCGCGACGCGGTCAAGGTGCAATCTGCCCTGGATGCGCTGACCGCCGCCGCCGAAAAAGGTGATGGCAACCTGCTGGATCTGTCGATTCAGGCCATCCGGCTGCGCGCCACCGTTGGCGAAGTCAGCGATGCGCTTGAAAAGGTCTTTGGGCGCCACCGCGCCGATACACAAAAGGTGACCGGTGTGTACGCTGCTGCCTACGATTCCGCCGAGGGCTGGGATGCCCTGAAGAAAGAAATTGAAGCATTCGCCCAGGCCCAGGGGCGCCGCCCGCGGGTCATGATCAGCAAGCTCGGGCAGGACGGGCATGATCGCGGCGCCAAGGTGGTCGCCACCGCGTTTGCCGACCTCGGTTTCGACGTGGACATGGGGCCGCTGTTCCAGACCCCGGAAGAATGCGCCCGCCAGGCAATCGAAAACGACGTGCACGCGGTGGGTGTGTCAACCCTCGCGGCAGGGCACAAGACGCTGGTGCCGGCCATCATTGCCGAACTGAAGAAGCAGGGCGCCGACGACATCGTCGTCTTCGTCGGTGGCGTCATCCCGCGCCAGGACTACGACTTCCTGTATCAGGCTGGCGTCAAAGGCATCTACGGCCCCGGCACACCGGTGCCGGCCAGCGCCAAAGACGTGCTGGAGCAGATCAAGAAAGCGCTGCAGGCCTGAGCGCAACAGCTGACAGGCAATCCGTGATCACTTCAAGCGATCTGCAAGAAGACATTGTCCGCGGCGGGCCTGCTCGGCAGCGCCGCTCGGTCGCCAAGGCCATCACGCTGCTGGAGTCGACCCGCCCGGAGCACCGCGAGCAGGCCGAGGCGCTGCTCACGGCGCTGTTGCCGCGAACCGGGCGCTCGTTGCGTCTGGGCATCAGCGGCGTGCCGGGCGTGGGCAAGTCCACCTTCATCGAGGCGCTGGGCCTGTACCTGATCGGAAAAGGGCACCGCGTGGCGGTGCTGGCGGTTGATCCGTCATCCACCGTTTCAGGCGGCTCCATCCTCGGTGACAAGACCCGCATGGAGCGGCTGTCGGTGCACGAGCAAGCCTACATCCGGCCCAGTCCGACCAGCGGTTCGCTCGGCGGCGTGGCCGCGCGCACGCGCGAGGCCATCCTGGTCTGTGAGGCGGCCGGCTACGACATCGTGATCGTCGAGACGGTCGGGGTCGGGCAGAGCGAAACGGCGGTTGCCGGCATGACCGACATGTTCGTGCTGCTGCTGCTGCCCAACGCCGGCGACGACCTGCAGGCCATCAAGAAGGGCGTGATGGAACTGGCCGACCTGGTGGTCATCAACAAGGCCGACGTCGACCCGCTGGCAGCTCAGCGCGCCCAGTTGCAGATCACGTCGGCCATGCAGTTGCTCGGCCTGTTCGAGCCGCATGACGAGGGCAGCTGGCGGCCCCAGGCGCTGCAGCTGAGCGCGCTCAATGGCACGGGCCTGGATGAATTCTGGGCCGCCGTGAGCCGTTTCGAAGAACTGCAGCGGGCCAGCGGACGCAAGGACAAGCGCCGCCAGCAGCAGGCGCTGGTCTGGATGTGGGAGCGGATCGACGCCGGCCTGAAACAGGCCTTTCACAGCGATCCGCGGGTTGGCGAACGACTCAGGGAGCTCGAGCAGCAGGTGCGAGGCGGCCAGTTGCCAGCCTCGGCGGCCGCGCGCACGCTGCTCGCCATTCATGAAGCGCCGCAGCAGGCCGCCATGGCTGCGGCAAACGGAAACGCATTTTCTCAAGAGGACTGACCATGCACGACATCCTGGAACAATTGGAAAAAAAGCGCGCTGCGGCGCGGCTGGGCGGCGGGCAAAAGCGCATTGATGCCCAGCATGCCAAGGGCAAGCTCACAGCCCGTGAGCGCCTGGAGGTGCTGCTGGACGAGGGCACTTTCGAAGAATGGGACATGTTTGTCGAGCACCGCTGTTCGGATTTCGGCATGCAGGACAACAAGATTCCCGGCGACGGTGTCGTCACCGGCTACGGCATGATCAATGGCCGTCTGGTGTTCGTCTTCAGCCAGGACTTCACCGTTTTCGGCGGTGCCCTGTCGGAGGCCCATGCCGAAAAGATCTGCAAGATCATGGATCAGGCGATGAAGGTCGGCGCGCCGGTGATCGGCCTGAACGACTCGGGCGGCGCCCGCATCCAGGAAGGTGTTGCTTCACTGGGTGGCTACGCCGACGTCTTCCAGCGCAACGTGATGGCCAGCGGGGTGATCCCGCAGATCAGCATGATCATGGGCCCGTCAGCCGGAGGTGCCGTGTATTCGCCCGCGATGACCGACTTCATCTTCATGGTGAAAGACAGCTCCTACATGTTCGTGACTGGCCCGGAAGTGGTGAAGACTGTGACGCACGAGGAGGTCACGGCCGAGGAACTGGGTGGCGCGGTCACCCACACCACGCGCAGCGGGGTCGCCGATCT
Organism: Burkholderiaceae bacterium; assembly: GCA_014879655.1. Lineage (GTDB taxonomy): Bacteria > Pseudomonadota > Gammaproteobacteria > Burkholderiales > Burkholderiaceae_C > JACSRS01. The sequence goes on from JACSRS010000032.1 coordinate 35,271, forward strand.
GGCTTTTGAAAACGACGTTGAGGCGTTGCTGATGCTGCGCCGCCTCTATAACTATCTGCCCCTGAACAACCGGGAAAAGGCACCGTTCCGCAAGAGCGGTGACCCGATCGACCGCATGGAGCGGAGCCTGGACACACTGGTGCCCGACAACCCCAACAAGCCCTACGACATGAAGGAGCTGATCATCAAGTCGGTGGATGACGGGGACTTCTTCGAATTGCAGCCCGAATACGCCAAGAACATCCTGATCGGCTTTGCCCGCATGGACGGCCAGACCATCGGCATCGTGGCCAATCAGCCGCTGGTGCTCGCCGGCTGCCTGGACATCAAGAGTTCCATCAAGGCCGCGCGCTTCGTGCGTTTCTGCGACGCCTTCAACATCCCGGTGGTGACCTTTGTCGACGTACCCGGCTTCATGCCCGGCACCAGCCAGGAGTACGGCGGCATCATCAAGCATGGCGCCAAGCTGCTCTATGCCTACGCCGAATGCACGGTGCCCAAGATCACCGTGATCACGCGCAAGGCCTACGGCGGAGCCTATGACGTGATGGCTTCCAAGCATCTGCGGGGCGACGTGAACTTTGCCTGGCCCAATGCCGAAATCGCGGTGATGGGCGCCAAGGGCGCTGTTGAAATCATCTTTCGCGAAGACAAGGGCGATCCGGCCAAGCTGGCTGCCAAAGAGGCCGAGTACAAGGCCCGCTTTGCCAATCCGTTCGTGGCTGGCGCTCGCGGCTTCATTGATGACGTGATCCTGCCGCACGAAACCCGCAAGCGCATCTGCCGCTCGCTGGTCATGCTCAAGGACAAGAAGATCGAAAACCCGTGGCGCAAGCACGGCAACATCCCCTTGTGAGATTTTGCGGGACAGTGGTTTCAGTGGGCCAGCCCTGTCCTCAACACTTTTCGGAGAACGAGAACATGTTCAAGAAGATCCTGATTGCCAACCGCGGCGAGATCGCCTGCCGCGTCATTGCCACGGCCCGAAAGATGGGCATCCAGACCGTCGCCGTCTATTCCGAGGCCGATCGCGATGCACGCCATGTGCTGCTGGCGGACGAATCGGTCTGCATCGGACCGGCGCCTTCCCGCGAGTCTTACCTGGTGATGGACAAGATCATTGACGCCTGCAAGCAGACCGGCGCACAGGCCGTCCATCCGGGTTACGGCTTCCTGTCTGAAAACGCCGAGTTCTCTCGCCGGCTCGAAGAAGAGGGCATCGTGTTCATCGGCCCCAAGCACCATTCGGTGGGCCAGATGGGCGACAAGATCGCTTCCAAGAAGCTGGCCAAAGAAGCCGGCGTCAACACGATTCCGGGGTACAGCGATGCCATCGATACCGCCGAGCAGGCGGTGGAGATTGCCCGCGGCATCGGCTACCCTGTGATGATCAAGGCCTCCGCCGGCGGCGGCGGCAAGGGCCTGCGCGTGGCATTCGACGACAAGGAATGCCTGGAAGGCTTCACTTCGTGCCGCAATGAGGCGCGCACGGCGTTTGGTGACGACCGTATCCTGCTCGAAAAGTATGTGCTGGAGCCGCGCCACATCGAAATCCAGGTACTGGGTGACAGCCAGGGCAACTGCATTTATCTGAACGAGCGGGAATGCTCCATCCAGCGCCGGCACCAGAAGGTCATCGAAGAGGCGCCGTCGCCCTTCATTTCAGATACCACCCGCAAGGCCATGGGCGAGCAGGCGGTGGCACTGGCCAAAGCTGTGAAGTACGAAAGCGCCGGGACGGTGGAATTCGTCGTCGGCAGCGACCAGAGCTTCTATTTCCTTGAAATGAACACCCGGCTGCAGGTGGAGCATCCGGTTACCGAATGCATCACCGGCGTCGATCTGGTCGAGATGATGATCCGCGTCGCGGCTGGCGAGCCGCTGCCGATTACGCAGGAGCAGGTGCAGCGCAACGGCTGGGCCATCGAGTGCCGTATCAATGCAGAAGACCCTTTTCGCAATTTCCTGCCGTCCACCGGCCGACTGGTCCGTTTCCAGCCGCCGGCGCAAACCATGTTCCAGGCGGATACGTCCCGCTTGCTGGGCGTGCGCGTGGACACCGGCGTGCAGGATGGCGGCGAGATTCCGATGTATTACGACTCGATGATTGCCAAGCTCATCGTGCATGGCGTTGATCGCAACGATGCCATTGCGAAGATGCGCGAGGCGCTCAACGGCTTTGTGATTCGCGGCATCAGCAGCAACATTCCTTTCCAGGCCGCGCTGCTGGCCCATCCGCGTTTCGTCGCCGGCGACTTCAACACCGGTTTCATCGCCGAGGAATATGCGCAGGGTTTCCGCGCCGAAGACGTACCGCACGACGATGTCAACTTCCTCGTCGCGCTGGCTGCGTTCGTGCGCCGCAAGTCGCGCGAGCGCGCTGCGGGTCTGTCCGGCCAGTTGCCGGGCTACGGTGTGCAGGTTGGCCGCGACTACACGGTGGTCGTGCTGTCGGCGCAGGACCACAGCCGCTACCAATACTTGCCGGTGCACGTCGACGAATTCGTCGGCAAGCCGGGCGTGGCCATCATCCGTGTGGCCGACCGGCAGTACGAACTGAGCAGCGCATCGCGTCTCAACGACGTGCGCATTGAAGGCACCGTCAACGGCCAGCCGTTCACCGCCCAGATGGAGCGGGGGACGCTGAAGAACCCGCTGGCGCTGCGGGTGCAGCACAACGGTACCCAGATCGAAGTGCTGGTGATGTCACCGCGAATGGCGGAACTGCACCGGTTGATGCCGTTCAAGGCGCCGCCGGACATGAGCCGCTATGTGCTGTCGCCGATGCCCGGCCTGCTGGTCGATGTGGCCGTGGTCCCGGGTCAGAAAGTGCAGGCGGGTGAGCGCGTTGCCGTGATCGAAGCCATGAAGATGGAAAACGTCCTGTTTGCCACCGCCGATGGCGTGGTGGGCAAGGTGCTGGCGAACAAAGGCGAGAGCCTGACCGTCGACCAGCCCATCATCGAGTTCGCCTGAGAGCGCACGGACCCCGAAGGAGCCGCCATGCAAAGACCGTTCAAGGTGCTGGGCATCCAGCAAATCGCCATCGGCGCGCCCGACAAGACGCGCCTGCAAAAGCTCTGGGTCGACCTGCTCGGACTGGAGGTGATCGGCACCTTCCGCAGCGAGCGGGAGAACGTCGACGAAGACATCTGCGCCATCGGCAGCGGCCCGTTCAAGGTCGAGGTGGACCTGTTGCAGCCGCTCGACCCCGAACGCAAGCCCGCCGTGCACACCACGCCGCTGAACCATGTGGGGCTGTGGATCGACGATCTGCCGAAAGCCGTCGAATGGCTCGGTCAGCAAGGCTTGCGCTTTGCGCCCGGTGGCATCCGCAAAGGCGCGGCCGGCTTCGACATCTGCTTCGTCCATCCGAAGGGCAGCGACGAACTGCCGGTCAGTGGCGAGGGTGTGCTGATCGAACTGGTGCAGGCGCCGCCGGAAGTGGTCGACGCTTTTGCACGCCTGGCGGCCACAAGCTGAATTGATCCTGATCAAGTGAACCGGTTGTCCCCGGGGATTCCCTGAGGTCCCCGGCATTGTCGCGGGCCTAGACTGTTTCTTTCGCGAGGCGCACGCGTCCTGTGTGCCAGACGGCCAAGGAGGCAGCTTTGCAACCCACCAGGATTTCGGACCCGGCCTATTTCCACAAGGTCGTCGATTGCCAGTGGGCCTGTCCGGCCCATACCCCCGTTCCCGAATACATCCGCCTGATCGGCCAGGGTCGCTACAGCGATGCCTACATGATCAACTGGGTGTCCAACGTCTTCCCCGGCGTGCTGGGGCGCACTTGCGACCGCCCCTGCGAGCCGGCCTGTCGGCGCGGCAGGGTCGAAGAAAACAACGGCGAGAAGCCGGAGCCGGTGGCGATCTGCCGCCTCAAGCGGGTTGCAGCCGATCACAAGGATGACGTCAAATCGCGCATGCCGAGCGTACAGCCGCCCAACGGCTTGCGCGTCGCCTGCGTAGGCGCGGGGCCGTCGGCGCTGACCGTGGCCCGGGATTTGGCGCCGCTGGGCTACCAGGTGACGGTGTACGACGGCGAAGCCAAGGCCGGTGGTTTCATCCGCACGCAGATTCCGCGATTTCGCCTGCCCGAGTCGGTGATTGACGAGGAGACCGGCTACATCCTTGATCTGGGCGTCGAATTCCGCGCCGGCGAGCGGATCGATTCGATGAAAGACCTGCTGAGCCGCGGCTACGACGCCATTTTTGTCGGCTGTGGCGCACCGCGCGGGCGCGATCTGGACGTGCCGGGCCGCAAGGAGGCGGCTGGCCAGATTCACATCGGCATCGACTGGCTGGCATCGGTGTCGTTCGGCCATGTCACCGGCGTTGGCGAGCGCGTGATCGTGCTGGGTGGTGGCAACACCGCGATGGATTGCTGCCGCTCGGCGCGTCGTCTGGGCGGCAAGGACGTGAAAGTCGTGGTGCGCAGCGGCTACGACGAAATGAAGGCCTCACCCTGGGAGAAAGAGGACGCGGTCCACGAAGGCATCCCGATTCTCAATTTCCACGTGCCGAAGAGTTTTCAGCACCAGGACGGCAAGCTGACCGGCATGACGTTCGAGCTGGTCTCGGCCACTTACGACGACAAGGGGCGGCGCAACCTGGTGCCCACCGGCGAACCCGACGTTTTTCTGGAATGCGACACCGTGCTGGTTGCCGTCGGGCAGGAAAACGCCTTTCCCTGGATCGAGGCCGATTGCGGCATCGAGTTCGACCGCTGGGGTTTGCCGGTGCTGGACAAGGACAGTTTCCGTTCCACGAACCCCAAGGTTTTTTTCGGTGGCGACGCGGCTTTCGGGCCGCGCAACATCATCACCGCGGTGGCGCATGGGCATGAGGCGGCAGTGTCGATCGACCGCTTCCTGCATGACGAGGCGGTCGACCGGCGGCCGCCGCCCCTGACGAACCTGATGTCCCAGAAGATGGGCATCCATGAATGGAGCTATCACAACGACGTGTCGCTCGACGCGCGCTTCAAGGTGCCCTGGGCGGCGGCCCAGCAGGCGCTGGCGAACATCCGCGTCGAGGTGGAACTGGGATTTGACGCGGCCACCGCCTTCAAGGAAGCCAGCCGCTGCCTGAACTGCGATGTGCAGACGGTTTTCAACCGCGACACCTGCATCGAGTGCGATGCCTGCGTCGACATCTGCCCGATGGACTGCATCACCTTCACCGACAACGGCGACGAACCCGACCTCAGAACCCGGCTGAAGGCACCTGCAACCAATTTCGCACAGGATCTGTACGTTTCAGACGAACTGAAGACGGGCCGGGTACTGGTCAAGGACGAAGATGTCTGCCTGCACTGCGGCCTGTGCGCCGAGCGCTGCCCGACCGGTGCCTGGGACATGCAGAAGTTTCTGTTGAAAACCACCCAGGCCGGCCCCGCCTGCCGGGACGCAACCGTCAAGACCGAGGTGGAGGCCGCATGAAGCGCATTGAAGGCGTCAACGATTTCGTCATCAAGTTCGCCAACGTCAACGGCTCGGGTTCCGCCTCTGCCAACGAACTGTTTGCCAAGGCGGTGATGCGCATGGGCGTGCCGGTCAGCCCGCGCAACATCTTCCCCAGCAACATTCAGGGGCTGCCGACCTGGTATGAGGCGCGCGTTTGCGAAAAGGGTTACCACGGTCGGCGCGGCGGCGTGGACATGATGGTCGCGATGAATCCGCAGACCTGGGACGCGGATGTGGCCGAGATCGAACCAGGCGGCTACCTGTTCTACGACAGCACCCGCCCGATTCCGCCAGACCGGTTCCGCGACGACATTCATGTCATCGGCATGCCGCTGACCGAGATCAGCAACGCCACCTACCAGGATCCGCGCCAGCGCCAGTTGTTCAAGAACATCATCTACGTCGGTGCGCTGTCGGTGCTGCTGGACCTGGACGCAGCCGTTTTTGAAAAGCTGTTTGCCGAGCAGTACAAGGGCAAGGAGCGGCTGCTCTCGGCCAACCTGCAGGCGCTGGCGCTGGGGCGCGACTTTGCCACCGAGCACCTGGATGCGCCGCTGGGCATCCGGGTGCGCAAGGCCGACAAGGTTGGCGACCAGATCTTCACCGACGGCAACAGCGCAGCAGCGCTGGGCCTGATCTACGGGGGCGCCACGGTGGCGGCCTGGTACCCGATCACGCCATCTTCGTCGGTTCCGGAGGCGTTCCAGAAGTACTGCGACAAGTTTCGCGTCGACCCGGAAACCGGCCAGCACCGCTATGCCATCGTACAGGCCGAAGACGAACTGGCGTCCATCGGCATGGTGGTGGGTGCCGGCTGGAACGGCGCGCGTGCCTTCACGGCCACGTCAGGCCCCGGCGTTTCGCTGATGACCGAATTCATCGGCCTGGCCTATTTCGCGGAGATACCGGTCACGATCATCAATGTGCAACGGGGTGGGCCGTCGACCGGCATGCCCACGCGAACCCAGCAATCCGATCTGCTGGCCTGTGCCTACGCCTCGCACGGCGACACCAAACATGTGTTGCTGTTTCCACAGGATCCGCACGAATGTTTCGAGCATTCGGCGGCGGCGCTGGACCTGGCCGACCGACTGCAGACGCCGGTCTTCGTGATGACCGACCTGGACATCGGCATGAATCAGCGGCTGTGCAAACCATTCGCGTGGGACGATACCCGCAGCTATGACCGTGGCAAGGTGATGACTGCGGAAGAACTGGAGGCCGGCAAGGATTTCGGTCGCTACAAGGACGTCGACGGCGACGGCATCCCCTGGCGGACCCTGCCGGGCACCCATCCTACAAAGGGCGCTTATTTCACGCGCGGCACCACCCGCAACCCCTATGCCCAATACTCCGAGCGGGGGCCGGACTACACCTACAACATGGAGAGGCTGCTGCGCAAGTTCCGCACGGCCGCCGGCCTGGTGCCGCAGCCGGTGCTGCGCCCGGCACCTCGGAAAACCGCTTTTGGCGTCATCTACTACGGATCCACCACGCCGGCCATGCGCGAGGCGCTGGATGTGCTGGAGGCCGAGGACCGGCCGGTTGACGCCCTGCGACTGTGCGCCTTTCCGTTCCCGGATTCAGTGCTGGAATTCATCGCCGCCCACGACCGGGTGTTCGTGGTCGAGCAAAACCGCGATGGGCAGATGCGATCCCTGCTGGTCAACGAACTGAACGTCGATCCTGCCCGACTGGTGCCCGTCCTGCATTACGACGGAACGCCGATCACCGCGCGGTTCATCACCGGCGAAATTCGCAAGAATCTGGGCAAGAACCTGGTGGCAGCCAAGGAGCACGCATGACCTACATCGCCAAACCCCGCCTGCACCACCCGACGCTCACCAAGAACCAGGTGGGCTATACCCGGCGCGACTACGAGGGGCGCATTTCCACACTTTGTGCCGGCTGTGGCCATGATTCGATCTCGGCCGCCATCATCCAGGCCTGCTGGGAACTGGACATCGAACCGCACCGCGTGGCGAAGCTTTCAGGCATCGGCTGCAGTTCCAAGACACCTGATTACTTTCTGGGCGCCTCTCATGGATTCAACACGGTGCACGGTCGCATGCCGTCGGTGCTGACCGGCGCAAATCTGGCCAATCGCGACCTGTTGTACCTGGGCGTTTCGGGCGACGGCGACTCGGCCTCGATCGGACTCGGGCAGTTTGCCAATGCGATGCGCCGGGGCGTGCGCATGGCCTACATCGTCGAAAACAACGGCGTCTACGGCCTGACCAAGGGCCAGTTCTCGGCCACCGCCGATCGCGGGTCCAAGAGCAAGAAGGGCGTGATCAACAGTGACAGCCCGGTCGATCTGGTCGGCTTGGCGCTGCAATTGGGGGCCACTTTCGTGGCACGCAGTTTTTCGGGCGACAAGGCACAGCTGGTGCCGCTGATCAAGGGCGCCATTGCGCACGGCGGCGCAGCCTTCATCGATGTGATCAGCCCGTGCGTGACCTTCAACAACCATGGCGGAAGCACCAAGAGCTACGACTACGTGCGCCAGCACAACGAAGCCGTCAGCCGCATCGATTTCATGAGCCCGCGCGATGAAATCACCACCGAATACGCTCCTGGCGAGGTGGTCGACGTGCCGCAGCATGACGGATCGGTGTTGCGGCTGCGCAAACTGCATGCTGATTACGACCCCACCGACCGCTACGCGGCGATGAGCTACATGAATGCGCACCATGCGAGAGGCGAGGTGGTGACCGGCCTGCTGTACCTCGATCCGCTGGCCACCGACCTGCTCACCGCCATGAACACCACCCGCGTGCCGCTGAATGCGCTGGGCGAAGCCGAACTTTGCCCGGGCGCGCAGGCGCTGGAGAAGATCAACGCGTCGCTGCGATGAGTGTGACAAAGCCGCACCAGGCGGCCTTTCCTCAACCCATGCAACACAGGAGGACGGCATGACCGAACGCACAGTTTTTCAATCGATGTCCCACCGGCACGTGATCAGCCTTGGGCCGCAGTCCAGCGTCTGGGAAGCCGCCTGCGTGATGACCAAGGCCAACTGCGGCAGTGTGCTGGTGATCGAAACACCCGGCCAATTGCTGGGCATCGTCACCGAGCGTGATCTGATGACGCGGGTGCTGGCCAAGGCGCTCAATCCGGAGACGACGCATCTGGCCGAGGTGATGACCAGGAACCCGCGAACGGTGCCGCCGCAGATGCCGGTGTCTGACGCGGTGGTCATCATGATCGAGCGCGGTTTTCGGCATCTGCCCATCGTTGACGACACCGGCAAAATCCTCGGGGTCTTTTCGGTCCGCGATGCGCTGCCGCGCGAGATTGGCGCTGCAGTGAGTCTGGCCGAGTTTCACGAGCAGGTGAACGACGCGCTGGGTTGAGCGCGGTCGGCCTGAACCGCCCGTTGCGACCCATGGCCGAGGGCGCACCGGCGTCTAGCTTCAGCTTTTCGGGTTGATCGCCGCGGAGCGGCTTCTGGCCCGCGCCAGCGCGGCTTCGATCACCTGGCGCTTTTTGTCCAGTACCTGCGGATCGGTGTGGCGGGAGTGGGCCGGCAGGTCCGCCAGTTTCATTTCGGCCTTTTTTTCAAGACGCAGCGCCTGCTCGTGTGCATCGCGCTCGGCCTTTTGCCGGTGAAAGGCGTAGCGCTGGCGCGCCTGTTCGGCCAGCGTGGCGGACCAGGCCGCCCAACCGGTGTCGGAGCCCGAGACGTTCTCCATCGAAATGCAGTCGACCGGGCACACGGGAATGCACAGGTCACAGCCGGTGCAATAAGGTTCGATCACGGTGTGCATCAGCTTGTTGCTGCCGACAATGGCGTCGGTCGGGCAGGCTTTGATACACAGGGTGCAGCCGATGCACCACGCCTCGTCGATGACTGCCACCGAACGCGGGCCCTCCGTCCCGTGTTCCGGGTCGAGTGGTTCTACCGGCAGTCCTGTCAGCGCAGCCAGTCGTGCAACGCCTTCGGCACCACCCGGCGGGCACCGGTTGATCGGTGCTTCGCCGGAGGCGATTGCCTGCGCATAGGCTGCACAGTCCGGGTAGCCGCAGCGCGTGCACTGCGTCTGTGGCAAGTCGTCCAGCAGGCGCTGCGCCAGACCGTCCTTCAGCAGGGCGTCCTTCAAGACGCGCTTTCGGGTGGCTTCAGGCTGCGCTGGCGCGCCGGCCGGACTTGCGCGCCGGGGACGATGGCGTTTTGGACGCGGCGGGCGATGCCGCCTGCTGCGCGGCAGCCTTGGTCGCCTTGCGCGCCGGGCGTTTCGCTGCCGGCGCCTTGGCCACTGCCACAGGGATTGTCACCGTGCTGGTGGCTGCCGGAGCCGTTTTGGCGATCAAGGCCGGCTGGTGCTCGCCGATGAAGGCCTTGACCTTGGGATAAACCACATCGCGCCAGCGACGACCGCTGAAGATGCCATAGTGGCCGGCACCCTTGATCGTCAGGTGATGCTGCTCCTTGCGCACGATGCCGGTGCAAAGGTCGTGCGCCGCTTCGGTCTGACCGGAGCCGGAAATATCGTCGAGCTCACCCTCGACCGTCAGCAGGGCCGTGGTGGTGATGTCCTGCGGACGCACCCGCTCGATCTTGCCATCCGCACCGCGCACGTCCCAGGTTCCGTTGACCAGATTGAAATCCTGGAAAACGACGCGAATGGTGTCCAGATAGAAGTTAGCATCCATGTCGAGCACGGCGTTGTATTCGTCATAGAACTTGCGGTGCGCCTCGGCACTGGCGTCGTCACCCTTGATCAGGTCCTTGAAGTAGTCGTAGTGACTGGTCGCGTGCCGGTTCGGGTTCATCGCGATGAAGCCCGAATGCTGCAGAAAACCGGGGTAGACGCGGCGACCTGCACCCGGGAAGTTCGACGGTACGCGGTAGATCACGTTGTTCTCGAACCAGCTGAAACTGCGCTCGACCGCCAGATCGTTGACGGCGGTGGGCGAGCGGCGTGCATCGATCGGCCCGCCCATCATCGTCATCGACAGCGGCGTCAATTCGCCGCGGCTGGCCATCAGCGACACGGCGGCCAGAACTGGCACGGTGGGCTGGCACACGCTCATCACGTGGCAGTTGCCGTACTGCGCCTGGATGTGCCGGATGAATTCCTGCACATAGTTGATGTAGTCGTCGAGGTGGAAATCGCCGTCTGACAGCGGCACCAGCCGGGCGTTTTTCCAGTCGGTGATGTAGACCTTGTGGTCCTTGAGCATGGTCTCCACCGTGTCACGCAGCAGCGTGGCGTAGTGCCCCGACATCGGTGCGACGATCAGCACCGGGGGCTGGTCCTTGAGCTTGTTCAGCGTGTCAACGTCGTCGGTGAAGCGCTTGAAGCGGCGCAGTTCGCAGAAGGCCTTGTCGATCTCCACACGCTCGTGAATGGCGACCTCGACGCCGTCGACGGCCACCTTGCGGATGCCGAACTCCGGCTTTTCGTAGTCCTTGCCCAGGCGGTGCCACAACTGCAGGCCGGCCGAAATCCGCTGGGCAAGCGGCATTTGGGCCAGCGGTGACAGCGGGTTGTCGTAAATCTTCGCCGCAGCCTGCGCCAGGTCTGAAAAGGGCTCCATGAAAGAGCGCTGGGTTTCGTAGATCTGGTAAAGCATGGTTGAGGGTTCTCCGTATACACAAAATGCTGCAGTGCAATATAACAGCTGCGGGCGCTGTTGGCATGAGGGAACGCCCCCAGGCATCCATACCGGCCAGCCCGCTCTTTGTCACCTTCGTGAAAGCTTCAGCGCGCCAGTTTCATCCGTTAGACACGGGCGCCACAACCGGCAATACCCTGAAAACCTGTCGCCAAGGTGTCGCGGCATCGGGCGTTTCGCGGCCCGGCCATTTTTCAGATAATCCTGAATCAATAGCAACAAATAGCCATTTGACGATGGATCGGGCCCAATTCGACATGAAAAAGCCGCCCGGAGGCGGCCAGGGGTGCCGTTTCGCCAGCGACTTACATGACCTTTGCGATGGCAGCGCAGACGTAGTCGATGTTGCGGCTGTTGAGTGCGGCCACGCACATGCGGCCGGTGTCGGTGCCGTAGATGCCGAACTCGCTGCGAAGGCGAACCATCTGCTCCTTGCTCAGGCCTGAGTAGCTGAACATGCCGATCTGCGTGGTGATGAAGCTCATGTCCTGCTGCACGCCGGCGGCTTTCAGTCCATCAACCAGCTTCTGGCGCATGGCCTTGATACGCGTGCGCATCTCGCCCAGTTCACGCTCCCACAGCGCGCGCAACTCCAGGTTGCCCAGCACCGAGGCCACGACTGCGCCGCCGTGAATGGGCGGGTTGGAATAGTTGGTGCGAATGGCAATCTTGAGCTGGCTCAGCACGCGGTCCGCCTCTTCCTTGCTCTCGCACAGGACGGAGAGGGCGCCGACGCGCTCGCCATACAGGCTGAAGCTCTTGGAAAACGAGGTGGACACGAAAAAATCCAGCCCGGCAGCGACAAACTTGCCGATGACGGCGCCGTCCTCGGCAATGCCGTAGCCGAAGCCCTGGTAAGCCATGTCCAGAAACGCGGTCAGACCGCGCGCCTTGACGGCGGCAATCACCTGGTCCCATTGGGCGGGCGTGATGTCGTAGCCGGTCGGGTTGTGGCAGCAGGCGTGCAGCACGATGATGGTGCCGGGCGCCGCCGCGTTCAGGCTGGCGAGCATGCCTTCGAAGTTGACGCCCCTCTTGGCCGCGTCGTAGTAGGCATATGTGCCGACCTCGAAGCCTGCCTGCAGGAACAGCGCACGGTGGTTCTCCCAACTGGGGTCGCTGATCAGCACCTTGGCCTGCGGGCTGAGCTTTTTCAGAAAATCGGCGCCGATCTTCAAGGCACCGGTGCCACCGATGCCTTGCACCGTGGCGACGCGCCCCGAACGGACCGGCTCGCTGTCAGCCCCGAAAACCAGGTTCTTGACCGCGGCGTCGTAGGCGGCAATGCCGTCGATGGGGAGGTAACCCCGCGCCGTCGGCTTGTCCATCATGGCCTTTTCAGCCGCTTGCACGCATTGCAGCAACGGCAACTTGCCGTTGTCATCGAAATACACGCCCACGCCCAGATTGACTTTGGCCGGATTGGTGTCGGCGGAAAACTGTTCGTTCAGACCCAAAATCGGGTCGCGTGGGGCCATTTCGACGGCGGAAAACAGAGACATTGACGGTCCTTGAAGGAGAGGGCGGTGGCGAACTTCCCGAAGCTCGGTTAGTCTGTCGGGTTAACCCGGATTTTAGCGGCCCGTGACCGAGCCCGCCGCGCCCACACCATGACTTTGCCTGCCGAAACCATCGAAAAACCTGCTGAAGGCGTTTTTCTGAGCTTCCCGGACTCACCGTTCGAGCTGTTCCAGCCGTACCCGCCAGCGGGGGACCAGCCCGCTGCGATCGAGCAACTGGTCGAGGGCGTGCGCGACGGCGAGGTCTTCCAGACGCTGCTGGGCGTGACCGGTTCGGGCAAGACGTTCACGATGGCCAACGTCATCGCCCGGCTCGGGCGCCCGGCCATCGTCTTTGCGCCCAACAAGACGCTGGCCGCGCAGCTGTACAGCGAGTTCCGCGAGTTCTTCCCGAAGAATGCGGTCGAATACTTCGTCAGCTATTACGACTACTACCAGCCCGAGGCCTACGTGCCGCAGCGTGACCTGTTCATCGAGAAAGACTCGGCCATCAACGAGCACATCGAGCAGATGCGGCTGTCGTGCACCAAGAGCATCCTGGAGCGGCGCGACGTCGTCATCGTGGCCACGGTGTCCGCGATCTACGGCATCGGCGAGCCCGAGAGCTACCACCGCATGATCATGACCGTGCGCTGCGGCGACAAGCTGGGCCAGCGGGATGTGATCGCGCAGCTGATCCGGATGCAGTACCAGCGAAACGACATGGAGTTCTCGCGAGGCAGGTTCCGCGTTCGCGGCGACACGATCGACGTGTTTCCGGCCGAACACAGCGAACTGGCGCTGCGTATCGAATTGTTCGACGACGAAATCGAAAGCCTGCAGCTGTTCGACCCGCTCACCGGGCGCCTGCGCCAGAAGATCGTGCGATTCACCGTCTACCCCAGCAGCCACTACGTGACTCCTCGCGACAAGGTGCTGGCCGCCATCGAGAGCATCAAGATCGAGCTGGCCGAGCGGCTCAAACAGCTGCTGGACATGGGCAAGCTGGTAGAAGCCCAGCGGCTGGAACAGCGCACCCGGTTCGATCTGGAGATGCTCAGCGAAGTGGGACATTGCAAGGGCATTGAAAACTACACCCGGCACCTGTCCGGCGCAGCACCCGGTGATCCGCCGAGCACGCTGACCGATTACCTGCCCAAGGACGCAGTCATGTTCCTGGACGAAAGCCACCAGATGATCGGCCAGCTCAACGCGATGTACAACGGCGACCGCTCGCGCAAGACCACGCTGGTGGAGTACGGCTTTCGCCTGCCCAGCGCCCTGGACAACCGGCCCCTGAAGTTCGAGGAGTTCGAGCGCCGCATGCGCCAGTGCGTGTTTGTCTCGGCCACACCGGCCGACTACGAAAAGACCCACGCAGGCCGGGTGGTCGAACAGCTGGTGCGTCCCACCGGGTTGGTGGATCCGGCCGTCGAAGTGCGCCCGGCGACGCACCAGGTCGATGACGTGCTGCAAGAGATCCACATCCGGGTGAAACGCAACGAACGAGTCTTGATCACCACGCTGACCAAACGCATGGCCGAGCAGCTGACCGACTACCTGGCCGAGAACGGCGTCAAGGTGCGCTACCTGCACTCGGATGTCGACACGGTCGAGCGGGTGGAAATCCTGCGCGATCTGCGCCTGGGTACGTTTGACGTGCTGGTCGGGATCAATCTGCTGCGTGAAGGCCTGGACATCCCCGAAGTCAGTCTGGTGGCTATTCTGGACGCCGACAAGGAAGGCTTTTTGCGGTCCGAGCGCAGCCTGATCCAGACCATTGGTCGCGCAGCGCGCAACCTGGGCGGTCGCGCCATCCTGTATGCGGACCGCATCACCGATTCGATGGCCCGCGCCATGGGCGAAACCGAAAGGCGCCGCGACCGACAACTCGCCCACAACCAGTTGCACGGCATCACGCCGCGCAGCATCGTCAAGCAGGTGCGGGACCTCATCGACGGCGTCTACAGCGAAAAGGCGGGCAAGGAAGCGCTGCGGCTGGAGCAGGCGGCGCTGCAGCGTGCCGAGGTGGAAGACATGAGCGAGAAAGACGTGGCGCGGGAAATCAAGCGGCTGGAGAAAGAAATGATGACCCACGCCCGCGATCTGGAGTTTGAAAAGGCCGCGCAGGTCAGGGACAAACTGGCGGTCCTGAAGCAGTTTGCGTTTGGCGCTTCGGTGCCCGATCACCCGGTATGAATCCGCGCTTTCAGACTTGGCAGGATGCGGTTAATACGAATAAGGATAAAGTGATACCATTGAGTTCAGTTACTTGAGTACGTTTGACGGGAATGTGCTATACTTGACTCATTCAGTCAACAACTGCCATCCCGTCGTCGACCCCAAACCGGCCGACCGCTCGATGAACTGAAATGCCCGGCAAGGCCCAGAAGGCCAACCCGGAATGTTGTCGACCCCCTGTCAACCGGAAGGAGTCCGCCATGCGTCTCACCACCAAAGGCCGTTTTGCCGTTACCGCCATGATCGATCTGGCCCTGCGCCAGAACAGTGGTCCCGTTACGCTGGCGGCCATCAGCCAGCGCCAGCAGATTTCGCTGTCCTATCTGGAGCAGCTGTTCGGCAAACTGCGCCGCAATGACCTGGTCGAATCCACTCGAGGACCGGGTGGCGGCTACACGCTGGGCCGCAAAGCCGACTCTATAACGGTCGCCGACATCATTGTGTCGGTCGACGAACCGATCGACGCCACCCACTGCGGCGGCAAGGAAAACTGTCTCGGCGAAGCCGGGCGCTGCATGACCCATGAGCTGTGGGCCTCCCTGAACGATCGCATGGTGGAGTATCTGGATTCGGTCACTCTGCAGAAACTGGTGGACGACCAGCTCGCCAAAGGTGTGCAGATCGAGAACAAGCCGGCCATCAAGCGGGCCATTTCGGCCATGCCGGTGTCCAAGCCGATCCGCGTCAATGCGCCCAATTCGGTGTTCGCGCTGGGCAATGCCTTTGCCAAGAGCTGAAGCCGCGCAGTCTGCCTTGCGAAACGATTCACACGCATACCGTCTCACCCTGGAAAACGATTCGATCATGGACACGACCCCTCATTTCCCGATCTACATGGACTACGGTGCGACCACGCCCTGTGATCCCCGCGTTGTGGACGCGATGATCCCCTGGTTGCGCGAGCATTTCGGCAACCCGGCGTCGCGCAGTCACGCCTGGGGCTGGGAAGCCGAGGCCGCGGTTGAGACCGCCCGCACCCAGGTGGCCGACCTGATCGGTGCCGACCCGCGCGAAATCGTCTGGACCAGCGGTGCCACCGAGTCCAACAACCTGGCGCTGAAGGGCGCTGCCCATTTCTACAAAGGCAAGGGCAAGCACCTCATCACGGTCAAGACCGAGCACAAAGCCGTTCTGGACACCATGCGCGAGCTGGAGCGCGAAGGCTTTGAAGTGACCTATCTGGACGTGCAGGAAGACGGCCTGCTCGATCTGAACCGCCTGCAGGCTGCGATGCGGCCCGACACCATCCTCGTCAGTGTGATGTTCGTGAACAACGAAATTGGCGTGATCCAGGACATCCCGGCGATCGGCACGATGTGCCGCGAAAAAGGCATTCTTTTCCATGTCGATGCTGCGCAGGCCACCGGCAAGGTCGAGATCGACCTGAAGACGCTGCCGGTCGACCTGATGAGCCTGGCCTCGCACAAGACCTACGGACCCAAAGGCATTGGTGCGCTGTATGTGCGCCGCAAGCCGCGTGTGCGACTTGAGGCGCAGATGCACGGCGGCGGTCACGAGCGCGGCATGCGTTCAGGCACCTTGCCCACGCACCAGTGCGTGGGCATGGGCGAGGCGTTCCGCCTGGCCCGGCTGGAGATGGCGCAGGACAACGCCAAGGCCAAGGCCTTGCACGACCGGCTGATGAACGGCCTGAAAGACGTGGAGCAGGTGTTTCTCAACGGCCACCCGACACAGCGCGTGATGCAGAACCTGAACATGAGCTTCAACTTCGTCGAAGGCGAGTCGCTGATGATGGGTATCAAGGGGCTGGCGGTTTCGTCAGGTTCCGCCTGCACGTCGGCCTCGCTGGAGCCCAGCTACGTGCTGCGCGCGCTGGGGCGCAGCGACGAACTCGCCCACAGCAGCCTGCGCATGACCATCGGTCGCTGGACGACCGAAGAAGAGATCGACTACGCAATCGAAACCATCCGGCAAAACGTTGCCAAACTGCGCGACCTGAGCCCGCTTTGGGAGATGTACCAGGACGGCATCGACATTTCCACCATCCAGTGGACCGCACACTGATTGACTGAAAGAGGTAAACCCCATGGCATATTCTGAAAAAGTCGTCGATCACTACGAAAACCCCCGCAACGTCGGCTCCTTTGACAAGGGCGACGAATCGGTCGGCACCGGCATGGTCGGCGCACCGGCCTGCGGTGACGTGATGAAACTGCAGATCAAGGTCAACGCACAGACCGGCGTCATCGAAGACGCCCGTTTCAAGACCTACGGTTGCGGCTCGGCCATTGCATCCAGTTCACTCGTGACCGAATGGGTCAAGGGCAAGACGCTGGACGAGGCTGCGGCGCTGAAAAACAACCAGATCGCCGAGGAACTGGCCTTGCCTCCGGTCAAGATCCACTGTTCCATCCTGGCTGAAGATGCCATCAAGGCAGCCGTGGACGATTACAAGAAAAAACACGCTCACTGAAAGCCGAGTTTCCATGGCAGTGACATTGACCGAAGCCGCCGCCCGGCACGTTAGCCGCTACCTGTCCCGTCGGGGCAAAGGGGTGGGTGTGCGCTTGGGCGTCAAGACCACCGGCTGTTCGGGGCTGGCTTACAAGCTTGAATATGTGGACGAAATCTCGCCGGAAGACCAGGTTTTTGAAGGTCACGGCGTCAAGGTCCTGATCGACCCGAAAAGCCTGGCCTACATTGACGGAACCGAACTCGACTTCGTGCGCGAAGGTCTGAACGAGGGTTTCCGTTTCAACAACCCGAACGAGCGCGACCGTTGCGGTTGCGGCGAGAGTTTCCGCGTTTGACCATCCCCCGGGACTGTTTCCAGGCCGTCAGTCCGTCAGGCTCTGGCGGCCTTTTGCTTTTTGTATGCGATGAATCTCCAATCTGACGATTTCGAGTTGTTCGGCCTTCCACAGCGCTTCGGCCAGGATCGCGCGGCCATCGACGCGCGCTGGAAGGAACTGCAGCGTGAAGCCCATCCGGACAAGTTCGCCGCGCAAGGCGCGGCGGCCCAGCGGGTGGCCATGCAATGGTCGGTGCGCATCAACGAGGCGTGGCAACGCCTGAAAGATCCACTGCGGCGCGCCGCCTACCTGTGTGAGTTGCGCGGCCAGCCGGTCAACGCCGAAAACAACACGGCGATGCCGGCCGATTTTCTGATGCAGCAGATGCAGTGGCGCGAGGATCTGGACGAAGCCACCGGCGAAGCGGCGCTGCAGGCCCTGCTGAACGAAGTGAATGCCGCCCGGCGGGAGGCTCTGCAGTCGCTGGCCGAGCTGATCGATGTGCAAGTTGACTATCCGGCAGCCGTTGCGCAGGTGCGGTCCCTGATGTTCATTGAGCGCTTCGCCAGTGAGGTGAACCAGCGCATCGATGCCTGCCACGACGCTGTGGACACTGCCGACAAGGGACAATCGGGGTCATGACGCGCGCAACGGCCGCTGATATTTACGACTGACGCGCTACCCCATTGCACGCCCGCTCCCGAGAACCGAATCCTCCTTATTCATGGCGCTACTCCAGATTTCAGAACCCGGTCAGGCCCCCGACCCACACCAGCGCCGCATTGCGGTCGGCATCGACCTGGGCACGACCCATTCGCTGGTGGCGGCTGTCCGTCACGGCGTGGCCGAGTGCCTGCCCGATGAACAGGGGCGGGTCATCTTGCCGTCAGCGGTGCGTTACCTGAGCGGCGGCGGCCGCGAGATCGGCCAGGCGGCGCTGGATGCGTCGACCTCCGACCCGGACAACACCATCACATCGGCCAAGCGCTTCATGGGGCGTGGCCTGTCCGACATTGTCGGGCGCGACAAGTTGCCACTGCGCTTTGCCGACGCTGCGGACGGCATGTTGTCGATCCGCACGGTGCAGGGTGACAAGTCGCCGGTCGAGATCAGCGCCGAAATCCTGGCCACGCTGCGCCACCGCGCCGAAGACACCTTCAATGACGACCTGTTCGGTGCCGTCATCACGGTGCCGGCCTACTTTGACGACGCCCAGCGTCAGGCCACCAAGGACGCGGCCCAACTGGCCGGTATCCCGGTGCTGCGGCTGATCAACGAGCCCACGGCTGCGGCCATCGCCTACGGGCTGGACAACGGCAGCGAGGGCGTCTACGCCGTGTTCGACCTCGGTGGCGGCACCTTCGACGTCTCCATCCTGCGACTGACCCAGGGCGTCTTTGAAGTCATCGCTACCGGTGGCGACT
This sequence comes from Burkholderiaceae bacterium, assembly GCA_014879655.1. Taxonomy (GTDB): domain Bacteria; phylum Pseudomonadota; class Gammaproteobacteria; order Burkholderiales; family Burkholderiaceae_C; genus JACSRS01. The sequence goes on from JACSRS010000032.1 coordinate 54,275, forward strand.
CGGCGCTCGGCGGTGACGACTACGACCGCGCGCTGGCCGACTGGGTATTGCAGCAAACCGGTCTGCAGGCCGCCACGGCCGGCGACAAGGCGGCGCTGAAAAATGCCGCCCGGGCAGCCAAAGAAGCGCTTTCCACTTCTGAATCCGTAGCAATAAATGTCGATTTGACGCTGGGTTTCGTTCAAATTGACGTTAAAAAGTCTGATTTCGAGGCTGTCACCCTACCGCTCACCAACCGCACCCTGGCGGCCGTGCGCAAGGTGCTGCGCGACGCGCAACTGGACAAGCATGAGGTCAAGGGCGTGGTGATGGTGGGCGGCTCGACCCGCATGCCGGTGATCCAGCGCGCCGTGGGCGACTTCTTCGGCCAGCCGCCACTGAACAACCTCAACCCCGACGAAGTGGTGGCGCTGGGCGCCGCCATCCAGGCCAACCAGCTGGCCGGCAACGACCCTGCCGGCGACCTGCTGCTGCTGGACGTGATTCCCCTATCGCTGGGCATCGAAACCATGGGCGGACTGGTCGAGCGCATCGTGCCGCGCAACCAGACCATCCCCACCGCGATGGCGCAGGACTTCACCACCTACAAGGACGGGCAGACGGCGCTGGCGCTGCATGTGGTGCAGGGCGAGCGCGATCTGGTGGCTGATTGCCGCAGTCTGGCCCGTTTCGAGCTGCGCGGCATTCCGCCCATGGCCGCCGGCGCGGCCCGCATCCGCGTCACCTTCACCGTTGACGCCGACGGCCTGCTCAGCGTCAGCGCGAAAGAACAGGGCAGTGGGGTCGAGGCGCGCATCGACGTCAAACCGTCATACGGCCTGAGCGACGAGCAGATCGCCAGCATGCTGCAACAGAGCTTCAGCACCGCCGAGGCCGACATGAAGGCGCGCGCGCTGGTCGAGGCCCGGGTTGATGCCGACCGTCTGTTGCTGGCCACGCAAAGTGCGCTCGATGTCGATGGCGCGCTGCTGTCAGCCGATGAGCGCTCCGCCATTGAAGCGCTGATGGCGTCTTTGCGGGAGGTTGCCGCCGGCATCCAGGACGCCCAGACCATTGAAAACGCCACCACCGCGCTGGCCAAAGGCACCGAAGCCTTTGCGGCCCAGCGCATGAACCACGGCATCCAGCGGGCGCTGGCCGGCAAGAACGTGGCCACCCTGTAGAAAGCACCGCCATGCCCGTGATCAAGATCCTTCCCCATCCGGAATTCTGCCCCGCCGGTGCAGAAATCACCGCGCCCGCCGGCACCTCGATCTGCGAGGCCATGCTGGACAACAACATCCCCATCGAGCATGCCTGCGACATGAGCTGCGCCTGCACCACTTGTCACGTCATCGTGCGCGAAGGCTTCAACAGCCTCAACGAGCTGGACGAAAACGAGGAAGACCTGCTCGACCGCGCCTGGGGACTGGAGCCGCAGTCACGGCTTTCCTGCCAGGCCTTCCTGGCCCAGCAGGACGTGACCGTCGAAATACCCAAGTATTCGATCAACCACGCCCGCGAAAACCACTGACGCGGGTCAGCCCAGCACAGAGTAGCCGCCATCCACCGGGATGGCCGTGCCGGTGATGAAGTCGGATGCGCTGCTGGCCAGAAAGACTGCAATGCCCGCCAGATCGCCGGGTGCGCCCCAGCGGCCGGCCGGCGTGCGCGCCAGCACACGCTGATGCAGGCCGTCGACCTGCTCGCGTGCCTTTTGCGTGAGTTCGGTGTCGATCCATCCCGGCAGCACCGCGTTGGCCTGAATGTTGTCGGCAGCCCACGCCGTTGCCAGCGAGCGTGTGAACTGCACGATGCCGCCCTTGCTGGCCGCGTAGGCCGGCGCGTAGGCAGCGCCAAAAATCGACATCATCGAACCGATGTTGATCACCTTGCCGCCACCGGCCGCCTTCAGGTGGGGCCAGGCCGATCGCGAACACAGGAAGGCGCTGGTCAGGTTCGTGTCCATCACCGTGTTCCAGTCGGCCAGCGACAGCTCCTGTACCGGCCGGCGGATGTTGGTGCCGGCGTTGTTCACCAGAATATCCAGCCTGCCATGCCGCTGCATGACTTCTTTCATCAGGGCGGCAACGGCGGCTTCATCGGTCACGTCGGCGGCCAGCGCGTCTGCAATCAGCCCCTGTTCTTTCAGTACTTGCACGGCGCCACGTGACTTCTCAGCGTCGCGGCCGACGATCACCACCGTTGCACCGGCCTGCGCCAGCCCCCGGGCCATGCCCAGCCCGATGCCGCCGTTTCCCCCGGTAACCAGGGCCACTTTGCCGTCGAGTCTGAACATTTGCGCACTCCTTGATTGGAAAAAGGGTCAAGCATAATTGTGCGATGCGCCAGATCGTTCTAGATACCGAAACCACCGGCCTGTCCGCAGAGGCCGGTGACCGCATCATTGAAATCGGCTGCGTCGAGCTGTTCAACCGCAAGCTCACCGGCCGCAACCTGCATTTCTATCTGAATCCCGAGCGCGACAGCCATGAAGACGCGCTCAAGGTTCACGGCATCAGCAACGAGTTCTTGCGCGACAAGCCCAGGTTTGCCGATGTGGTGCAGGAAATCGTCGACTATGTCGCCGGTGCCGAAATCATCATTCACAACGCCGCGTTCGACGTCGGCTTCCTGAATCGTGAACTCGAGCGTGTGGGGCTGCCGCTGTTTGCCGAACACGTGGCGGAAATCACCGACACCCTGGCCATGGCCAAGGCCCTGTACCCGGGCAAGCGCAACAGCCTCAATGCCCTGTGCGAGCGCCTGGGCGTCGACAACTCGGGGCGCCAACTGCACGGCGCGCTGCTCGATGCCGAACTGCTGGCCGACGTCTACATCAACCTGACCCGCGGCCAGGATGCACTGCTGATTGACCTCGGTTCGGTGGAGACGGCCGATACGTCGGTGCCGCGCGTCGACCTGTCGGTGTTTGAACTGCCGGTGCTGCGCGCCAACGAACAGGAGATGGCTGCGCACCAGGACGTGCTGGCCCAGATCGACAAGAGCAGTGGCGCCAAAACCGTCTGGCGCCAGCATGAGAAAAAAGCCGCCGATGCTGTGGCATAATCGCAGGCTTTCCTGAGCAGCAATTGTTCAGCGAGACGGGTGATTAGCTCAGCGGTAGAGCACTGCCTTCACACGGCAGGGGTCGCAGGTTCAAACCCTGCATC
>JACSRS010000101.1 GCA_014879655.1 Burkholderiaceae bacterium
GATCCTGGTCGGCGGCATGACCCGCATGCCCAAGGTGCAGGAGAAGGTCAAGGAATTCTTCGGCAAGGAGCCGCGCAAGGACGTCAACCCCGATGAAGCCGTCGCCGTCGGCGCCGCCATCCAGGGTCAGGTGCTGTCGGGTGACCGCAAGGACGTGCTGTTGCTGGACGTGACGCCGCTGTCGCTGGGCATCGAGACGCTGGGCGGCGTGATGACCAAGATGATCAGCAAGAACACCACGATCCCGACCAAGTTCGCGCAGACCTTCTCCACTGCCGATGACAACCAGCCTGCGGTGACCATCAAGGTGTTCCAGGGCGAGCGCGAGATCGCTGCCGGCAACAAGCTGTTGGGCGAGTTCAACCTTGAAGGCATTCCGCCGGCCGCACGCGGTCTGCCGCAGATCGAGGTGAGCTTCGACATCGACGCCAACGGCATCCTGCACGTCGGCGCCAAGGACAAAGGCACCGGCAAGGAAAACAAGATCACCATCAAGGCCAACTCGGGCCTGTCGGAAGCCGAGATTCAGCAGATGGTGAAAGACGCCGAGCTCAACTCCGCCGAAGACAAGAAAAAGCTCGAACTGGTGCAGGCGCGCAACCAGGCCGATGCCACCGTGCACAGTGTCAAGAAGAGCCTGACCGAGCACGGCGACAAGCTCGACGCCGGCGAGAAGGAAAAGATCGAAGCCGCGATCAAGGACCTGGAAGAAACCCTCAAGGGTGACGACAAGGCCGCCATCGAGGAAAAGAGCAACGCGCTGATGACCGCCAGCCAGAAACTGGGCGAGAAGATGTACGCCGACATGCAGGCAGCCGAAGCGGCCGCGCAGGCCGGCGGCGGTGCTCAGGCCGAAGCCAAACCGGCTGCCGACGACAACGTCGTGGACGCCGAGGTGAAGGAAGTCAAGAAAGGTTGACGGCTGGCGCCTGGCGCCGCATCTGACGCGCCGCGTCTGGACGATTCCTGCCCCGGAATCTCCAGCGCGGCGTTCTTGCTGAATTGAGAGAAACGATGGCCAAAAGAGACTATTACGAAATTCTGGGCGTGCCCAAGAACGCCTCGGAAGAAGAGATCAAGAAGGCGTATCGCAAGCTGGCGATGAAGCATCACCCGGACCGCAACCAGGGTGACGCCCACAAGGATTCCGAGGTCAAGTTCAAGGAGGCCAAGGAGGCCTACGAGATGCTCAGCGACCCGCAAAAGCGCGCCGCCTACGACCAGTACGGGCACGCCGGCGTCGACCCCAACATGCGCGGCGGACCGGGTGCCGAAGGCTTCGGCGGTTTTGCCGAGGCGTTCGGTGACATCTTCGGCGACGTCTTCGGCGGCGGCCGCGGTCGCGGCCAGGGCGGCCGGCAGGTCTACCGCGGCTCGGACCTGAGCTACGCGATGGAGATCACACTGGAAGAAGCCGCCAACGGCAAGGACGCGCAGATCCGCATCCCGTCCTGGGACGAGTGCGACACCTGCCACGGCAGCGGCGCGAAGCCCGGCACCCAGGCCAAGACCTGCGGCACCTGTCACGGCCAGGGTGTGGTGCAGATGCGCCAGGGTTTCTTCAGCGTGCAGCAGACCTGCCCGCATTGCCGCGGCAAGGGCAAGACCATCGCCGACCCCTGTACCGCCTGCCACGGCCAGGGCCAGATCAAGAAGCAGAAGACGCTGGAAGTGAAAATCCCCGCCGGCATCGACGACGGCATGCGCATCCGCAGCAGCGGCAACGGCGAACCCGGCACCAACGGCGGCCCGCCCGGTGACCTGTATATCGAGATCCGCCTCAAAAAGCACGACATCTTCGAGCGCGACGGCGACGACCTGCACTGCCAGGTTCCGCTGAGCTTCACCACCGCAGCGCTGGGCGGCGAGATCGAAGTGCCCACGCTGTCCGGCAAGGCCGCCATCGACATTCCCGAAGGCACCCAGGCCGGCAAGCAGTTTCGCCTGCGCGGCAAGGGCATCAAGGGTGTGCGCTCCAGCTACCCCGGCGACCTGTACTGCCACGTATCGGTGGAAACGCCGGTCAAGCTCACCGAGCACCAGCGCAAGCTGCTGAAGGAGCTGGAAGAGTCGCTGACCAAGGGCGGCGGCAAGCACTCGCCGACCGGCAGCAGTTGGACCGACCGGCTCAAGAGCTTCTTCACAGCCTGATCGCAAACGCGCGCCCGCACGCTTCCTCAGGCGTGCGGGCCTGAACCGCTCGCCCATGGCTATCATGGGCTCATGAGCGTCAATATCACCTTCCTCGGCGGTGCCGACACCGTCACCGGCTCCAAATACCTGGTCGAACATGGCAAGCAACGGCTGCTGGTCGATTGCGGACTGTTCCAGGGCTACAAGCAACTGCGGCTGCGCAACTGGCGCCCGCTACCGGTCGTGCCCGGCCAGATCGACGCGGTGATCCTGACCCACGCGCACCTGGACCACAGTGGCTACCTGCCACTGCTGGCGCGCGAGGGGTTTCGCGGCAAGGCCTACGCCACCCCAGCGACCAAGGATCTGTGCGCCATCCTGCTGCCCGACAGCGGCCACATCCAGGAAGAAGACGCCGCGTTTGCGAACCGGCATGGCTTTTCAAAACACGCGCCTGCGCTGCCGCTGTACACCCGGCGCGACGCGCTCGACTGCCTGGACCAGATCAAGGCCACACCGATTGGGCGGCCCTTCCAGCCGCTCAAGGGCTGGCAGGCGCGCTTCACATCCGCCGGTCACATCCTGGGTGCGGCCAGCCTGCTGCTGGAAGTGGCGGGGCGACGCATTCTGTTCTCCGGCGACTTGGGCCAGCCCGATGACACGCTGATGAACGCGCCGGACGACCCGCCGCAGGCCGAAACCGTGCTGATCGAATCCACCTACGGCGACCGCCTGCACCCGCCTGAAGACGTGGCCACCGAACTCGGCCCGGCCCTGCAGCGCGTCGCGGCACGCGGCGGCGTGGCCGTGGTGCCGGTGTTCGCCGTCGGCCGGGCGCAGCTGCTGCTGCACACCATCGCGCAGCTGAAAGCGAGTGGCCAGATACCGAAGTCGCTGCCGATCTTCCTGGACAGTCCGATGGCGGTGCACAGCACCGACGTGTTCACCAAACACCCCGACGACAGCCGCCTGACCGAACGCGAGGTCACCGCCATGGTCCGCGCGGCAACCATGGTGGAGACCACCGATGAATCGAAAGCGCTGGCCAGCCGGCACGGGCCGATGGTGATCCTCTCTGCCAGCGGCATGGCCACCGGCGGGCGGGTGCTGCACCACCTGGCGATGCACGCCGGCGACCATCGCAACATGATCATCCTGACCGGCTACCAGGCGCCCGGCACCCGCGGCGCCCGCTTTGCAGCCGGCGAAAAGATGGTGCGCATCCACGGCCAGGACGTGAAGGTGGAAGCCGAGGTGGTGCAGCTAGAAGCCGCCTCCGCACACGCCGACGCCAACCAGCTGCTGGCCTGGCTGCGCAGGATGCCCAGCCCACCGGATCAGGTCTATGTGGTGCACGGCGACATGGAGGCGTCTGACACGCTGCGCATGCGCATCGAGCACGAACTGAAATGGCGCGCCATGGTGCCCGAGCACGGCTCGACCTGGCCGGCGTGAG
>JACSRS010000092.1 GCA_014879655.1 Burkholderiaceae bacterium
GTTCATTCGACGAGTACCCGCTCTCGCTGCATTGCAGCCGTTCAAAGCAAGTAACGGATGCGCTGGCAGTAGGCGGGATCCGCCCTCTGCCAGCGTCCCTCACAGCCGCCTCATCCAACGTCAAAGGCCATCTTTCCAATCCGCCATCCCCAACCATCTCAGCAGCAAATTCCCCGCAAAGTTGGCCACTTTCCAGCGTCAAATCGACGTGATCAGCTACTTCTTTCATAGCGATAAATCATGTTGATATTCTGGGCGCGGCGACACCGGCCGCTGGAATGACCGGTTGGCGCCCTTTCTCGATTCACTTCGTCGCCGCACCTGCAAGGCACTCTCCCGGCGCCTCGAACCCGCCCGGCGATTCAAAACGACGCATCGAGACTTCCACTTCGTTCCACACGGAATCGCGTTCTTCCGGGGGCAGGTTGGCCATCATGGCGTTGAATGCGCCGAAGGCCTCGCGGGTCACCCCCACGTACTCGGCGGCGCTGGCTGACTTGTGGGGCACCGGCACGGCGAGGACTTCGGGGTCGGCAAAACCGGCCTGGCGGAAAAGGTCTTCGAGCAGCCCGGGAGCACCCAGGCTGAACGGCCCGGGTTGCCCCGGAACGGGGGCGGGAGTTGCGCCCGCTGGCGGGTGACGGAAGCGGGCAGGGCGCCCCAGCTGTTTCGGTCGGGCGTGGAAAAGACCGCCACGGCAACCCGCCCGCCCGGCCTCAGAACTCGGCGCCACTCGCGCAGCGCAGTCACCGGGTGCGGCATGTACATCAGACCCAGCCGGCACAGCACCGCATCAAAGGAGGCGTCGGGGAGGTCGAGCTTCTCGCCGTCCATGGCGCGGGTCTCGATCTGCTGGAGTCCCCGTTCAGCAGCGACCTGGCGCGCGAGCTCAACGACCCCTTCCGAGATGTCGGTCGCGAGCACGTAGCCGCCGGGGCCAACCCGTTCGGCAGCGCTGACCGCCGGTTCACCGGCCCCGGCGGCGACGTCGAGGATGCGCTGCCCGGGCTGAATCCGGGCCAGATCGAGCATCTGGCGGGTGGCCACGCCATACCAGCGCTCCAGCGTGGGCGTCCAGCGCCGCCAGGCCGCGCCGTCCTTGTTCCATTGCTCTCGCTGCGCGTTCTTGTACTTCGCTGCATCGAATGAGGGTTGCGGTTCGGACATGCAATTTATCCTCTCGGTTGCACGCTTGAATGGCTTCGCGGCGCGGGACTTCAACTGCCAGCGTGATGCAGTTCTCCGGGTAGACGGGCCACCCCGCAATATCCGCCGGAAAATGCCCGATGTCCAGCAGACAGCGCCTGCAAACGACTCCGCAGCGCTTGTCCGGCCACGATACCCATCGAAAAGCCCCCCCCGCCCACAGGCACCACCGCCGACGTCAGACTCGGGGGCACTTTCACGCAAACCTGCACTGATCCCCTGACCATCGAAATCGCCAATTCTTCTATCAGACAACCCGGTTCCCATCGCCAAATGGACATAATCAGCTACTCACTTCATAGCATCCATCCCGCCCACCCATGCTCCTGAACCTCATCTGGCTGGCCTTCTTTGTCAGCGCCTTTGCCGTGGCGGCGGGGCGGCTGGTGATGGGGGACATGGAGGTGTTCCCCCGGCTGCTGTCGGCGATGTTCGATTCGGCGCGCACGGGGTTTGACATTTCCATCGGACTGGTGGGCGTGATGGCGCTGTGGCTGGGCATTTTGCGCGTCGGCGAGCGCGCCGGCATGGTGGATGCGCTGGCGCGTGTGGCCGCGCCGCTGCTGCGCCAGCTGTTCCCCGGCGTGCCGGCCGGGCACCCGGCACAGGGGGCGATGGTGATGAATGTCTCGGCCAACCTGCTGGGGCTGGACAACGCGGCCACGCCGCTGGGCCTGAAGGCGATGCAGGAGCTGCAAACGCTCAACCCGAGCCCCGAGCGCGCCACCGATGCGCAGATCATGTTCATCGTGCTCAACACGGCGGGGCTCACGCTGATTCCCACCTCGGTCATCGCCATCCGCCAGACGCTGGCGGTGAAGGAGGGGCTGGCGGGTTTCAACGCGGCCGACATCCTGTTGCCCACGTTGCTGGCCACGGCAATCTCACTCCTGGCCGCGCTGCTGGCGGTGGCGGTGGTGCAGCGGCTGCCGATCTGGCGCGCCCGGTTGCTGCTGCCGCTGGCTGCTTTTGGCGCGGCCATAGGCGCGGTGCTGTGGGGCCTGGGCCAGTTGCCGCCCGAGCTGGCCGCCAAATGGGTAGGGCTGGCGGGCAGCCTGCTGATCGTGGCGCTGGTGCTGGTGTTTCTGGTGGCAGGCGCGCTAAAGCGGGTGCCGGTGTACGAGGTGTTTGTCGAAGGCGCCAAGGAAGGCTTTGGTGTGGCCGTCAACATCATTCCCTACCTGGTGGCGATGCTGGTGGCCATTGGTGTGTTCCGCGCCGCCGGCTGCATGGACTACGTGATGACCGCCATAGGCAACGCCGTAGCGGCGATGGGCTGGAATACCGAATTTCTGCCCGCGCTGCCGGTGGGGCTGATGAAGATTCTCTCGGGCTCGGGCGCGCGGGGGCTGATGGTGGACGTGATGCAGACGCACGGCGTGGCGTCTTTTGCCGGCAAGCTGGCGGCCATCATCCAGGGCTCGACCGAGACCACCTTCTACGTGCTCGCGGTGTACTTTGGCAGCGTCGGCGTGAAGGACACACGCCACGCGCTGAGCTGCGCGCTGTTTGCCGATGCGGCGGGCATTGCTGCAGCGATTGCCGTGGCCTACGCGTTTTACGGCTGAGGCAGTTTCTTGTTCAACGCCTGAAGGCAGCCCGACCCTCGACGGGACCAGGCCGGTGCGGCACGCATCGCCGCGAAATCAAGGAGGAGGCCGAAGGCCGGGGGACATTCGCGAAGATGCGTGCCGAACCAAGCGGACCCATGACCTCTTTCCGGGCATTTTTCAAGCCTTTTTGGCATCAACCCAGCGTCAGATGGACACGAATTGCTACTGATTCAGTAGTCTTTTCGCCCACCCTGCCGGGCCAGATACACCTGATGCAGGGTGATTTTTCGCACCTCGGCCTGGCTGGTCTGGATGTGGGCGCGCAGCAGCATGACCGCCTGGTCGCCGCGCTTGCGCTGGATGGCTTCGAGAATCATGGCGTGCTCGTCGTAAGTGGCGTCAATGCGCGCCTGCTTGGTGAAGTCCAGGCGCCGGATGATGCGGATGCGCTCGGTGACGTCCTTGTGCACCTTGGCCATCTCGGCATTGCCGGCTGCAGCCACCAGCGCGCAGTGAAAGGCTTCATCGCGCCGCGACACTTCCATCATGTCGGTGCTGCGCTCGGAAACGCTGACCAGCCAGAAGGCGGCCAGTTCGTCCAGCAGGGGGTGGTCCACGTTCTTGCCGTCGGCGCACAAGCGCTCCACCGCCGTCGTCTCCAGCACCATGCGCAAGTCATAGAGCTGCTCGAACTGGTCAAAGTCAAACGGCAGCACGCGCCAGCCGCTGCGGAACATCACGTCCACGTAGCCTTCCTGCTGCAGCCGGATCAGCGCCTGCCGCACCGGCGTGCGCGAAACGCCGAGCCGCTCGCACAGCTCGTTCTCGGTGAAACGATCACCCGGCACCAGCTTGAAGTCGGCCACGTCGCGTTTGAGCTGCTCGTAGACGTCGTCCGCGCGCGAGCGAAAGGCCGCTTTCGCGGCAGGATCGGGGTTGGCGACAACTGCGGTCATCTTCACCGCCAGAACTTTATCAGGCCAGCTGCTGCAGCAGTGCAGCGCTGGCGGCGGTGCAGCCGACGATGGCGCCCTGTGCACGCATCATGTCGACCGCAGCGGCCTTGAAGGCCGGGAAATAGCTTTCGGTGCAATCTTCCAGCAGCAGGCCGTCGTAGCCGCGGTCATTGGCTTCGCGCATGCTGGTCTGCACGCAGACTTCCGTCGTCACGCCCATGAACAGCAGGTGCGTGATGCCGGCCTTCTGCAGCAGCTCGTGCAGCGGCGTGGCGTAGAACGCGCCCTTTCCGGGCTTGTCGATGACGATCTCGCCGGGCAGCGGTGCCAGTGCCGGGATGATCTGGTTGCCCGGTTCTCCCGCCACCAGGATGCGGCCCATCGGCCCCGCATCGCCAATGCGCAGGCTGGGGTTGCCGCGGTTGCGCTTGGCCGGCGGGCAGTCGGACAGGTCGGGCGCGTGCGCTTCGCGCGTGTGCACCACCAGAGCGCCCGCGCCACGCCATGCTGCCAGCACGCGCTGGCAGGCGGGCACGATGGCCGACAGCAGCGACACATCGTTGCCCAGCGTTTCGCCGAAGCCACCGGGCTCGATGAAGTCACGCTGCATGTCGATGATGACCAGCGCGGTGCGGGGCAGCTCGAAGGCATATTCAAACGGATTGGCGTCAATGCGGATCATGCGACTGTCTCCTCGGCTGCATGGTGGGCACCGCCCATGAAAGCGCCGATCACGTGGCGCTCGGCGCCGGCGGCGGGGGTTTCGTGAACGATGCGTCCCTCGCTCATCACGACGATGCGGTCGGCCAGTTCCAGCAGTTCGTCCAGGTCTTCGCTGATGAGCAGGACGGCACCGCCCTGCTGGCGCACCCGCAGGATGCGATCGTGAATTTCACGCACGGCGGCAAAGTCCAGCCCGAAGACCGGGTTGGCCGCAATCAGCACGTTGATGTCACCGGCCAGCTCGCGCGCCAGCACGGCGCGCTGCACATTGCCACCGGACAGGCTGCGGATGGGCGCGTTCTCGCCCTGCGTCTTGACGCCGTAGTCGGCAATCCATTCGCGTGCGCGGGCGCGCCAGGCGCCAAAGTGCAGCCAGCCGCCCGACAGGCGCGAGCTGGCCAGTGGCGGTTGGTCAAAGTCGCGCAGCGCCATGTTCTCGGCCACGCTCAGGTCGCCCACGCAGGCGTTTCGCAAGGGTTCTTCGGGCAGGCTGCGCAGTCTGAGGCGGCGGTTCTCACCCCGGCTGGCGCCATAGGCTTCGCCCATGACCTCCACCTTGCCCTGCACGCGCGGTCGCTGGCCGACCAGTGCCTCGACCAGCTCGCGCTGCCCGTTGCCGGAAACGCCGGCCACACCCAGGATTTCTCCGGCTCGCACGTGAAGGTTCAAGTCACGCACGGCCAGTGTGCCGCGGTCGCCCAGCACCTGAAGGCCCGACACGTTCAGCGAGGGCAGCGCCGCCGAAGGGGCGGCTGGCGCTGTTTGCACGGCGTCTGCCGGGGGACTTGCCGCAACGGCTTCTTCACCCGGCTCGGCCGCGCCGACCATCGCGTGCGCCAGGGCCTGCGGGTCGTTATCGGCCACGCGGCCGTGGTGCACGGCCTTGCCCCGACGCAGCACGGTGACGTTGTCGGCATAGGCCATGACTTCGCGAAACTTGTGCGTGATGATCAGCACCGTGCAGCGGCCACTGCGCGCAAATTCGCGCACATGGCCCAGCACTTCGTCGGCTTCCTGCGGCGTCAGCACCGAGGTTGGCTCGTCCAGGATCAGCAGGCGGGGCTTCAGGTACAGCTGCTTGAGCAGTTCCAGCTTCTGCTTTTCGCCGGCTGCCAGCGCGGCGGGTGTGGCATCCAGGTCGAGCTGGAAGGGCGTGGTAGCCAGAAAGGCCTCGAGCCGGGCGCGCTCGCGCTGCCAGTTGATCACTGAGGGCACCTGGCCGCCGGCCAGCAGCAGGTTCTCGGCCACCGTCATGCCCGGCGCCAGTGTGAAGTGCTGGTACACCATGCCGATGCCCAGCGCCCGGGCCACCACAGGGTTGGCAATTTCGTGCTCGCGCCCGTCGATCAGGATGCTCCCGGCCGATGGCCGCTGAAAGCCCGCCACGCACTTGACCAGCGTGCTCTTGCCCGCACCGTTCTCGCCCAGCAGCGCATGCACCGTGCCGGGCTCAACTTTCATGCTGACCTGGTCCAGTGCCGTGAAGCTGCCAAAGCGCATGCTCATCTGGTAGGTGTCCAGCGCGAGCGCGCCGGTGCCCGCAGGCAGAGCGCCAATCGGTGCGACGGACGTCGTCACACCAGCGCCTCCAGCACGGCGGCCGAAGTGGCATGCGCGCCAAACACGCCGCCTTGCATCGTGATCATCTTCAGCGCTGCATCGTGGTTGCCCGGGTCGGTGGCTGCGGTGCAGTCGGACAGCAGCAGGCATTCAAAGCCGCGGTCGTTGGCGTCGCGCATCGTGGTGTGCACACACACGTCGGTGGTGATGCCGGTGAGGATCAGGTTGCGGATGCCACGGGTGTGCAGCACCATCTCGAAGTCGGTGGCGTAGAACGAGCCTTTGCCGGGCTTGTCGATCACCACTTCACCGGGCAGCGGCGCCAGCTCGGGAATGATTTCCCAGCCCGGCTCGCCGCGCACCAGGATGCGCCCGCACGGGCCGGCGTCGCCAATGCCCACGCCGTTGGTGCCGATCTGCTGCGAGCGCCAGCGCTTGTTTGCCGGCAGGTCGGACAGGTCGGGCCGGTGCCCTTCGCGGGTGTGGATCACGTGATAGCACTGCTGGCGCAGGGCCGCCATCAGCGTTTTGAGCGGCGCGATGGGCGCACGCGTGAGCGAGATGTCGTAGCCCATCTTGTCGACGTAACCACCGGGTCCGCAGAAGTCGGTCTGCATGTCGATGACGACCAGCGCGGTGTTGTCGGGCCGCAGATCGCCGTTCCAGGGCCAGGCATAAGGGTTGGCTTGAATGAAGCGTGTCATGGTCTGCGGTTGCGCGGTCAGGCAACTTTACGCAAAGGCAGCGTTGGCGCATCAGGCACCAGCGGGTGGGCCTCTGGACCCCGGTAGCTGCGGGTGGGGGGCGCAAAGCCGCAGGCGGTGCCGTCGGTCACCTGCACCGTCCAGGGCAGCCTGTAGGTGCCGGCCGCCATGTCGTGCATGTAGGTATACGGACAGTCCTGCGCACCGCCTTTGACCGCCACATAGCCGCGGTGATACAGCTGGTAGATGTTGTTTTCCACACCCCAGCCGGCTCGCGCCTCGCGCACCAGGTCGGGCCGCAGTTCGGCGGTAATGATCTCGTCGACCCGTCCGCCGCCCTGCACCATGACTGTCCCGTCAAAGTTGCAGAACATGCCCTCACCCATCGAATCGAAAGTGCCGTCGCTGCCACACAGGCAGACGCTGGCGGTGATGGCCAGGTTCTGGAAGGCGTTGGCCTGGTTGGTGATCTGCCAGGCGTGGCGGATGGGCGCGGTGTAGCCGGCGGTGCGCAGGATGATCTCGGCGCCCTTGTAGGCGGCTTCTCGCGCCATTTCGGGGAACATGCCGTCGTGGCAGATGATGAGCGAGAGCTTGCTGCCATTGGGGCCGTCGCACACCGGCACACCCAGATTGCCCGGCTCCCAGGGCTCGACCGGCACCCAGGGATGCAGCTTGCGGTAGTACAGCCGGATGGCGCCGGTATCGTCAATGATCAGCCCGCTGTTGTACGGGTTGCCGCCGGGGTTGGCCTCCATGATCGAAAAGCACCCCCAGATGTGGTTGTCGACGCAGGCCTGCTTGAACGCGGCCACCTCTGGCCCGTCCAGCGAACACATGATGACCGGGTTGGTGTCCATGCTCAGGCCGTGCAAGGCGTATTCAGGGAACACCACCAGGTCCATGGTGCCCTGGTTGCGCCGGGCCTTGGCCACGAGGTCGCAGATGCGCTGCGTCTGCGCGGCCAGGTCAGCGGGTGTTGCCACCGTGGGTAATTGCAGCTGCACCAGCCCCACGACCACGCCGTGCGCCGATTTGTTGAGTCCGCCAAGTCCGCTCATGGGTGTCTCCTTCCTTACTTTGACGATGAGAGTTCGCCCGGGCTACCGGTCGCCACGCTGCCGGGCCTGCAGGTGATGAACAGAATCAGCAGGGTCAGAACGTATGGCACGGTGTTGAACAGGTGATACCCCCAGCCGATACCGATGGATTGCAACGCCGGGCCCACCGCACCCGCGCCACCAAACAGCGCGGCGGCACCGATGCAGCGCAAGGGGCTCCAGCGCGCAAAAATGACCAGCGCCACCGCGATCAGGCCCTGGCCGCTGGAGATGCCTTCGTTCCAGCTGCCGGGATAAAACAGCGTCAACGACGCGCCGCCCAGGCCCGCGATCGCGCCGCCCAGCGACGTGGCCGCGATGCGGATACCCGAGACCGAATAGCCCAGCGCACGGGCAGCGTTGGCAGAATCGCCGGCCATGCGCACCAGCAAGCCGGCACGGGTGCGCGCAAAGCCCCACCACAGCGCGCCCGCCAGCAGCAGGCCCAGCGGCAGCAAGGCGTTGATGCGCAACGCCTGGCGGATGGCGGGCGAACTGCTCCATTCCCCCAGCGCAAGGGCCGGAATCTGCGGCGCCTGCGGCTGGATCAGGCCCTTGCCAAAGTAGAACGCCAGCCCGGTACCCAGCAGCATCAGGGCAATGCCGGTGGCCACGTCGTTGACACGGGGCAGCGAGCACAGCACACCATGCAGCGCCGCCAGAAGCGCCCCCGCCAACGCGCCTGCCAGCACGCCCAGCCACGGCGAGCCGGTGAGGTAGGCGCCACCGAATGCCGACATGGCCGACAGCACCAGCACGCCCTCCAGACCCAGGTTGATGCGCCCGGATTTTTCAGTCAGGCATTCGCCAAGGCTCACGAACAGGAACGGTACGCCGACCCGCAGGGCACCGCCAACAATGCCGGCAATCAGCGCGATCCACTGGTCGGCGGTCATGACAGCTTGTCTCCCGTCGCGCCCGGTGCGTTCGTCGGACCGGCGCTGTGCCAGAGGCGGGCGGCCAGCGCCCTCCAGTCAACATCGCGCAGCGCTTCGCTGGCCAGGATCAACACAAACGCAATGCCTTGCAAAACCATCACGGAAGCATCGGGCAACCCCAGCCGGCGCTGAAGCAAGCTGCCTGCAGCGCCGAAGCCGCCAAACAGGATGGCCACCGGAATCACCGCCAGCGGGTTGTGGCGCGCCATGAACGCCACCAGAATGCCCGCGTAGCCGTAGCCCGAGATCAGCGAGGCATTGGCGCTGGTGTGCACCGCGGCCACTTCCACTGCGCCGGCCAGCCCGGCGCAGGCACCACCGAGGGCGCAGGCCATCAGGATCAGGCGCGAGGCGGGCAAGCCGACCAGTTGCGCGGTGCGCGGGTTGCCGCCGACGACGCGCAACGAGAAGCCCGATGCCGTCCGCCAGAGCCAGATCCCCAGGCCCACGCAGGCCAGCACGCCCAGCACCAGACCCCAGTGAATGTCCGACCCGGCAATGCCGCCGATGCGCAAACCATCGGCCAGCGTGCTGGTTGACGGCTTGTTCAGGCTCGCCGGGTCGCGCAGCGGGCCCTCCACCGCATGTTTGAACAGGCCAATGGCCACGTAGGCCAGCAGCAGGCTGCTGATGGTTTCGTTGATGCCGCGGTACTGGCGCAGTGCGCCGGCCAGCATGATCCAAAACGCACCGGCCACCGCCCCTGCCACGGCAATGGCCACTGTGCCGGCCAGGTTGGCCGGCAGCGGCACCACCATGGGCAGGGCCGCACAGGACAGGCCGCCGAGCACCAGCGCCCCTTCGCCGCCGATGATGACCAGCCCGGCGCGAGCCGGGATGGCCACGCACAAGGCGGTAAGCATCAGAGGTGCCGCACGCTGCAGGGTGTTTTGCCACGAAAACCAGTCACCGAACGCGCCCCTGAACAGCAACACCCACACCTCGACCGGGCTGACGCCACTGAACGCGACGAATACCCCGAAAAGCCCGAGCGCCGCCGTGATGGCCAACACCGGCAGGGCAAAATTGGCAACGCGGTCCCGGTTCATCACGCGGCAGGCGGCAAAAGCATCGGCAGGGGCGCGTGGCGGTGCATCAGAAGCTTCCGTTGACGCCTTCGACCAGGTAGTTCATGCCCTCGAGCTTGAGATCTGCCTGCTTGAGGGTGGTGCCGGCCGGAATGACGACATTGCCTTTGTTGTCCTTGAGCGGACCGACAAAAATGTCAAAGCTGCCGGTCATCATCTTGGCCTTGATGCCGTCGGCCGTCTTGCGGGCCGGTTCGGTCACCATGGGCCCGTAAGGCGAGGTCTTGACGTAGCCTTCCTTGAGTCCGCCACGCAGGAAGTTCGGATGCGGCTTGCCCGACTTGGCCGCATCGACGAAGGTCATGTAGGCGGTGATCCAGTTCCACTCGGCGCCGGTCAGATAGGCCTGGGGCGCAAGTTTGGCCTGGCTGGCGTGATAGCCGCAGACCATCTTGCCGCGCTTGGCAGCCGACTCCACGATCACCTTGGGACCGTCCACGTGCATGGTGAAGACATCGCAACCCTGGTCGGCCAGGCTGTTGGTGGCTTCCGCCTCCTTGACGGGCATGGACCAGTCACCGGTGAAGATCACGCTGCACGTGATGCCGGGCTTGACCGAGCGTGCGCCCATGGTGAAGGCGTTGATGTTGCGCAGCACCTGCGGAATGGGCTTGGCGGCGATGAAGCCGAGCTTGCCGCTCTTGCTCATGTAGCCGGCCACAACACCGTTCAGGTACTGGCATTCATCGATATAGCCGAAGTAGCTGCCGACGTTCTTAGGGTGCTTGCCGTCGGTCCAGAGACCCCCGCAGTGGGCGAAGCGCACATCCGGATGTTTGCCCGCCATAGCCAGCACGTGGGGCTCGAAATAGCCGTAAGAGGTGGGGAAAAGCAGCGTGGCGCCGTCCTGCGCAATCATGCCGGCCATCGCCTTCTGAACCGCGGCCGTTTCCGGCACGTTCTCTTCTTCCACCACCTTGATACCCGGCTTCTTCTTCAGTTCGGCGGCCGCCTCGGCCTGCGCCTGGTTGTAGCCGTAGTCGTCGCGAGGTCCGACGTAGATCACGCCGACCGTCAGCGGCTTCTGGCCGAATGCCAGCGGGCTCAGACCCGCAAGGCCCAGCGCGGCCAGGGATTTGAGGGAGTCGCGGCGATTGAAGGATGGATGGGTCATGGTTTTCTCCGGTGGGGTGAGGGCAGGTTGTGCAGGATTCATGCCATTGGCGGCGGTGCCGACAGCAGACTCACGTGGGCGGACACCACGCGCCAGCCTTGCGGCGTGCGCAGCCAGGTCTGGCTCTGGCGTCCGGTCTTGTCACTGCCTTTGCGGCAGAACTCGGTATTGGCCGTGGCGAAGTCACGGCCATAGGTGGTGATGACGGTGCGCAGCAGCTCACGTTCGAGCCCCTGCGCCGGCCGCGAAGCGCGGAACGTCCGAATGGCTTCGGAGCCGTAAAGGTTTTCTGTCGCGCCATATCGCAAGGTGTGCGGGCTGTCCCAGAACAGTTCGTCCAGCACATCCACGTCATTGGTGACCAGCGCCGTTTCGTAGCGCGCGAAGACGGCCGATACTTCCGCCAGAACATCGGGAAGGTTGATCGCAATCACAGGGCAGGCTCCTTGAGGTGGGCCACGCCCGACTGCTGCAGCACCCATGCGGCGCGCAGGGCGAGGTCTTCGCGCCAGGGCGCGGCGATGATCTGCACGCCCAGCGGCAGCGCACCATTGCCTTCCGGCCACAGCGGCGCCGCCACCACGGGACAGCCGGCGAACGAGATGGGCTGGGTCAGCAACCCCATGGAAGGCCGGCAGGGCTGCTGCTGCCCGTTGATGTCCAGCCACTCGGTGCCGATGACCGGGGCGCTGAGTGGGGTTGCCGGCGCCAGCAGCAGGTCCCAATGCCCGAACAGCGCGTTGACCTTGTCGCGGTAGATGCGACGAAAGCGTTGTGCCTGCACGTACCAGGCGGCGGGTTGCAGCGCGCCGGCGATGAAGCGGTCCACCGACAGGGGTTCGAAGTCGGCAGCGCGCGTGCGCAGGTCGGCGAGGTGCAGGTTGCCGCCTTCGCTGGCCGAGATGATGAAGGCAGCGGCGCGGCCCAGCGCGGGGTCGGGCCATGCCGCCGTATCCGCCGCGCCCAGCACGTGCGCTGCGGCGTCGACGGCGGCGCGGGCCGCCGGAGTGGCATGCTCGTGGAAATAGCCACCGAGCACACCGATGCGAAAGCCTTGCAACCCGCGCTCCAGCAGCGGCATGGCGGGCTCGATGCGGGTCGTATGGCAGCCGGGATCCAGCGGATCGGGGCCCTGCATGGCGTCATAGGCCAGCGCCAGGCCTTGCACCGAATCGGCCAGCGGACCGAGATGGTCGATGCTGTGCACAAACGGATAGCTGCCGCGCCGCGACAGGCGACCGAAAGTGGGCTTCAAGCCCCACACGCCGCACAGCGACGCGGGCACCCGGATGGAGCCATTGGTGTCGCTGCCGAGTGTCAGCGGCACCTGCCCGGCGGCCACCGCCGCACCCGAACCGCCGGACGAGCCCCCGGCAATGCGGGTCAGGTCGTGCGGGTTGTGACAGGGACCGTAGTAGGTGTTCTCGGTGGTGAAGCCATAGGCGTACTCATCCATGTTCAAGGCGCCCACCAGCACGGCGCCGGCCGCCTGCAGGCGCTGAACCAGAACAGCGTCGGCAGCGGCCGGCGGGTGGCTGCGGTTGATTGTTGAACCCGCCAGCGTGACCTCGCCCGCCACGTCAAACAGGTTCTTCACCGCGTAGGGCACGCCGGCCAGCAGCCCCATGGCTTCGCCTCGGGCGCGGCGCGCATCGACGGCAGCGGCCTCGGCGCGGGCGCGGGCATAGACCTTGGTCGTGAAGGCGTTGACCCGGGCATCGGTGGCTTCGATGCGTGCGATGTACGTCTCCAGCACCTCGGCGGCGCTGCGATGGCCGGCGGCCACCTCGCTGGCGATCTGGTGCGATACGCTCAATGTGGTGTTCATGGCTGTTCAGGTTGAAGGCTCGCCGGGCCCATGGGGCAGGGGCACGTAGATCTGGGCCGGTTCAGCCTCCGGCGGCAATTCGACCGCTTCCAGCATCGCGGCCATGGCGGCCGTGCGCTGCAGATGGGCGGCCACCCGAAGCACCTGTTCGTCGTCCAGCGGCAAGCCCAGCACGGCGGCACTGGCGCGTACATAGGTCTGGATCTGATCGGGGTCCGTGACGTGGCTCATCGCCGCACCTCCCGCTGGAAGATCTCCAGACTGCGCTTCTTGGCACTGATGAAGGTCGGCTCGGAGAGCGTTTCGACGGTGCGCGGCCGCGGATCGCCATACGGCAGGATTTCCGCCACCCGGGTGGGTCGTTTGGTCAGCAGCAGCACCTGGTCGGCCAGGTAGACGGCTTCTTCCAGGTCGTGCGACACCAGCAGCATGGTGGTGCCGGTCTGCATGAACACCTCCTGCAGCTTCTCGCGGATGAACAACGTCATCTCGAAGTCCAGCGCCGAGAACGGTTCGTCCAGGAACAGCACCTCGGGGTTGTTCGCCAGCGCCCGCATGATGGACGCCGTCTGCTGCTGCCCGCCCGACAGCTCATACGGATAGCGGTTGAGGTCGAACTTGACGTCAAAAGACGCCACCAGCTCGGCCATGCGGCGGTCCACGTCGGCCTTGCTTTTGCCTTCGAGCTTGAGCGGGTAGGCGATGTTGTCGATGGTGCGCATCCAGGGGAACATCGCTTCGCGGTAGTTCTGGAACACGTAGCCGATCTTGGTGTCCTTGAGGCTCTTGCCGTCAAACAGGATTTCGCCGCTGTCGATGGGCACCAGCCCGGCGATCATGTTGATCAGCGTGCTCTTGCCGCAGCCGTTCGGGCCGAACACCGAGACGATCCGGTGCTTGGGGATGTCGAGATCGAAGTTCTCGTACAACGGCCAGCCAGCGAAGTATTTCGTCAGACCGCGGATCGTGATGTGCGTGCCGGCCGGGCCGGGCACAAACACCGGAGTGGGTGCATCGGCATACACCGGGCCATTCAAGACAGCGTTCATCGTCCGCTCCAGTGCACGATTTTTCGCTCCAGTACCAGGAACAGGACATTCAGCGCGTAGCCCAGGGCTCCGGCTGCGAGGATGGAGGCGTACATGTCGCGCACGTTCATCACCTGTTGCGAATTGATGATGCGGTTGCCCAGACCACTGTCGGCACCGATGAACATCTCGGCCACGATCACGATCACCAGCGCCATCGACACGGCAGAGCGCAAGCCGACGAAGCTCGGCTGCAGGCTCTCCCACACCAGCACGTCCTTGAAGATCTGCCAGCGCGTCGCGCCCATGACCTTGGCCGCCATCACCCGCTGTTTGCGGGCATTGATGACGCCGTAGGCGCTGTTGAAGACCACGATCAGGAAGGCGCCAAACGCGGCAATGGCAACCTTGTTGATATCGGTCACCCCGAAGACCATCAGAAACAGCGGGATCAGGGCAGACGACGGCGTGGAGCGGAAGAAGTCGATCAGGAACTCCACGCTGCGGTAGGCCTTTTCGTTGCTGCCCAGCAGCACGCCCAGGGGCATGCCGAATGCGGCGGCGATCAGGAAGGCCTGCAGCGTTCGCCAGACGGTGACGGCAAAGTCCCTCAGCAGCGGCCCGCCAGCCAGACCCTTCACCAGCGCACCAATGGCGTCCAGCGGCGGCGGCAGCAGCAAGGCCTTGATGAAGCCGGTGCGAACGGCCAGGTCCCACAGGATGAACAGCACCACCGGCCCGATGAAGGGCAGGAAGCGTTCCCATTGCGCCGCTTTCGGGGGCGCCACAGGCGCATTGGCTGCCGGCGGCACCCAGGCCCGCGACCTGCCCGCGGCTTGCGCCGGGACTGGGGCCTTCTTGTCGTTCACGGCGGCAAGAGGTGAGACTGCGCCCATCTCGATCAACCCTTGAACAGCATCGTGTCGACCATCAGGCGGGAGCTGAAGATGCCCTTTTCGCTGAACAGGTCGAAGAATTTCTGGAAGTAGGCGACATCCGACGGCGTGAATTCGTTGTACATCGTGTAGGCGGCCAGCGGCACCTCGGCGGTGAGCGCGCCTTCGATCGGGGTGTAGTTCTTGAGGAACTGGCGAGCCTCGGTGGACTTGCTGCGCACAAAGGCCACCCCTTTGCCGTAGGCGGCGATGTACTTCCTGGCCTCTTCAGGATGCTTCTTGATGAATGCAGCGGTGAGCGAGGCCGAGCCGCCAAACCAGGGTGCCATCGGATCACCCAGCACATAGCGGGCAATGACGCCGGCTTCGAGCGTGCGGGTGGTGCCGTTCAGGCGTCCGATGGTGCCCGTGGGCTCCAGCGTGTAGGCGCCATCGATCTGGCCGGCCGCAATTGCAGCCACGTGCTGACCGATGGGCAGCTCGACCACCGTTGCGCCGGTGGCGCCGCCACGCTCTAGCACGGTCTTGGCCAGCGTGACGTTCTGGATGCCCGGTCCACTGCCGATTCGCTTGCCCTTGAGATCGGCGATGGTCTTGGCGGTGCTGGCGGCGGGGACGATCACCTCGTCCAGCACATGCTTGGCGTTGCTGGGGTTGGAGCAGAATATCTTGAAGGTACCCGGCGCCGCGATCTCCCCGATGGCGATGTTGGCCGAGCCAGTTCCGTTGGCGCTGCCGTCGCAGCGGTCGGACAACATGGCTTCCATGATCTGCTGGGCGCCGGCGAACTTGAGCACCTCGACGTTCAGGCCGGCCTCCTTGAAGTAGCCGAGCTCGACCGCCGAATAGAACGGCAGGCCGGCTGCGATGGGCCAGTAACCGACTCGGATCTTGGGACCGCTCTGCGCACGCACGATGGCTGGCGCGCCCAGCAGGCCCAGGGCAGCCGTGCTTGCTCCGGCTTGCAGCAGGTGTCGGCGCGATGGACTGGCAAGGCGCGATGAAAGGGGTCGGGTTGTGGTCATGGTGAACTCCTGAAGGTGAATGACGTGATTGAAGATTTCGGTGTCGTGATGCGGATCGGTCAGCCCTTGAGTGACGCGATGTAGGCGCGCCAGCCGCCCAGTTCCGTGATGTCCTGAGCGCCCTGCGTCGCCAGGGCCTCGCAGACAAAGCCTTGCACGCTGCTGCCGTCGGCCAGTTGCAGCGTTCCGATGCCGAGCGGCGCGGGTATCAGGGCCACAAAGGAACCGTAGTGGGCAACCGGCATTTCCCAGATTTCCAAGGCGATGCGTCCGCCCGTGTTGTCGGCCACCCGCAGCAGGCCGGGCTTGGGCGGGGTTGTTCCCGGCAGGGCGAAGAAGCGATAGTGAGGGGCTGTTTCTGTGGTGGCCAGCAGGCGGGCGCCTCGCTCGGTCAGCTGGGCGTTGAGCGGCATGCCGGAGAGGTGGGCGCCGACGACGGCGACTTTGACCGTGGCATCGGCACGCAAGCCGGCAATGACCTGTGGCTGCGGCAGGGGATTTTCTGTGGCGCCCTGGTTCAGTCCGGTCAGCTGGTGGTAGCGCTGGCCGAGTTCGGCCAGCTGCCAGTCGCTCGCGCACGGGCCGATCAGGGTGACGCCGAAGGGCAGGCCATCGGGCCGGATGCTGCTGGGCACGGCCAGAGCGGCGTAGTCCAGCAGGTTCACAAAGTTTGTGTAAGCGCCCAGGTTGCGGTTCAGCGTCACCGGGTTGGCCAGCATGTCGGCGATGGTGTAGTGGGTGGGCGCGGTGGGCACCAGCATCACGTCCATGCCTTGCCACAAGGCGGCAGCCTGTTGGCCCAGGGCCCGCAGCCGGGTCTGCGTCTCGAACAGGTCGGCGGCGCTGTAGCCACGTCCGCGCGCGATGATGCTGCGCACCGGTTCGATGACGTCCTGCTCATGGGCGTCGAAGAAGGTGCGCACGGCCGCGTAGCGCTCGGCCACCAGCGCACTGTCGTACAGCAGCGCGGCTGCCGTGGCCAGCGGGGCATAGTCGATGGGCACCGGCGTGCCACCCAGCGACCGCAGGCGGGTGACGGCATCCGCAAATGCGGCTTCCGCGAGGACATCACCGTCAAACGTCAGCTGGTCCGGCACGCCGAACCGGAACTGCGCCGGCAGCGTCACGGGCGTCAGCGCCAGAGAACGTGCGTACGGGTCGGCCGCGTCATAACCGCTGGCGACTTCGAGCACCCGCGCCGCCAGCGCCACGCTACCGGCGAAGACGGACACGCAGTCGACGCTCTGTGCGGCCGGTACCACACCCCTCGTGCTGATCAGACCCTTGGTCGGCTTCAGACCGACGATGTTGTTCAGTCCCGCGGGCACGCGGCCCGAGCCGGCCGTGTCGGTGCCCAGGGCAAAGTCCACCTGCCCCGTTGCGACGACGTAGGCCGAACCGGAGCTGGAGCCACCCGCGACACAGGTCGGGTTGAAGGCGTTGGGGACGGCGCCATAGGGTGAGCGCGTGCCGTTAAGGCCGCAGGCAAACTGGTCCAGGTTGGTCTTGCCGACCAGCAATGCACCGGCGTCCAGCAGGCGTTGCACCACTTTGGCGTGGACCTCGGGCTGGTACGCAAAGGCCGGACAGCCCGCCGTGGTGGGCAGACCCGCCACGTCGATATTGTCCTTGACGGCAAAGCGCAGACCCGCCAGCGGCCCTTTCTCGACCGTCTGCATGGGGCTCGCAAGACGGGTAATCCAGGCCTGCGGCGCAAAGCCGTCGGCGCCTTCCGGCGGAGCATCGATTGTTGATTCGGCAAATGTGCCAGCATGCACCATGTTTGAGCATCCCATCTTGTATCCAAGGTGAGATGCAATGTCTGTGCCAGATCGCCCGGCGACCGGTCATGCACCGGGTGCTGTGTGCCGGGCGAGTGATCCGGTTGGTGCTTCGCGCTGGCGGGAGCCGTGCGCCGTCGTGCCGACCCGGTTGGCGCCCGGGGCGACGGACACCCCTGCCGCCCTTCAGAGCCTTTTTTTACGCTTTTTTGGCATCAGCCCAGCGTCATATCGTCGATTGTTGCTATTGAATCAGGATTGATCAATACCGTCAGCCGACCGCTTCAGCGTCAACGCTGCGTCGTACAGCCCGTTTTTCGGGTTGCCGGTGATGTCGGCAGCCAGCTTGACGGCCGTCTTGAGCGGCAGTTCGGCCAGCAGCATTTTGAGCACCCGCAGGTCTTCACCCGCTTCGGCCGCAACTGCCGCACCGTGCAGCACGATGACAAATTCGCCGCGCGTGCGGTTGGCGTCGGCTGCCAGCCAGGCCGGGCCTTCACGGGCCGGCACGGTGGCGATTTCCTCGAACTGCTTGGTGAGCTCGCGCCCGAAGGTCAGTGCCCGCTCGCCCAGCACGGCCAGCGCGCCGGCCAGTGCCTCGATGCGGTGCGGCGCTTCGAGCAGCACGACGGCGCGCGGCTCGTCGGCAAGCAGCAGCACAGCGCGGTCGCGCTCGGCCACCTTGGTCGGCAGAAAACCCGCGAAGACGAAGCCGCCTTCGTGCGTCATGCCCGCGGCGCTGAGCAGCGTGGTGATGCTGCTGGCACCGGGCAGCGGCACCACCGGCAGGCCGGCGGCGCGCACGGCGGCCACCAGCCGCGCGCCGGGATCGCTGACGGCGGGCGTGCCGGCGTCCGAGACATACGCCACGCGCTGGCCAGAGCGCAAATGCTCGATCACCACCTGCGCGGCCTCGGCCTCGTTGTGCTGGTGCACGGCCAGCAACTGCGCTGCGCTGCGATCGATGCCATAGGCCCGCAGCAGTTGCTGCGTGTGGCGCGTATCTTCACAGGCCAGCCGATCGACCAGCGCCAGCACATGCAGCGCGCGCAGGCTGATGTCGGCCAGGTTGCCGATCGGCGTGGCCACCACGTACAGTGCGCCCTGCGGATAATGCTGGTGCGCCGACGCCGCCCGCGCAGCATCGAGAGCCTGGGCAAACGGGGTGCTGGATGAGGGGTTCAATGGGTTTCCTTGCAAATCTGTCCGGCGCTGCTGCCCGGCTCACGACCAAACAGAAAGGTGATGCGGCCGAGGACGCCGCGCTCGCGCACCTCCAGCGCGCCGGGCTGACGCTGCTGGCGCGCAATTATCGGACGCCGGGGCGCGGCGGTGGCGAGATCGACCTGATCATGCGCGAACCCGACGGGACACTGGTATTTGTCGAAGTGCGCCAGCGCGCCAGCAACGGTCATGGCGGCGCGGCGGCGAGTGTGGGTATCACCAAGCAGCGGCGCATCGTCTTCGCGGCGCGCCACTACCTGATGCGACTGCGCCAGCCGCCGCCGTGCCGCTTCGATGTGGTGGTGGTCGAGGCCGGCGCGGTGCAATGGCTGAAGGCGGCTTTCGACGCGGGCTGAAGCGCCAGAGCATCTCAGTGACAGTTGTGACCCACGTTACCAGCCGTTGCAGATCACAGGGTTATCATCAAAGCACATGTTGGAACCACGCATCGAACAGCACTTCATCGACAGCGCTGACCTGAAATACCAGTCGGCCCAGGTGTTGGTCAAACCCGTCACCGAAGCGGTGCAGGCGCTGTCGGCCTGCATCACGGGCGGCGGCAAGGTGCTCGCCTGCGGACATGGCGGCTCGGCGGCGCTGGCGCAGCATTTCGCGGCGCTGTTTGTGGGCCGCTTCGAGCGGGAGCGCCCCGAACTGGGTGCGCTGGCGCTGACGGCCAACGGCGCCATACTGACCGCCATGGCCCAGGGCGAAGGCCACGCCGCCGTCTTTGCGCGACAGGTCCGGGCGCTCGGCCAGGCCGGCGACGTGCTGCTGGTGCTCAGTGCCAGCGGCGATGCCTTGCCGGTGCTGCGCGCGATCGAAGCCGCGCACGAGCGCGACATGAGCGTGATCGCGCTTACCGGCCAGATCGGCGGCGAAATCGGCGCCGCTCTGCGTGAGACCGACGTGCACATCAGCGTTGCGCACCCGCGCAATGCCCGCATTCACGAAGTCCATTGCCTCGTCCTGCACTGCCTGTGCGACGGCGTGGACACCCAGTTACTTGGTGAACAGGAGTACACCGCATGAAAACTATCTTTTCTTACCGCTCGCTGGCCGCCTCGGCAGCGGCAGCGACACTGATCACGGCGCTGGGCGGCTGCGCCCCGATGGTGATCGGCGGCGCGGCCGTGATGACAGGCATGGTCGCCACCGACCGGCGCACCGCCGGCACGCAGATTGACGACCAGACCATCGAAATTCAGGTGACCAATGCACTGACGCCGGTGCTGGGCGGAAAAGGCCACGTTTCGGTCACCAGCTACAACCGGCAGGTGCTGCTGACAGGCGAAGTACCGACCGCGCAACTTCAACTGGCGGCGCAGCAGACGGCGCAGAAGATCGAGAAAGTCCGCTCGGTGGTCAACGACCTGGCCGTGCTGCCGGATGCAACAACGTCTCAGATGTCCGAAGACGCGCTGACCACCGGCAAGGTGAAGGCCGCGATGATCGACGCCAAGGGCTTCCCGTCGGGCGCGGTGAAAGTCATCACCGAGCGCGGCAATGTCTACCTGCTGGGCATCGTGACAGCCGCCGAGGCCGATCAGGCCGCCGAAATCGCCCGCAGCACCAGCGGCGTGAAGAAAGTGGTGAAGGTGTTCGACATCATCACGCCGGCCGAACTGCAACAACTCAAGCCCGCGACACCCCCCGCGTCGGCGCCGGCACCGGCGTCCTGAACCCGCCGAACCCGGCAGTCGAGAACCGCAAGCCGGGCTGCCCCGACGGGGGCGTTCCCGGCTTTAGTGCCTGATCAGCGCAAACGGCGGATCAGGCTGGAGGTGTCCCAGCGCTGGCCACCCATCTGCTGAACGTCGGCATAGAACTGGTCGACCAGCGCCGTTACCGGCAGGCGCGCGCCATTGCGGCGGGCCTCGGCCAGCACCAGCCCCAGATCCTTGCGCATCCAGTCGACGGCAAAACCGAAGTCGAACTGGTCGGCCACCATGGTCTTGCCACGGTTGTCCATCTGCCAGCTCTGCGCGGCGCCCTTGCCGATCACGTCCAGCACCTGGTTCATGTCCAGCCCGGCTTTCTGTCCGAAGGCAATGGCTTCCGACAGCCCCTGAACCAGACCTGCAATCGCGATCTGGTTGACCATCTTGGTCAGTTGGCCGGCGCCGCTGGCGCCCATCAGCGTGAAGGCGCGTGAAAACGCCATCGCCACTGGCTGCACCTTGTCGAACGCTGCCGGATCGCCCCCGCACATCACCGTCAGCGCGCCATTCTGGGCACCGGCCTGGCCGCCCGACACCGGCGCGTCGACAAACGACCGGCCTTTTTCTGCGGCAGCCGCGCTCAGTTCGCGCGCCACGTCAGCCGACGCGGTGGTGTGGTCGACAAAAATCGCGCCGGGCTTCATGCCGGCAAAGGCACCATCCGCGCCCAGCGTGACCGAACGCAAGTCGTCGTCGTTGCCGACACAGCAGAAAACGATGTCAGCGCCCTGGACGGCAGCCGCCGGCGTGGCCGCATGCTTGGGGCCGGCCGAATGGCTGAATTCCTCGCACCAGGCCTTTGCCTTGGCGGCCGAACGGTTGTAGACGGTGACGCGGTGCCCGGCCGCCGCCAGATGGCCGGCCATCGGATACCCCATCACGCCCAGACCCAGAAAGGCAACGGACTGGGACGGCACGGCGTCATAGGGGCGGGGTTTGATGCTGCTCATGGTTTCCTCGGATTGGAAGGGTGGTCAGGATGGAACCGTTGTGCCCGACGGGCGTTCGGAGTCAGGATTGAATCACAGACCGGCCTGCCAGCGCGCCAGGCGCGGCCCGTGTGCACCGCCTCGGGTCAGACGATGGAAAAATGCTCGGTGCCGGCCGACAGATCCTGCGACTTGCTGCGCTTGCTGTTGAGCTTGATCTGCAGGCGCAGGTCGTTCACCGAATCGGCGTTGCGCAGTGCATCTTCGTATGAGATGACGTTGTCTTCATAGGCGTCATACAGCGCCTGGTCAAAAGTCTGCATGCCCAGGTTGCGGCTTTTCTTCATGATCTCCTTGATTTCGGAGACCTCGCCCTTGAACACCAGGTCGGCGATCAGCGGAGTGTTCAACAGCACTTCGACCACCGCGACGCGACCCTTGCCATTTTCACGCGGCACCAGCCGCTGGGAAATCATCGAGCGCAGGTTCAGCGAAAGGTCCATCAGCAGCTGCGTGCGCCGCTCCTCGGGGAAAAAGTTGATGATGCGGTCCAGCGCCTGGTTGGCGCTGTTTGCATGCAGTGTGGCCAGGCACAGGTGACCGGTCTCGGCGAAGGCTACGGCGTGTTCCATGGTCTCGCGGTCGCGGATCTCGCCCATCAGGATCACGTCGGGGGCCTGGCGCAGGGTGTTTTTCAGCGCGGCCTCCCAGTTGTCGGTGTCCAGACCAACCTCACGCTGGGTGATCACGCAGTTCTTGTGCGCGTGCACGAATTCCACAGGGTCTTCCACCGTGACGATGTGGCCATGAGAGTTTTCGTTGCGCCAGTCGACCATCGCCGCCATCGTGGTGGATTTCCCCGAACCCGTGGCGCCCACCAGAATGCACAGCCCGCGCTTGGACATGGCCACGTCCTTCAGAACCGATGGCATGCCCAGCCCGTCAATGGTCGGCAAGGTCGCCGGAATCACCCGCAGCACCATGCCGATCTTGCCCTGCTGCACGAAGGCGTTGGCACGAAATCGGCCCACCCCTGCGGGTGCGATCGCAAAATTGCACTCCTTGGTCCGCTCGAAGTCCGCCGCCTGCTTGTCGTTCATCACGGAGCGCGCCAGCGCCTGCGTGTGCACGCCGGTCAGCGGCTGTGCCGACAATTTGGTCACCTTGCCGTCGACCTTGATCGCTGGCGGAAAGTCGGCAGTGATGAACAGGTCACTGCCATTGCGGCTGATCATCAGCTTGAGCAGGTCGGTGATGAATTTGCTGGCCTGGTCGCGTTCCATGATGTGAGGGTTCCGGTAGCGGCTCTCAGCCTTGCTTGGTGGTTTTGCCGGTCAGGCGGGCGCCGACGGCGCGCAGTCGCAGGGAAAGCTTGCGGGCCAGCAACGCGATCAGGCTGGCGGCCAGCGGCGCGCGCACCGACATCATCTCGTCCAGCGCTTCCGCGCCGAGCACGGCGATCTCGCATTCGGTGAGCGTCAGGCAGTGCGAAAAGCGCTTGCCGCTGTCCAGCAGCGACATCTCGCCCAGGATCTCGCCGGGGCGTGCCTCGCTCAGTCGCACGCGCTCGCCCCATTCCTGGTCGCGGTCCACCGCAATCGAGCCTGACAGCAACACGATCATGAAACTGCCGTATTCGTCCTGGCGCATCACTTCGCGGTCGGGCGCCACCGTGGCGAAATCGAAGAAGTGCATCAGCTGGTCCATCGCAGCAGCGTCCAGCCGCTTCATGTGCGGGTCCTTGTTCCACAGCAGCCGCAGCTTCTGTGCGCCGCGCTCGACGGCCAGTCGCTTGGCGCCGACTTCGGCGGCGCGCGCCTCCCACGGCACGGTCTCGTCCGCCGAAATGCCATGGTCCGCAAATGCGGTCGAAAAAAAGACCGATTCGCCTGCTTCCTGTTGCTCCTGGGGTGGCAGCTTGTGCCTGAGCAATCCCAATATGCCTTTCATGGAATCCGTTCCTCGCAGTTTCTTCTTCTTTCAGGTCGGGCGCAGCACGCGCAGCGTCACCCCGGGAAGTTCTCCGGAATCTTGGCCTTGGCGCGCGCTTCGGACGGAGCGATGACGTTGCGTTTGACCAGTTCTGAGAGGTTCTGGTCCAGCGTCTGCATGCCCACGCTGTTGCCGGTCTGGATGGCCGAATACATCTGCGCCACCTTGGCCTCCCGGATCAGATTGCGGATGGCACTGGTGCCAATCATGATCTCGTGCGCCGCCACCCGGCCGGAGCCGTCCTTGGTCTTGCAAAGCGTCTGCGAGATGACGGCCACCAGGGATTCGGACAACATGGCGCGCACCATGTCTTTTTCTTCGGCCGGGAACACGTCGATGACGCGGTCGATCGTCTTGGCCGCACTCGATGTGTGCAACGTGCCGAACACAAGGTGGCCAGTTTCCGCCGCCGTCATGGCCAGGCGAATGGTCTCCAGATCACGCAACTCGCCCACCAGGATGGCGTCCGGGTCTTCCCGCAAGGCCGAGCGCAGGGCCGCGTTGAAAGACAGCGTGTGCGGGCCGACTTCTCGCTGGTTGATCAGGCACTTCTTGGACTCGTGCACGAACTCGATCGGGTCCTCGATTGTCAGCACGTGACCGTATTCGCTTTCATTGAGGTGGTTCACCATGGCCGCCAGCGTTGTGGACTTGCCCGAGCCCGTCGGGCCGGTCACCAGCACCAGGCCGCGCGGCTTGAGCGCCAGGTCGGCAAAGATGCGCGGCGTGTTCAGCTGCTCCAGCGTCAGGATCTTGGACGGAATGGTCCGGAACACCGCGCCGGCACCGCGCTGCTGGTTGAAGGCGTTGACCCGGAAACGCGCCAGCCCGTCTATCTCGAACGAGAAGTCGACTTCAAGGAATTCCTCGTAAGCCTTGCGCTGCGAGTCGTTCATGATGTCGTAGACCATCGCGAAGACCGACTTGTGGTCCAGCGCCTCGACATTGATGCGTCGCACGTCACCGTGCACCCGGATCATCGGCGGCAGGCCCGCTGACAGGTGCAGATCGGATGCCTTGTTCTTGACGCTGAACGCCAGCAGCTGGGTAATGTCCACGGATCCCCCGGTTCGTTTGCTACGCTTGCAATCATTATGACGATGATTGCCGACAACCTCCAGCATGTGCGAACACGGATTCGCGACGCCTGCGTCGCGGCCGGCCGCGACCCGGCGTCGGTCAGCCTGCTGGCGGTATCCAAAACCTTCGGCCCGCAGGCGCTACGCGAGGCCCATTCAGCCGGGCAGACGGCTTTTGGCGAGAACTACCTGCAAGAAGCAGTGGACAAGATGGCGGCGCTGCGAGATCTGCCGTTGGTGTGGCACTGCATCGGTCCGATCCAGTCGAACAAGACACGTCTGGTTGCAGAAAATTTCCAGTGGGCACACACGGTGGACCGGCTGAAGACCGCGCAGCGCCTGTCGGACCAGCGTCCGCCCGACCTGCCGCCATTGCAGGTCTGCCTGCAGGTCAATATCGACGAAGGTGCCAACAAGTCCGGCGTCGCGCCCCATGAGGTGCTGGCGCTGTCGCTGGAAGTGGCCCGGCTGCCGCGCCTGACGCTGCGCGGGCTGATGACCATTCCCGAGCCCGCTGCGGGCTTTGACGAGGCGCTGGCCGTGCACCGGCGCGCCCAGGCACTGCTGGAGCAACTGCAGGCCGCCGGCCTGCCGCTCGACACCTTGTCGATGGGCATGACCGGCGACCTCGAGGCCGCCATTCACGCAGGCAGCACGATGGTACGGGTGGGTACGGCGATCTTCGGCGGGCGGGTGAACACTCGTTGATGCTGCTGCGACGGCATGCCACGCTCCGGGGTAGCCGCGATTATCGTTACGAAACTTGCGTGTTGCGGGCCGTTTGTAAGCGGATGCGGCTCTAGGATGAAACCCTCTACATCAAGGAGTTTCCATGTCATCCACCCCCTTTTTCGGCAAGCGTGAATCCGGCGTGCTGCCCGCACGCCCCAACCTGCATGCCACCAATCTGACCGGGGGGTCCCCACCGTCAGCGCCTGCAACACCCGAAAAGCCTGACGCTGTGAGCCCTGCCGAGATGTCGCAGTCTGCATCTGGCGCGGCAACTTCCGTCAATGCGCAAGGCGGCAGCAAGCTCATCGTCGGCCCCAACATCAAGCTAAAGGGTGTCGAAATCACCGATTGCGACACGCTGGTGGTCGAGGGCCTGGTCGAAGCGACCATGGATTCGCGCTTGATGCAGATCGCCGAGATCGGCTCGTTCAAGGGATCGGCGCAGATCGACATCGCGGAAATCCGCGGCAACTTCGATGGCGACCTGATCGTGCGCGACCGGCTGGTGATTCATGCGACCGGCAAGGTTACAGGCAAGATACGCTACGGCAAGGTGGTGATCGAAGAAGGCGGGCAGCTCGCCGGTGACATCAGCTTCGGAACCCCAGAAAAACTGCGCGCCAACGGCGCAAAGCTGCCGCTGCAGATGGCAGCCTGAGCCCCGAAGTGTTCACGCCTCCGCGAGCGCGGGCTCTGGTGTGCGAATCAGGTGATCAAACGCGCTCAGCGCCGCCTTGGCGCCGTCACCGGCGGCAATCACGATCTGCTTGTACGGCACCGTGGTGCAGTCACCGGCGGCAAACACGCCGGGCAGACTGGTCTGGCCACGCGCGTCGACCACGATCTCGCCGAACTTCGTCAGCTCCAGCGTGCCCTTGAGCCACTCGGTGTTGGGCACCAGGCCGATCTGCACGAAGACGCCGGCCAGCGGCACGAGGTGCTCGTCGCCGGTGGCGCGGTCCTTGTAGCGCAGGCCGTTGACCTTGCCGTCCGCACCGGTGATCTCGGTGGTCTGGGCATTGGTGTGCACCGTGACGTTGGGCAGGCTGTGCAGCTTCTTCACCAGCACCGCGTCGGCCTTGAGTTCGGGCATGAATTCGATCACCGTGACGTGTCGCACCACGCCGGCCAGATCGATGGCCGCTTCGACACCGGAGTTGCCGCCGCCGATCACCGCCACGTCCTTGCCCTTGAACAGCGGGCCGTCGCAGTGCGGGCAGTAAGCCACGCCCTTGTTCCTGTACTCGGCTTCGCCGGGCACGTTGACGTTGCGCCAGCGCGCGCCGGTCGACAGGATCAGCGTGCGGCCCTTGAGCGAGCCGCCGTTGGCCAGCTGCACCTCGATCAACCCGCCGGGTTCGCTGGCCGGGATGAGCCGGTCGGCGCGCTGCAGGTTCATGATGTCCACGTCGTAGGCGCGGGTGTGGGCTTCGAGCGCGGCGGCAAACTTCGGACCGTCGGTCTCCAGAACCGAAATGTAGTTTTCGATGGCCAGCGTGTCGTTGACCTGACCGCCAAAGCGCTCGGCGGCCACGCCGGTACGGATTCCCTTGCGGGCGGCGTATACCGCAGCTGCAGCGCCGGCCGGGCCGCCGCCGACGATCAGCACGTCGTAGGGTGCCTTGGCCGTGAGTTTGGCCGCATCACGATCGGCGGCGCCGGTGTCGAGCTTCGCCAAGATCTCTTCAACGCTCATGCGGCCGGAACCGAACACCTGGCCGTTCAGGAAAACCATGGGCACGGCCATGATCTCGCGGGCATTGACTTCGTCCTGGAAGGCGCCGCCTTCGATGACGGTGGTCTTGACTTTGGGGTTGAGAATCGCCATCAGGCTGAGCGCCTGCACCACGTCGGGGCAGTTGTGGCAGCTCAGCGACATGTAGACCTCGAAATTGAAGTCGCCGTCGAGCCCGATGATCTGTTCAATCAGTTCCTGCTCGACCTTGGGCGGGTGGCCGCCGGTCCACAGCAGCGCCAGCACCAGCGATGTGAATTCGTGGCCCAGCGGCAGACCGGCGAAGCGCAGCTGCGACCGGCTGCCGGTGCGCTGCAGCGTAAAAGAGGGCTTGCGGTCGTCCTGGCCGTCGGTGCGCAGGCTGATCTTGTCGGCGCGCAGCGCGGTGATGGTTTCGAGCAGTTCGCGCATCTGGCGCGAGTTGTCATCGTCGCCCAGCGAGGCCACCAGCTCGAACGGTTGCGTCACGCGCTCCAGGTAGGCAGCCAGCTGGGTCTTGAGGGTGTCGTCGAGCATGGGTGAACTCCTTGTTCAGTAGCGCCGAAGGTCCGTTCGACGCTGGAAAAATGCAATTTTTGTCAAAAAAGGCCGGGCGGCAGACTCCGGACCCTGTCGCCGTCCGGCCGGCGGCACCCGAAGGCGCCGCAGGGGGCAGTCCGCTCAGATCTTGCCGACCAGGTCCAGCGACGGGGCCAGGGTCTTGGCACCTTCGTTCCACTTGGCGGGGCAGACCTGCCCCGGGTTGGCAGCGGTGTACTGGGCGGCCTTGAGCTTGCGCACCGTTTCCTTCACATCGCGGGCGATTTCGTTCGAATGCACTTCCATCGTCTTGATGACGCCCTCGGGGTTGATCACGAAGGTGCCGCGCAGCGCCAGGCCTTCTTCGGCGATGTGCACGCCAAAAGCGTTGGTCAGCTGGTGCGTGGGGTCGCCCACCAGCGGGAACTTGGCCTTGCCAACCGCGGGCGAGGTCTCGTGCCACACCTTGTGCGAGAAGTGCGTGTCGGTGGTGACGATGTAGACCTCGGCGCCGGCTTTCTGGAATTCGGCGTAGTTGTCGGCAGCGTCTTCGATCTCGGTCGGGCAGTTGAAGGTGAAGGCCGCCGGCATGAAGATCAGCACCGACCACTTGCCGTGCAGGCTTTTTTCGGTCACTTCGATGAACTCGCCCTTGCCGCTGCGATTGACGAAAGCGGTGGTCTTGAACGGCTGGACTTGGGTGTTGATCAGGGACATGGAGAACTCCTTTGCAGTTGATAAAGCGATTGGCTGTTTGAACCAATGACTGAATCATAGCCATGATCTATTGATTGATCTATTTGGTTTTATCTAATCTATCAATAGCCAGAATTTATTGCACCGCAACAATTCTCCTATGAGGCATCGCCCAGCTACTTCCAGACCGCATCCAGCGCCTTGCGGGCGCTGGCAATCACTGCCTCGCCGGCGCGCGAGCGCTGGAACATGAAGCCCAGCGCGCAGTCCAGGCTGACCCGGTCGGCAATCACGAGGCCTCGCGCCTGGCTCTCGCGGATGGCGATCGAGTCGCGCGCCAGCGACAAGCCGACGCCCGAGCGCACCAGATCGAGCATCGACGCTTCCTGGTCCACCAGTGCGACGCGGCGCGGCTCGACGCCGGTCAGCGAACCGGGGCCGAACACGCGCGCCAGCAGACGGTGGTGCGCGCTGGCCGGCGGCGTGGCCAGCCAGGGCAAGGCGGCCAGCGCCTTCCAGTCGCGGCCGAGCACCCGCGCGCCCCAGCCCGCCGGCGCAATCACGCGGTAGGTGAAGCGGGTGAGCGCAATTACTTCAAAATCAGAAGCAGAATCGGTCCATTTGACGCTGGATTGGTCCTGAAAACCCTCAATTTCCGGTCCCCGGGAGGGCAAGGGGGTCAGGCAGAAACCGACGTCCAGCTCGCCCGCCTCCAGTTGCGCCAGCACGTCGCCGCTCATGCCCTGACGCAGCTCGGTCTCGATCTGCGGCGCTGTCTCGACCAGCTGCTTCAGGAAGGCGCCCAGCCGGGTGAACTCGGGGTCGAGGATGGTGCCGATGCGCAGCCGCCCGCGCACCGTCTGCTGCAGGCTCTGAGCGGCATGGCCCACGTCGGCCAGCGCGGCCAGTGCCTTCTCGGCCTGCGGCAACAGCGCCGCGCCGTCGGCCGTCAGGCTCAGGCCTTGCGGCGTGCGGGAAAACAGCGTCAGCCCAGTTGATTCGGCCAGGCGCTTGAGCTGGAGGCTCACCGCGGGCTGCGACAGATGCAGCCGCATGGCGGCCCTGGACACGCTGCTGTCCCGCGCCACCGCGACAAAGGCGCGCAGGGTCTGGGGGTCGATGGTCGGCGTCATATTTGCCATATTTATAACCGTGCTCAGGCAAATTCATTGGCTTTTTACAAACAGAGGCTGCAAACTTGCCGGATTCCAAGGAGACATCGTTCATGAGCATTGCAAATATTTCCCATTACATCAACGGCGCTCGCAGCACCGCGCCCGTCGCCCGCTCGCAGGATGTGTTCAACCCCGCCACCGGTGATGTGACCGGCCGGGTGGCGCTGGCCAGCCGCGCCGACGTGGACGCGGCCGTGGCCGCTGCGTCGGCAGCCTTTCCGGACTGGGCCGACACG
Source organism: Burkholderiaceae bacterium (assembly GCA_014879655.1). Classification (GTDB taxonomy): domain Bacteria; phylum Pseudomonadota; class Gammaproteobacteria; order Burkholderiales; family Burkholderiaceae_C; genus JACSRS01. The sequence continues at coordinate 29,539 of JACSRS010000092.1, forward strand.
CCGCCGATCCGCCGCGCCCGGGTGATGTTCAAGTTTCTGGAGCTGCTGAACCAGCACAAGGACGACTTGGCCCGCATGATCACCGCCGAACACGGCAAGGTGTTCACCGATGCACAGGGCGAAGTCTCGCGCGGCATCGACATCGTCGAATTCGCCTGCGGCATTCCGCAGTTGCTCAAGGGCGACTTCACCGATCAGGTTTCCACCGGCATGGACAACTGGACGCTGCGCCAGCCGCTGGGCGTGGTGGCCGGCATCACACCGTTCAACTTCCCGGTGATGGTGCCGATGTGGATGTTCCCGGTGGCCATTGCCGCCGGCAATACCTTTGTGCTCAAGCCCAGCCCGATCGACCCCAGCCCCAGTCTCTACGTGGCCGATCTGCTCCGGCAGGCCGGGCTGCCCGACGGCGTTTTCAACGTGGTGCAGGGTGACAAGGAGGCCGTGGATGCGCTGCTGGAGCACCCGGACGTGCGCGCCATTTCCTTCGTCGGCTCCACGCCGATTGCCAACTACATCTACGAGACCGGCGCGCGCCACGGCAAACGGGTGCAGGCGCTGGGCGGCGCGAAGAACCACATGGTGGTGATGCCGGATGCCGACATCGAGCAGACCGTCGATGCCCTGATCGGCAGCGCCTACGGCTCGGCCGGCGAGCGCTGCATGGCCATCAGCGTGGCCGTTTTCGTCGGCGACGTGGCCGACCAGATCGTGCCCCGGCTGGTCGAGCGCGCCCGCACGCTGAAGGTGCTGCACGGGCTGGACCTTTCCGCCGAGATGGGCCCCATCGTCACCGCCGCCGCGCACCAGCGCATCACCGGCTACATCGAGCAGGGCGTGAAGGAAGGCGCGAAGCTGCTGGTCGATGGCCGCAGCTTCCAGGGCGCGGCTGCCGGTGACGGCTGCTCGGAAGGTTTCTGGATGGGCGGCACGCTGTTTGACCACGTCACACCCGGGATGCGCATCTACAAGGAAGAGATCTTCGGCCCGGTGCTCGCCTGCGTGCGGGTGCCCGACTTTGCCACCGCGGTGAAACTGGTGAACGACCACGAGTTCGGCAACGGCGTGAGCTGCTTCACCCGCGACGGCAACGTGGCGCGCGAATTTGCCCGGCGCATCCAGGTCGGCATGGTGGGCATCAACGTGCCCATCCCGGTGCCGATGGCCTGGCACGGTTTCGGCGGCTGGAAGCGAAGCCTGTTCGGCGACATGCACGCCTACGGCGAAGAAGGCGTGCGTTTCTATACGAAGCAGAAAAGCATCATGCAGCGCTGGCCCGAGAGCATTGGCAAGGGTGCGGAGTTTGTGATGCCGACCGCGAAGTAGATGTTGCCCCCCACGCTTGCCACTTCGTGTGCTGCGCTGCCCCCCGAGGGGGCTCGCCTTGCTCGGGGCGGCCCGGCGCTGCGGCGGTCCACCCCTCTGATGTCACTTCGTGCGATGCCCCCCAAGGGGGGACGCCACCAGCGGACCGGCGAAGCCGGTTCCGCGGTGGCTCTGGCACGGGCGGCGCGTGCTGCGCTCCGTGAATTACAGAAATAACCTGGCCGGAGACGCGCTTTGACTGACACCACCTTCGACACGATCATCGTCGGTGCCGGCACGGCAGGGTGCCTGCTGGCCAAGCGGCTGAGCGCCGATCCGTCGCGGCGGGTGCTGCTGCTGGAGGCCGGGGGCGCTGACAACTACCACTGGGTGCACATCCCGGTGGGCTATCTGTATTGCATCGGCAACCCGCGCACCGACTGGCTCTACCAGACCGAGCCCGACGCCGGGCTGAACGGCCGCACGCTGCGTTACCCGCGCGGACGGGTGCTGGGCGGCTGCAGCAGCATCAACGGCATGATCTACATGCGCGGTCAGGCGCGTGACTACGACCAGTGGGCGCGGCTGACCGGCGACGACAGCTGGAACTGGGCGAGCGCCCTGCCCGACTTCAAGGCGCACGAAGATCACTACAAACTTGATAGCGGAAAAGCACCATCCGACGCTGGGATGGACCCGAAAGCACTTGAAACCTTCGCCCGGTTGCACGGTCACCCCCGCCACGGCAGCGGCGGCGAATGGCGGGTTGAGAAGCAGCGCCTGCGCTGGGACGTGCTCGACGCCTTTGCCAAGGCGGCGCAGCAGGCCGGCATTCCCGCCACGACCGACTTCAACACCGGCAACAACGAAGGCGTCGGCTACTTCGAGGTGAACCAGAAGGCCGGCTGGCGCTGGAACGCGCCCAAAGCCTTTCTGCGCCCCGACACCATGCGTCGGCCCAACTTCACGCTGTGGACAGGCGCGCAAGTGAAGAGACTGACGCTGGAAACCGGCGCCGACGGCCGACAGCGCTGCACCGGCGTCGAACTGGTGCGCGGCGGCCAGAGCGTGGCGGTAAGCGCCGCGCGCGAAGTCATCCTGAGCGCCGGTGCGATCGGATCGCCGCAGATCCTGCAACTGTCGGGCATCGGACCGGGTGCGCTGCTGCAAGGCCACGGCATCGCGGTGGCGCATGACCTGCCCGGCGTCGGCGCCAATCTGCAGGACCACCTGCAGATCCGCGCGGTGTTCAAGGTGAAGGGCGTGCAGACGCTGAACACCCTGGCCCATTCGCTGTGGGGCAAGGCCAGAATCGGCCTCGAATACGCCGCCACGCGCAGCGGCCCGATGAGCATGGCCCCCAGCCAGCTCGGCGCCTTCACCCGCAGCAGCCCCGACAAGCCCTGGCCCGACCTCGAATACCACGTGCAGCCGCTGTCGCTGGACGCCTTCGGCGAGCCGCTGCACCGCTTCCCCGCCTTCACCGCCAGCGTCTGCAACCTGAACCCGACCAGCCGGGGCACGGTGCAGATCCGCTCGGCCCGCTTCGACGACGCGCCGGCCATCGCACCCAACTACCTGTCCACGCCCGAAGACCGGCAGGTGGCGGCCGACAGCCTGAAGCTGACGCGCCGCATCGTGAGCCAGAGCGCGCTTGCCAACCTGCAACCCGAAGAATTCAGGCCCGGCGTGCAGTTCCAGACCGACGAGGAACTGGCAAGGCTGGCCGGCGACATCGCCAGCACCATCTTTCACCCGGTCGGGACCACGAAGATGGGCCGCGCCGACGACCCCTTCGCCGTGGTGGACAGCCACCTGCGCGTGCGCGGCGTGGCCGGCCTGCGCGTGGTGGACGCCGGCGTGATGCCCACCATCACCAGCGGCAACACCAACAGCCCGACGCTGATGATTGCCGAGAAAGCCGCGCGCTGGATCGTGGCGGGCGACTGAGCCGGCCACGGCACAGAAAAGCGTCCGCGGTAACCGCCGGTGTCAGCGCAGGCCGCCGATGTAGCGACCCGTGTCGCCGGCGTCGGCTTCGCCTGCGGGCGGGGGCCGGGTATCGGCAAACACCGAAGCGGGCCCGCCCGCAGCGTTGTCACGCACCGCTGGGGCACTGGCGGCCGGTGATGCGGCGGCACGGGCCGGCGCCATGGCGTCGAGCAGCGTCCGGCGCGGCGCGGCGCGCTCGGCCATCGCTTTTTCGAGCCGGTCGGCCCATTCGGCCACATCTTCCATGCCCGGTGCCCGGGCGCTTTCGCGCGCGAACCGGATGATGGCGGCCGCGTACTCGGCATTGACCGCCAGCCATTCGGTGTCCGTGACCCGCCCGGTCTTGCGCCGCAAGATCACGTGCAGGCGGGCCGCAATGGCCAGCATTTCACTGGGAAGCATGGGGCCTCCCGTTGCGCCAATCGGTCAGCGCGTCACCCTCCACCGACCAGCCCCCGTAGCGGTGCGCCGTGCCAGCCAGCGTGGCAACAGGGCAATCGGGAGCAGGTTGCAGCAACATGGCAAAACGGTTCAGGTGCCAATGCGCTCACGGTGCTGGGAAATGTCCAGCCCGTTGAGTTCCGCAGATTCGGTAACGCGCAGACCGATCACCCGGCGAATGGCGAGAAGCAGCAGCGCACTGACCACCGCGCCATACACCAGCACCGCGACGGTGGCAACGGCCTGGGTGGCAACGCTGCCCCTGGCGCCCGAAATCGCGGCGTCGGCCAGCAAACCGGTCAGCAGCGAGCCGACGATGCCGCCAACGGCATGCACGCCGAACACATCCAGCGAGTCGTCCGCGCCCAGCCAGCGCTTGAGGCCGGTGGCGCCCCAGTAACAGGACAGCCCCGCGACGCCGCCGATGACCACGGCCGAACCCGGCGTGACAAACCCCGCCGCAGGCGTGATCGCCACCAGGCCCGCCACCGCGCCGGAACACAGCCCGAGCAAGGACGGGCGGCGGCGCACCAGCCATTCACCCAGCATCCACGCCATCGCGCCCGCCGCTGCGGCCACATGGGTCACCAGCATGGCCAGCCCCGCACGCCCGTCGGCGGCAATGGCGGAGCCGGCATTGAAACCGAACCACCCCACCCAAAGCAGGCCGGTGCCCGCCATGGTCAGGCCCAGATTGAAGGGTTCGAACGCCTCGCGCCCGTAGCCCCGGCGCGGACCGATGAAGTAGGCACACATCAGGCCGGCCACACCGGCATTGATGTGCACCACTGTGCCACCGGCAAAATCGAGCGCCCCCATCTGCGCGATCCAGCCGCCCGGCTCCCAGACCCAGTGCGCCACCGGGGCGTAGACCAGCAGCGACCAGAGTGCGACGAACCACAGCATCGCGGAAAATTTCATGCGCTCGACAAAGGCGCCGACGATCAGTGCCGGGGTGATGATCGCGAAGGTGAGCTGGAACATCGCGAACACCGATTCGGGGATGGCGGGCGCGATGTGGCTGACGGACACCTTGCCCGCTTCCTTCAGGTAGACAAAACCTTCAAACCAGAAACGCGTCGAGCCGCCCAGCCAGCCACTGCCCGGGGTGAAGGCCAGCGAATACCCGAACAGAAACCACAGCAGACTGACCAGCGCCGCAATCGCGACCACGCTGGCCATCGTGTTGATGACGTTCTTCTTGCGCACCATACCGCCGTAGAACAGCGCAATGCCGGGTAAGGTCATCAGCAGCACCAGCGCGGTGGCCGTGATCATCCAGGCGGTATCCGCACCATTGATCGTTGACTGCATCACGAGTCCCGGCCGCTTCAGTTCGACCGGCGCTGCAGGCGCTGTCTCAGCCAAGCTTGCCGGGGTGGAAACGGGCTCGGCGTTCACCGCCTGCGGCACCGCAGAAAGATCCGTGCTCGCGCTCAGGCGTACCGCCGCGGCCGATGCGCTCGCGGCCTCCGGCACCGTCGGCGATTGCGCCCACGCGACGGCGGTCATGCTCATCGTCATCACGCACGCCGCCACCCACCGCCCGATGCCTGTATTCATGCCGTGTCCTGATGGAACTGTTGGATGATGCAGTGCAGCAATCCCTGTGCCAGGCTGGGGCGCTGGGCCGCGACAGAATCGGCACCAATAACGCTCGGGCACCGCGCGCAGGGCCTTCGGATCGTGCAAGGGCGCTTGGTCACGCCCGATTCCGGTGCGGCCATGCGCCAAGCCTGGGAAATCCCTGATGACACGTTGGCGACAGAGGTCGACAATCCCTGCATTCGTTTCGACAGGCTGGCAACCCGGCCTTCACGGAATCGAGGAGACAGTTCCACCCGGTGGAACCTCGCAAGTGTCCGTTACCGAGACACACCCTTAAAAGCGCCGACCATCGGCGCTTTTTTCTTGGCTTTTTCAATCAGATCAGCCACTTTCCAGCGTCAAATGGTACTTTGATGCTTCTGTTTCGGAAGCGGATTGCATGCGACAATCGCCGCCATGGAACTGCTGATCGTCTCACTCGCCTCGCTGCTGGCGGGGCTGGTCGACTCGATCGTCGGCGGCGGCGGGTTGATTCTGGTGCCCGCACTGTTCGCCACCTTCCCCACCGCGCCGCCGGCCACGCTGTTCGGCACCAACAAGAGCGCGTCGGTCTGGGGCACAGCCATCGCCACCGCGCAGTTCGGCCGGCGCGTGCACATGCGATGGTCGGCCATCCTGCCGGCTGCCAGCGCCGGGTTTGCCGGTTCGTTCGTCGGGGCCTGGGTGGTGACCGTGATAGACCCCGCGTTCCTGCGCCAGCTGCTGCCGCTGATCCTGCTGGCGGTTCTGATCTATACCCTAGCCAAAAAGGACCTGGGCAGGCACCACACCCCGCACTTTGCCGGCCAGCACGAAGCCCTGGTGGCCAGTGCAATCGGCGTCATGATCGGCTTCTATGACGGATTTTTCGGCCCGGGCACCGGCAGTTTTCTGGTCTTCCTGTTCGTGCGGTTGCTGGGCTACGATTTTCTGAATGCGTCGGCGTCGGCCAAACTGGTCAACACCGCCACCAATCTGGCCGCGCTGGTGCTGTTCGCCGCCAAGGGCCACATCTGGTGGCATTTCGCGCTGGCGATGGCGCTGGCCAACGTGACCGGCAGCCTGATCGGCACGCGGCTGGCGCTGAAGCACGGCTCCGGCTTCGTACGCGGCGTTTTTGTCGTCGTCGTCAGCGCGCTGATCCTGAAGACCGGCTACGACGTCTTTCTGCGCTGAGTGGCGCCACCCTTCAGTCCGCAAGCTCCACCGGCACACGCGGCGCGAGCGCGCACATCAGCTCGTAGCCGACGGTTCCCGCCGCCGCCGCCACCTCGTCGATCGGCAACACCGCGCCGCTGGCCGACCGGCCCCACAGTGTGACCTCGCTGCCGATGCCAGTGGGCATTCCGGCAGCAGCGAGCGGCTCAAGGTCCACGGTGATCATGTCCATGCTGACGCGCCCGACAGTGTGGGTGCGCACACCGTTGACGAGCACAGGCGTGCCGGTGGGACACAGGCGGGGATAACCGTCCGCGTAGCCGCAGGCCACCACGCCGATGCGCATCGGCTGCGGCGCGCGAAACGACGAACCGTAACCCACACAGTCGCCCGTCTGCAGGTCCTGCGTGGCGATGAGCCTTGCCGACAGCGTCATCGTCGGCTGCAGGCGCCAGTGCGCAATGTCGTGCGACGGGAAGTCGGGCGAGCTGCCGTAGACGGCAATGCCGGGGCGAATCCAGTCGGCCGCGACGCGCAACCCGTCGGCGCTGTCATCCAGCGGCTCGCCGGCATGGCGCAGCGTGGCCGCGCTGTTGGCCAGCGTGCGCTCACCAGGCAGGTCGGCGGTGACGCGCTTGAACACATCCAGCTGGGCCGCAATGCCAGCCTGGCCGTCGGCGTCGCTGAAATGCGTCATCAGCGTGATCTCGTCGACCTGCGGCAGGGCGTTCAGCCGGGCCCAGGCCGCGCGGTAACGCGCCGGCGCGAAGCCCAGCCGGTTCATGCCGGAGTTCAGTTTCAGAAAGATGCGGTGCGGCTGGTGCGTCTTGTGCGTCGCCAGCATCGCGATCTGTTCATCGCAGTGCACCGTGTGCCACAGTTGAAGGCGCGAGCACAGCTCCAGGTCACGCGCCTCGAACACACCTTCGAGCAGCAGAATGGGACCGCGCCAGCCGAGCTCGCGCACGCGTTCGGCCTCCTGCAGGTCCAGCAGCGCAAAGCCGTCAGCGCCTCGCAGACCGTCAAATGCGCGCTCAATGCCGTGGCCGTACGCGTTGGCCTTGACCACCGCCCAGACCCGCGCATCCGGCGCGCATTCGCGCATGCGGGACAGGTTGTGGCGAAGCGCTTGCGTGTGGATGGTGGCGAGAATCGGGCGTGGCATGGCGGGTACAAGAAGAAGCTTTCGGCCATTGTGGCACCGGCATTGGGCCGTGCGCCGGAAGGTGCGTGATATAACCCACGGGCAGCTGGAGACACCCCCACCCCTACCATGCCATCAGCCCCGCTGATGCAGGCCACCACAGTTCATGAAGCGCGGTTTTTTTACCATCATGTCGGCGCAGTTCTTCAGCTCGCTTGCCGACAACGCCTTGTTCGTGGCCGCCGTCCAGCTGCTGCGCACGGCCGGCGAGCCCGAATGGAAGCAGGCCGCGCTGGTGCCGATGTTCGCGCTGTTCTATGTGGTGCTGGCGCCCTACGTCGGCGCGTTTGCCGACTCCCGGCCCAAGGGCGAGGTGATGTTCGTCAGCAACGCAATCAAGATCGTCGGCTGCGTGCTGATGCTGTTCGGCGCCCATCCGCTGATGGCCTACGCCGTGGTCGGTCTGGGCGCAGCCGCCTATTCACCGGCCAAGTACGGCATCCTGACCGAGCTGCTGCCGCCCTCGCAGCTGGTCAAGGCCAACGGCTGGATCGAGGGTCTGACGATCGCCTCGATCATCCTGGGCGTGGTGCTGGGCGGACAGCTGGTGGGCCATGCCATTGCACCTTTGCTGCTGTCGTTTGATTTTCCGCTGATCGACACCTCGGTGGACACGCCGGCCGAGGCGGCCATCGCTGTGCTGATCTTCGTCTACGCGCTGGCCGCCTGGTTCAACCTGCGCATTCCGGATACCGGCGTCGAAATGCGCCCCATGCCGCGCAACAAGCTGGCGTTGCTGCCCGATTTCTGGCAGTGCAACCTGCGGCTGTGGCGCGACCGGCTGGGCCAGATCTCGCTGGCGACCACCACGCTGTTCTGGGGCGTTTCGGGCAACCTGCGCTACATCGTGCTGGCCTGGGCGGCCGCAGCGCTGGGTTACAGCGTGACGCAGGCGTCGTCGCTGGTGGGCGTGGTGGCCGTCGGCACGGCGGTGGGCGCCGTGATCGCGTCGATGCGCATGCGGCTGGACCGCGCAACCACGGTGATGCCGCTGGGCATTGGCATGGGGCTGCTGGTCATCTTGCTGAACTTCATCGACAACGTCTGGGTCGCTGCACCCTTCCTGGTTCTGCTGGGCGGTCTGGGCGGCTATCTGGTGGTGCCGATGAATGCGCTGTTGCAGCATCGTGGGCACAACCTGATGGGCGCGGGGCGCTCGATTGCGGTGCAGAACTTCAACGAACAGGCTTGCATCCTGAGCCTGGGCGGGCTGTATGCACTGTCGACCGGGCTGGGTCTGTCGGCGTTCGGTGCGATCGCGGCCTTCGGCCTGCTGGTGGCCGGCTTCATGTGGCTGATTCAGCGCTGGCATGCCAGCAACCTGGTTCAGTACCCGGAGGAGATCGAACACTTGCTCGAGATCGCCCGCAACGACCACCATCACGGCTGATCGGCGCGCGCTCAGGTGACGCCGGCCGTTTGCCCGGTTTTCACCTTGCGCAGGTAATTCTTCAGCCGCTTCTTCACCAGCGGCTTGACCATCCAGGTATCGACGCCGGCCATGCGCGCCAGCAGGCGCTGAAGCCACGAACCGGTGGTCGCAATCACGACCACGCGCAGCGTCAGGCGTTCCTGTGCCGCCCGCTTCAGCAGAGCCCGGCAAAGGCTGAGCGTCGAGACACCCAGCGCGGTCTGGTCGAGGAAGACGACATCGTAGTCGCGTGCGGTCAGCCGCGACAGCGCGCCCCCACCATCGGGCGCATAGTCCACCCGGTGGCCAAATCCGCGCAAAGCCTTGATCAAGGAACCATTGGCCAGGCGCGGACCACCCACCAGCATGATGGACGCCGACGGTTCGCCGTCCAGCGCCTGCGGTGCCGTCGGGTGATCCAGCGTCTCGGGTGCGAGACTGCTGGTCCAGTAGCTGTCGGATTCGTTGCGCGACGGGGCTGGTGCGGGCGCTGGTGCCGACGCTGATGCAGGGGCCGGCGCGGCGGTCGCCGTTGGGCCGTCCCGCCACATCAGCACGTCCTGCGCCAGCGCGTTCACGCCGTTGCCGGCCACAGCGGGCCGTGCCACCGGCGCGCGCACCGGCTTTTCAATCGGAGGCGCGCCGCCGGCCATCTCCAGCGCGGCGAAAGGCACGGTGCTCTGAAATCCTGGCGCGGACGCAGACTCGGAAGCTGGCGCTGCCACCTGCGCGAGCGATGCCCGGCCGCTGTCGGAAAACGGCACGGTTGCCTGAAAACCGGGTCGCGTTTCCGGCGCAGCAACCGGCGCCTGCGGCTGCAGCCGCTCAACCCTCCTGGCGGGTAACGGCACATCGGCGCGCGCCGACAGCGGAACGACCCGGGTCGACGGGAAATCGGCTTCGACAGGCGGTTGGGATTCGGCAGCGTCCGGCCGCCACGGCGCGGGCGAGCGCGGGGCGTGCGCTGGCGGCAGGCCCGAGCCCGACCGGTTCATGCCGGCACCCGCCGCCAGCGTGCTGACGGCGGCGACCAGCGCTCCTGATTCGATGGGCCGAGACAGCAGCGGCCAGCCGGTGCCGGCGTCACTGTCGCCGATCAGCAGCACTGGCGCCGCGAGCTGGCGCGCTTGCAGGCCGCGCACCACATGACCGTCGTCGGCATTGGAGATGATCAGGTCGGCTTCTTCGAGGTCGTGCACGATCACATAACCGGCCTCAGCGGCCGAGCCCAGCAGCAGGGGTTCGAGCAGGTGGCGGTCAGCGGGTGGCAGGCCGAGCAGGGCCAGGCGACGGTAGTTGGACATGGCAGGCAGTGTGGAAAGTCAATGCGGCGGGCCGGAGGACGCTGCGGCCGATGCGTCGGCAGTAACGTATTTCCTGATGGGCAGGCCCGCATCGTGCCGCAAACATCGGGCCGGGACGAACCACTGCCCCCGGAGAACTCCCCGGAGTGTGGCAATGTGCAAGTACTGTTGCTTTTTTGCCCAGGCTTGTGCCATTGGCTCCCCCCTGTCTTGCGTCCCGGCCAGGGCGCAGCCGGGGTATCTGCGCTGACTCTCCGCGCCGCGCCTGACCTTCAGCGCACGGTGCGAACAGTTGTTTGCCCAATGTACCGGACGAGCGCCTCGCGATCCAGTGGAATCGTCATCCAGGCGTTGCAGCCGGCGAAAGACGCGCGTATGCGCGACAGCAGCCGGCGATGACCGGCGACGATGGCAATGCGCGGCCCCGGCTGGGTCGGGCCGGGCCGGGCCCGGATGGCGCGGCACAGGGCGATCGCACCCTCGCCGAGTGAAATCTCGATCAGAAAAACCACCTGGTAGGGGCGCGCCCGCAAGGCGTCCATCGCGTTGGCAGCGCTGGCGGCAAAGTCGGCCTGGAACCGGGCTGACTGCAGCGTCTTGATCAGTCCGCCGGTCGCCTGGCCAGGCGCACCCACGACCAGCACCCGGCACGGAGGATCGTCGGACGCGGCAGGCAGCGGCGCAAGGCGGTCCCGATCGCGGGTCGAAGGTCGCTCGCCCACGGCAACTCGCGCAATGCCGTCGTCGGCAGCCGCTGCGCCAGCCGGCAGCGGGCGCCGGTCATCGGTCGCCAGCGGCTGAGGCAGGGTGTCGGCCGAGGCAACGCTGGCCTCCGGGGCATCGGGCGCGTTTCGGGCGGCCGCCCGGTTAACTCGGGCCGCCAGTTCGGCTTCCCATTCCGCGACCTCGTTTTCCCAGTCCGACGGCAGCACGGACGGGGCTTCGCGGTCGGTTTGAATGGTTGACTCGAAATCGGGCTGGGCGGGTGCCCGAGCCGAAAACGCCACGGTCGATTCGAAACCCTTGCGGGCTGCTTCGGACGGCGGTGCAGCCGGGATGGCCCGCATCGGCTGCGTGGCTTCGTGCAACTGTGGCGCCGCCGGTGGCGCGTGCTGCCGGGTTTCTTCAAAATCGGGCGGCGGCGACAGGTCTTTGGCCATAAAGGGCTGCGTGGCCATGAATCCCGGGCCTTCGCTGCCACCGGTGAGCCGGCGCAGCCAGCCGCCCCCACGCAGCGGGGCGCCATCGCCCTTTGTTTCGGGCTCGGGTTCGGGCTCGGGACGCTCCAGCACCGGCGAAAGCGCCCGACGTGCAGCCTCCAGCACCGCATGCAGCCGCAGCGGCCGGGGCACCACCGGCCAGCCGGTCCCCTGGTCGGACGCGCCCACCAGCAGCACGCGGGCCGCCGGCAATGCGGTCCGCAGGGCGCGCACGGCGTCGGCGTTGTCGGCGTTGGCGATGATCAGCAGGGCCTTGGACAGATCCCGGGTCAGGACCGCACCGGGCAACTGGTTACCCGCAGACTGGAACAGCGCGCCCTCCAGCAGCACCTGTTCGGTCGGTGTCAGTCCAGTCAGCGCGATCGGGCAGGGACGTGGCATGCGGAAGTTGAAGCGAGACAAGGGGCGCCAGCGGGCGGCAATCGGCGCGCTGAACGCGCAAAGCAAAATTATTCACCCGAAAGACCCTGCACGCGCGGCAGTCGTGCAGCGACGACCATACTAAGCGGCTTTGGCGCGGCGACTGTTGCAAAGTCGCTGCAACCGCCGTGACAGCCACCCGCAAAGGACACCCATGAGCAGCATTTACGATTTCACTGCCACGCCGGTCAGCGGCAAGCCCGTGCCCCTGAAGAAATTCAGGAACAAGGTGCTGCTGATCGTCAACACGGCCAGCGCCTGCGGATTCACGCCGCAGTTCGGCGGCCTGGAAGAACTGCACAAGACCTGGGGACCAAAAGGACTGGTGGTGCTGGGCTTTCCCTGCAACCAGTTCGGCAACCAGGACCCCGGCAGCAACGAAGACATCGCCAGCTTCTGCCAGCTCAACTATGGCGTCAGCTTTCCGATGATGGCCAAGGTCGATGTCAATGGTGTCGACGCCGATCCGCTATTCCAGTGGCTGTGCGCCGAGGCACCCGGCCTGCTCGGCAGCAAGGCCATCAAGTGGAACTTCACCAAGTTCCTGGTCGGCCGCGACGGCCAGGTGATCCGCCGCTACGCACCGACCGACACGCCCAAGGCGCTGGTCGGTGACATCGAGAAAGCGCTGGCGGAGGAGTAAGCCCCGTTTTCACCAACTTTTCGGTCTTTTTGGCCTCCGTCCAGCGTCAAATCGACATTTACAGCTATGAATAACGAAGCGTTCGCCGCCCCGATGCGCGGCTTGGGCGGCCGCTCCAGCCGGCTTCAGGCCGCTGGCGCCGACGCCCGGCGGCTGCCCGCCCGCGCCAGCGTGGCCTCGGCCTCGGCCGCTTTCAGCCCGTAGTCGGCGGCAAAGGCCGCCACTGTCTGGCCGCTGGCCTCGAACGCGCGCAGCAGCGCCTCGTCGCGGGCGGCACGTTCGGCAGCCTGCGCCAGCGCTTCGTCCAGCAGGGCATTGGCGGCTTCGTCACGGCTTAGCAGCCGTTCACGCCAGTCTTCGCGGCTGATGCCCGACGCCTCGAACGCCTGCGCCATGCGCGCGACGGTCCGGGCCCGCAGATCGTCAGCCGGCTTGCGGCCCTGGCGGCGGCGCCAGACCGCCACCAGCGCCTGATGCACATGTTCGGCCGCCATCTCTTCGACCGGCTGACCGGCCAGATCGTGGCGCGGCATGCCCGCCGCAACGCTGCTCAGGTAGCGGGTCGAACGGGTGTGAAAACCCAGCGCCGCTTTCAGCGCTTCAGGCTCGAACGCATCGGGCTGCGCAGCCAGCAGGTCCTGGTAGATGCCCCGCTTGAGTGGCCGGAACACGGCGCCGAAAAGCTGCGGGTACAGCGCCGCGAGCCGCTCCAGCACTTCGATGTTGCGACTCGCTGCGGCGGGGTCGCGCGGTTTTCTGCCGGTAGCGGCACCCGGTTGCGCCGTCGCGGCCGGATTCTCAGGCGTCGCCGGTTCGCCCGGCGCAGACACGGTTTCGGGCGACATGGCAGCTGGCGCAGCGGCTGGCGCCTCGCCCTCGGGGACATTCAGGTTTTCAGTGACAGCGTCATTCATGGGGTGCACGGGCATCGGGGAGACAAACCCCGATCATGCCAGCCCGGTGGCGGCGGCTTTCAGGCCAGCCCGGCGCCCAGCGCGTCATCGAGCACTTCGATCCAGTGGCGCACCGGCGTGTCGGTGCCGCTTTGCAGGTGCGTGATGCAGCCGATGTTGGCACTGACGATCACCTGCGGCTGCATGTCGGCGAGGTGGCCGAGCTTGCGATCGCGCAGCTGGTAACTCAGCTTCGGGTTGAGCACGCTGTAGGTGCCCGCAGAGCCGCAGCACAGGTGCGATTCCACCCGCGCCACCTGCACCTTGAAGCCCAGCGCACCCAGGTGCTGTTCGACACCGCCCTTGAGCTGCTGGCCGTGCTGCAGTGTGCACGGGGGGTGAAAGACGATGGTCTGCGCCGCTGCTGGCTGACCACCCTTCGCCGCTGGCGCAAAGGTATCGGGCCGCGCCTTTTTCAGCGCCTCCACCAGTGAGGGCAGCAGTTCGCTCAGGTCGCGGGTCAGCTCGCTGATGCGCCGGGCGCGCTCGGCGTACACCGGGTCGTCCTTCAGGATGTGGCCGTATTCCTTCACCGTCACGCCGCAGCCGGAGGCGTTCATCACGATCGCCTCGACGCCGGCCTGCACATGCGGCCACCAGGCGTCAATGTTGGCGCGCATTTCGGCCTTGCCGCCGTCCTGGTCGTTCAGGTGGAACTTCACCGCGCCACAGCAGCCCGCCTTGGACGCCACCACGGTCTGGATGCCGCAGGCGTCGAGAACCCTTGCGGTGGCGCTGTTGATGTTGGGCATCATCGCCGGCTGCACGCAACCGGCCAGCATCAGCACCTTGCGCTTGTGCTCCCGTGCCGGCCAGACGCCGGCGTGCTGGCGCGGCGGCACCTTGGCCTTCAGGGCGGCGGGCATCAAGGGGCGCACCAGCTGACCCAGCTTCATCGCGGGGCCGAAAACCGGCGATGGCAGGCCTTCCTTCAGCGCCCAGCGCAGCGCGCGTTCGGTTGCCGGGCGCGGCACTCTGGCATCGACGATCTTGCGGCCGATGTCGATCAGATGGCCGTACTGCACACCGCTGGGGCAGGTGCTTTCGCAGTTGCGGCAGGTCAGGCAGCGGTCCAGATGCAGCTGCGTCTTGCGCGTGGGCGCAGCGCCTTCGAGCACCTGCTTCATCAGGTAGATGCGGCCGCGCGGGCCGTCAAGCTCGTCGCCGAGCAGCTGGTAGGTGGGGCAGGTGGCGGTGCAGAAGCCGCAATGCACACACTTGCGCAGGATGGCCTCGGCCTCCCGGCCCTCGGGCGTGTCCTTGAATTCGGGAGCGAGCTGGGTTTGCATGGGTGTTGAAGACCGCTCAGAGACCGGGTCAGAGGCGGCCGGGGTTGAAGATGCCAGCCGGGTCGAATTCGGCTTTCAGGCGCTGATGGATACGGTCCAGCGGGGGCTTTTGGGGTTCAAATCGGGGCAAATCCAGCGTCTTTTCGTCACTCGACGCTCTGAATAGCGTAGCGTGACCGCCATGCTCGGCCGCCAGCTTTCGCAGTGCCAGCGCGTGTTCGGGGCCGGACTGCACCCAGCGCTGGCCGCCGTGCCATTCGACAAGCGGCGCCGCCACCCCGGCCGGCAAGGCCAGCACCGGCGCGGTCTGCGGCACCGACAGGCGCCACAGGCACAGCGCCGAATCGCGACTGGCAAACCAGGGCAGGCGCTGATCGCGGCAAGCATCCCAGTCAGCCGCGGCATCTGGCTGACGCTCACCGCCAAGCTGGCGGCAGGCGGCGTCCACCGCTGCGACCGCACCGCGCAGTCGCAGGTACAGCGTGCCGACGCCGTCGTCCTCCACCCAGCAACTGGCGTTCAGCGGCAAGGGCTTGCCGCCCCATTCGTGCAGCAGGCGCAGCGCATCGGCCTGGCTGCAGGCAAAGCGGAGCGTGGCTTGCGCCGGCGCCACCGGCAGGACCTTCAGGCTGACGTCGGTGATCACACCCAGCGTGCCCCAGCTGCCCGTCATCAGCCGCGAGACGTCGTAACCGGCGACGTTTTTCATCACCTGACCGCCGAACGTCAGCCATTGACCGCGCCCGTTGATCATCTGCAGACCCAGCACGTAGTCGCGCACCGCACCCACGCTGGCGCGCGCGGGTCCCGACAGGCCGGCAGCCACCATGCCACCCACCGTGCCCGATGCACCGAATCGTGGTGGCTCGAAAGGCAGGCACTGACCCTTTTCAGCCAGCGCCGCTTCCAGTTCAGCCAGCGGCGTGCCGGCGCGCGCCGTGACCACCAGCTCACTCGGCTCGTAACCGGTGATGCCGCTGCAGGCGGCTGTCTCCAGCGGCTCGCCTTGCAGGCGCTGCGCCAGGAAATCGTGCGTACCGCCACCGCGCACCCGCAGCGGTGTGCCGCTGGCAGCGTGGGCGCGGATCTGGTCAATGAGTGTCTGAAGCGCGGTGTCGGGCATGGCGGCATGGTAAACCGGACCCGCCTGCGCTTTCGCTGAAAATTTTTTGGCTGCTGCGTGCGGTTTTTTCGCGACACGCCTCGACGGGCATTCGTTGAGCGCCAACCGAACAAAAAAAAAAGGCCCACCGAAGTGGGCCCAATGTTCAAGGAAAAACTCGCATTGCTTACCTCGATTGGCAAAGGCAGCGTGCCGCCGCCTTTGCCGCAACCGCTCAGCGGTTGTAGGCGGTCTCGCCGTGGGACGTGATGTCCAGGCCTTCGCGCTCGTCTTCTTCGCTGACGCGCAGTCCGACGACCATGTCGACGATCTTGTAGGCCACGTAAGCGACGACCGCCGACCAGACGATGGTGATGACCACGCCCTCGGCCTGGATCAGCAGCTGGCTGGCGATCGAGAAGTCGGCCTTGCCGGTGCCGCCCAGACTCGGAGCGGTGAACACGCCGGTGAGCAGGGCGCCCAGAATGCCGCCAACGCCGTGCACGCCAAAGACGTCGAGCGAATCGTCCGCGCCCAGCATGTGCTTGAGGCCGTTGACACCCCACAGACAGGCAAAACCCGCCAGCAGGCCGATGATGATGGCACCCATCGGGCCCACCGAGCCGCAGGCCGGCGTGATGGCGACGAGGCCGGCAATCGCACCGGATGCTGCACCCAGCATCGAGGCCTTGCCCTTGGACAGCATCTCACCCAGGCACCACGACAGCACGGCGGCAGCCGCTGCGACCAGCGTGTTGATGAACGCCAGGGCCGCGCCGCTGGTGGCTTCCAGGTTGGAGCCGGCGTTGAAGCCGAACCAGCCGACCCACAGCATCGAGGCACCGACCATCGTCAGCGTCAGGCTGTGCGGGGCCATGGCTTCCTTGCCGTAGCCGATCCGCTTGCCGACCACATAGGCGCCGACCAGACCGGCAACAGCCGCGTTGATGTGCACCACGGTGCCGCCGGCGAAGTCCAGCGCGCCCTTGCCCAGCAGATAGCCGCCCGAGCCCCAGACCATGTGGGCAATCGGCAGGTAGCAGAAAGTGAACCACAGCACCGAGAACAGCAGCACGGCCGAGAACTTGATACGTTCAGCGAACGAACCGACGATCAGCGCGCAGGTGATGCCGGCAAACGTCGCCTGGAAGGCAATGAAGACGAACTCCGGCAACTTGGCCGACGCCGTGAACGTGTCTGCCAGCGAATCCACCGTCACCCCGGCCAGGAACAGCTTGCTGAAATTCGCGATGATCAGTCCCTCGCCGCCGAACGCGATGCTGTAACCGTAGACGGCCCACAGCACCGAAATCAGCGAGAACACCACCAGCACCTGCATCAGCACCGACAGCATGTTCTTGCTGCGCACGAGGCCGCCATAGAAC
Organism: Burkholderiaceae bacterium; assembly: GCA_014879655.1. Taxonomy (GTDB): domain Bacteria; phylum Pseudomonadota; class Gammaproteobacteria; order Burkholderiales; family Burkholderiaceae_C; genus JACSRS01. The sequence goes on from JACSRS010000092.1 coordinate 46,953, forward strand.
AGCGCCAGACCCGGCACAGCCATGAAGACCACCAGTGCGGTGGCGATCAGCATCCAGGACACGTCGCCCTTGTTCACGGTGGGCTTTTCAGCGGCAGCGGCTTCAGCCGGTTTGGCATCCGCGGCTGCAGGCGCGGCAGCGGGGGCTGCGGCGTCGGGCGCCTTGGCAGCGTCGGCAGGCGCCGCAGCCACGGCAGCAGCAGGTTCGGCGGTGGTCTGCGCCGTTACGGCGGCCGCCCCCATCAGCAAACCCAGGCCTATGGCCAGGGAGGCAATCAGTTTTTTCATGTTCAACTCTCCTGATGAGACGGGTTAAAGGGCTTCCTTGCCGGTCTCGCCGGTACGGATGCGGACAACCTGCTCCAGGCTGTAGACGAAAATCTTGCCGTCACCGATCTTGCCGGTGCGGGCCGCCCCTTCGATGGCTTCGATCACGCGCTCGACCAATTCGTCCGAGATGGCCGCTTCGATCTTCACTTTGGGCAGGAAGTCGACCACGTATTCGGCGCCGCGATACAGCTCGGTGTGCCCCTTCTGGCGTCCGAAACCCTTGACCTCGGTAACGGTGATGCCCTGCACGCCGATTTCGGACAGCGCTTCGCGCACCTCATCGAGCTTGAAGGGTTTGATGATGGCGGTAACTATTTTCATGAGGACTCCTTGGTCATGTGCGGGCCGCTCAGAACGTCTTGCTGACCGACACGACAGCGGTGCCGTTGCTGATGTTCTTGGACGGATCGGTGTAGCCGGCCAGATCGCGGTTGGTCGAGATGTAGGACAAGCCCATCACCCAGCCGTCGATGGTGTAGGTGCCGCCCAGCTTCCAGTCGGTGATGCTGGTGGCCACAGTGCCGTTGATCTGTGTGACGGCTGCGCCGCCCTTCAGACCCTGGTAGCCGATGGAACCATTCACGCCCCAGCCGTTGCCGAAGTCATGTGCAGCGCCAACGTTCAGATACCAGGAGCCGGACGAGTTGGGGGTGCTGAAGAAGTCGGTGACGGCGTAGGAATATTTGGCGGTCAACGGGCCCCAGCTGCCGCCGACATAGAGTTCGCCGTTCTTGATCACGGTCGTGCCGCCGGCACCCGAGCCCGGGTAGTAGTAGTAGATACCGCCGACATCCAGGCCGAAGTCACCGAACGTGGCCTTGTAGCCGCCATAGAAATCCATCTCGATATTCGCGCCGTTGTACATGGCGCTGTCGACGTTGGAGTTCCAGTTGCCCAGGTACAGGCCGTTTTTCATCGCGAAATCGACGCCGCCCTGGATGGCCGGCTTCTTGTTGGTCTGCGAGATGCCGCGGAAACGGTAGTCGGAGAACAGCCCCGCATTGCCGCTCAGGGTCCAGTCAGGCTCGGGTGCTTTGGGGGCGGCCTGTGCCAGCGCGCTGCCGGACAGAACCAGGGTGGAAACTGCAAAAGCCAGCTTGCGAGCAGAAACGGTGGTCATCGAAAACTCCATGAAGTTGAGGGAAGATGGACATACCAAGCAGGGACCGTGCCAGCTTGCACCTTCTCCTCTGGGAAGAATCCGATGGACCGCAGAAACCGGTTGCGCTAAGATTACTGGATGTTTACCCAGTACGCACCGCATTGGTGCATGAATCGGATGCCTTTTCTGACTGCTGCGCACCAAAAGGAAGGGTGGGCAGCATGAGCCTCGCCGTGGTGCAAAGTCGCGCCCTGCTCGGGCTGGACGCAGCACCGGTCACCGTTGAAGTGCATCTGGCCAACGGCCTGCCGAGCTTCACGCTGGTCGGACTGGCCGACGTGGAAGTGAAAGAAGCGCGCGAGCGCGTGCGCTCGGCCCTGCAGAACGCCGGGCTCGAGTTTCCACACAACAAACGCATCACGGTGAATCTGGCCCCCGCGGACCTGCCCAAGGATTCGGGCCGCTTCGACCTGCCGATCGCGCTGGGCATTCTGGCGGCCAGCGGCCAAATTGACGCAGCCCGCCTGGCGGGTCATGAATTTGCCGGTGAGCTGTCGCTGTCTGGCGAACTTCGGCCGGTGCGCGGCGCGCTGGCGATGAGCCTGGCGCTGCACCGGCGGCAGGTCGCCACCCGGCTGGTGCTGCCGCCGGGCAGTGCCGAAGAAGCGGCGCTGGTTCCCGACGCCCAGGTCTTTCGCGCCCGCCACCTGCTGGACGTGGTGCAGCAGTTCCTGCCCGATCCAGCTGCCCAGGGCGCCTGCGACGGCTGGGCGCGACTGGCGCCCACACCGCTGCCACCGCAAGCCAGCTACGCCGACCTGTCCGACGTGAAAGGGCAGGCGGCTGCACGACGGGCGCTGGAGATCGCCGCCGCTGGTGGTCACAGCCTGCTGCTGATGGGGCCGCCCGGTTCGGGCAAGTCGATGCTGGCGCAACGTTTTGCCGGCCTGCTGCCGCCGATGAGCGTGACCGAAGCGCTGGAGAGCGCAGCCGTCGCCAGCCTGGATGGCCGTTTCACGCTGGACCGATGGGCGCAGCGTCCCACCGGCAACCCGCACCATTCAGCCAGTGCCGTCGCGCTGGTCGGTGGCGGCTCACCCCCGCGGCCCGGCGAAATCTCGCTGGCTCACCACGGCGTGCTGTTTCTGGATGAGCTGCCGGAGTTTCCCCGTGCGGCGCTGGAGGCACTGCGCGAGCCGCTGGAAAGCGGCACCATCACCATCTCGCGCGCGGCGCGGCGGGCGGAGTTTCCGGCACGCTTTCAGCTGATCGCGGCGATGAACCCCTGCCCTTGCGGCTACCTTGGCTCACGCCTGAAAGCCTGCCGCTGCACGCCCGACCAGGTGCACCGCTACCAAAGCAAGCTGTCGGGGCCGCTGCTCGACCGCATCGACCTGCACATCGAAGTGCCGGCGCTGCAGCCCGAGGAACTGCTGGGCGCGGCGCCGGGCGAGGCCACCGCCACGGTGCGCGCACGCTGCACCGCGGCCCGTGAAAGGGCCTTTACCCGCCAGGGCGGTACCAATCAGAGTCTGCAGGGTCAGGCGCTGGAGCAGCACCTGGCGCTCGAACCGGTGGCCGGCAAGTTCCTCAACACCGCCGCCGCGCGCCTGGGCTGGAGCGCCCGCGCCACGCACCGGGCGCTGCGGGTGGCGCGCACCATCGCCGATCTGGCGGGCTCCGACACCACCACAACCGCGCACGTGGCCGAGGCCCTGCAATACCGCCGCGCCTTGCGCCCCACCCCCTGAGTCAGCGGCGGGAGGGCCAAGGCTTCAGGTCCGAAGCATGCGAATCGTCTTGCGGGCGTCGGGCCCATAGTCGAGCAATTCCTGCATGAAGCGCTGCATCAGGGTCTGTGCATCGGGCGCACCCAAAGGCAGCATGCCGACCACGAGGTGGAATTTCAGCGTCTCGCCGCCGGGCATGGCAGGGCGGCTGCGCAAGCCCCTTGCAACGGCGTGCGTCGCGATGGCGTTGGCTTCTTCAGCGGTGCAGGGGCTCTCCAGCAGCAGCGCGAAGTGCCGGTCACCCACGCGGGCGACAAAGTCGTTGTCACGCACCACGGCCTTCAACATCGCGGCGGCCAGCACCAATGCGCGGTCGGCCCCCTCGCGCCCGTAGTCCCCCAACAGGTCGGCATGATTGGCCAGCTCGGCGACGATCAGTGCCACCGGGTTGCCCGCGCGGGCCCGGACGAGCGCGTCGTCCAGACGGCGCAGCATGCGCCGCTGCGAATCGGTGCCGGTGAGCGGGTCGGTCACCGCCAGTGCCCGCGCCCGTGCGCGCGATTCGTTGTGCTCGTTGAGCCGCCGGCTCAGGCCGTAGAACAGCACCGGCATTTCCAGCGCCGAGCCCAGCATCAATCCGTATTCGGACAGGAACCCCGACGAAATCCAGCCGAAATTGCGCATCAGCGGGAACATGCCACCGAGCACGATCAGGCCAAAACCCGCCGCCACCCAGCGGCTGTTGCGGTCACCGCGGGCGATGGCCATCACCAGCAGCCCCATCACCAGTGCCATCGCCAGCGCCAGCAGGTACATGCTGATGTTGAAGCCGATGGCGGACGGCACCATCGCGTCGAAACCTGCCACCACCATCAGCAGCGCAATGGCGCCTACCGCCAGAGCGTCCAGCCAGCGGGCGTACTGGCGCGGCGCGACGACGATGCGAACCACCCAGACGCCCATCGCGCCTGCAACCATCGGCATCAGGAATGTGACCGGATTGTTCAGCCCGGGCATCTCTGGCCACAACAACATGCCGCCGATGCCGGTGATGCCGGCCTGACCCAGCGCCATGGCCAGTATGTAGACCACGTAGGCGGCAAAACTGCGGTCGCGGTAGCCGATGGCGTTGATCAGCGCCACCAGGATGGCCAGCGAAGCCAGTCCGAAATAGGCACCCAGAAAAAACTGCGCGCGCTGCTCCTGCTGGCCGCTGAGCGTCTGGGTCTTCAGGGACAACTGCCCCGAAAACGGCACGCGGTCGTGGCGAATCCGCAGGAAGTACGTGATCGCCACCCCGGTTTGGGTATCCAGCGCCATCAGCGGCGAGCGCCCGGGCTGCGGCCAGCGGCTTTGCGCCAGCTGGTCGCCCGCGTACTGAACCACCCACTGCCCCTGCGCGTCACGGTAGTAGAGCTCGGCGCTGTCCACCCCCGGCAAGTCCACATCCAGACGCCACAGGGCGCGGTGATCCGGGACGACGGCGGCAAACCGCACCCACATCGCATCGCCTTTTTCCAGCTCGACCGCCACGCCGGCCTGGCGCACCTCAAACGGCAGGCTGTCCTGGCGTGCCTCGATGTCGTCGGCGGTCAGGCGGCCGCCAAGGTCGATCAGGAACTGGCTGCGCCCGGCCAGCGCCACCTGCGGCGACGCATCGGACAGCTGCACCGCCGGCAGTTCGGCCGCCCTGGCCGGCCCTGCGCCCAGCAAGACGACCGCCATACAGGCCCAGGCGACGAACGCGCCGGCTCGCAGCCAGCGCGACCAGCAGAAGCAGGCGAAATTGCGGAACATCCGGCAATTTTCAGCAGTTGGAGACTTTCATTGGCGTTACAGGCGGCAACAAACGCGGCATTTGTGGCATTTGCCCCTGTTCGTCTCGCTTTCCGCACAAATCCCGTGGATTTACAGGTTGGGCGCGAGCATCCGCGCCAGCGTCTGCTCATCGATGTGGCGCCGGCGCGCCATGTCGGCCAGCTGGTCTTCGCCGATCTTGCCGACGTTGAAATAGGCCGCCTGCGGGTGGCTGAGCATGAAACCGCTGACGCTGGCTGCCGGCGTCATGGCCATGCTGTCGGTCAGGCCCATGTCGATTTCGTCGCAGCGCAGCAGCGCGAACAGGTCGCGCTTGACGCTGTGATCCGGGCAGGCCGGATAGCCCGGCGCGGGCCGGATACCGGTGTATTTCTCGGCGATCAGCTCATCATTGCCCAGCGCCTCGTCGGGCGCGTAGCCCCACAGGTCGGTGCGCACGCGCTGGTGCAGGCATTCGGCAAACGCCTCGGCCAGCCGGTCGGCCAGCGACTTGAGCATGATGGCCGAATAGTCATCGTGCGCGTCGACGAAAGCCTTCTCCCGTCGCTCGACGCCCAGCCCGGCGGTCACCGCAAAAACGCCCAGGTAGTCTTCGGCCACACCTTTCGGCGCCACGAAATCTGCCAGGCAACGGCTCGGGCGCATCAGGCCATCGATTTCCTGCTTTTCGGTCTGCTGGCGCAGTCCGTACCAGGTCAGCGCGACGTCCGAGCGCGACTCGTCGGTGTAGAGCTCGATGTCGTCGTCCCGCACCGCATTGGCCGGGTAAAGCCCGATCACGGCATTGGCGGTGAGCCAGCGGCCGTCGATCAGGCGCTGCAGCATGCGCCGGCCGTCTTCATGCACGCGCGTGGCTTGCTCGCCCACCACGTCATCCTGCAGGATGGCCGGGTAGCGGCCGGCCAGATCCCAGGTCTGGAAGAACGGGCCCCAGTCGATGAAACGGGCCAGTTCGGCGAGATCGAAATTGCGAAACACCCGCCGGCCGATGAACTTGGGCCTGGGCGGCTGGTAGCCCGCCCAGTCCAGCGGGGTCTTGTTCGCGCGGGCGCGCACCAGAGGCCACAGCGCGACCGGCTTCTTGCCCGCGTGCAGCGTGCGCACCCGTTCGTAGTCGGCCTGCACCTCGGCAATGTAGTCGGCCCTCTGGTCAGAAAGCAGCCCCTGCGCCACACTGACACTGCGCGAGGCGTCAGGTACGTAAACCACCGGGCCGTCGTAATGCGGTGCGATCTTGACCGCCGTGTGCACGCGCGAGCAGGTCGCGCCGCCGATCAGCAGCGGCGTCTGCCGACTGCGGAAATAGTCGTCCTTCTGCATCTCGGAGGCCACCACCTGCATTTCTTCCAGGCTGGGCGTGATGAGTCCGGACAGACCGACGATGTCGGCGCCCTCGGCCTTGGCTCGCGCGAGGATTTCGTGGCAGGGCACCATCACGCCCATGTTCACCACCTCGAAATTGTTGCACTGCAAAACCACGGTGACGATGTTCTTGCCGATGTCGTGCACGTCACCCTTGACCGTGGCAATCACGATCTTGCCCTTGGCCTTGATGTCTTCGCCTGCGGCGGCCTGCTGCAGCTTCTCGGCCTCGATGTAGGGCAGCAGGTGGGCCACCGCCTGCTTCATCACGCGCGCGCTCTTGACCACCTGCGGCAGGAACATCTTGCCTTGGCCGAACAGGTCGCCGACGATGTTCATGCCGTCCATCAGCGGCCCTTCGATCACATGCAGCGGCCGCCCGCCGCGTGCCAGCGTGGCCTGCCAGGCTTCTTCGGTGTCGGCGTCGATGAATTCGGTGATGCCGTGCACCAGCGCGTGCGACAGCCGCTGCTCGACGCTGACCGGCTGCTCCGGCGTGCCGCGCCAGTCGTTGCGGCGGCTGTCGTCCCGGGCCGCGCCCTTGGCGTTCTCGGCAATCTCGACCAGGCGTTCGCCGGCGTCGGGACGGCGGTTCAGCACCACGTCTTCGACCCGCTCGCGCAGGGTCGGCTCCAGATCGTCGTAGACGCCGACCATGCCGGCATTGACGATGCCCATGTCCATGCCCGCTTTGATGGCGTGGTACAGGAACACGGTATGAATGGCTTCGCGCACCGGATCGTTGCCGCGGAAGCTGAAGCTCACGTTGCTCACGCCCCCCGAGACCTTGGCACCCGGCAGGTGCTGCTTGATCCAGCGCGTGGCCTCGATGAAGTCGACCGCGTAATTGTTGTGCTCATCGATGCCGGTGGCAATCGCGAAGATGTTGGGGTCGAAGATGATGTCTTCAGGCGGAAAACCCACCTCGTCGACCAGGATGCGGTAGGCCCGCTCGCAGATGGAGATCTTGCGCGCGCAGGTATCGGCCTGGCCCTGCTCGTCAAAGGCCATCACCACTGCGGCCGCGCCGTAGCGACGCACCAGCCGCGCCTGACGCTTGAACTCCTCGACACCCTCCTTCATGCTGATGGAGTTGACGATGCCCTTGCCCTGGATGCAGCGCAGGCCGGCCTCGATCACGCTCCACTTGGAGCTGTCCACCATGATCGGCACGCGGGCGATGTCGGGCTCGCCGGCGATCAGGTTCAGGAAGCGCACCATTGCGGCCTGGCTGTCCAGCATGGCCTCGTCCATGTTGATGTCGATCACCTGTGCGCCGTTTTCCACCTGCTGGCGGGCCACCGCCAGCGCGGCTTCGAACTCGCCGTTCAGGATCATCCGGGCAAAGGCCTTGGAGCCGGTGACGTTGGTGCGTTCGCCGACGTTCACAAACAGCGCATCCGCGCCAATGCTCACCGGCTCCAGGCCGGACAGCTTCATCGGGGGGACGGCCAAAGGGGCCAGCGGATCTGAAAAGACGGGATCGGACATGCAACTCACCTGAAAAACAGCGCACAGGTGAGCGTCGTTGCGTCCCGGCGGGCGGGGTCCAAGCCTGACGGCCATCACCCTCGGTGAGACCGCTGCAACGCTCCTTGGAAGGGGGCGATTCTAACGGACGGCGACTGGCGCCGCTCTCAGGCGGCCACCGGTTCGCGGTAGAAAACACCGGGTTTCAGCGCTCTGGCGGCAAGCGGCGCCACCGCGTCATGGATGGCGCCGATATGTTCAGGGGTGGTGCCGCAGCAGCCACCGACGATGTTCACCAGGCCTTCGGCGGCAAACTCGCGCAGCAATCGGCTGGTGACGTCGGGCGTTTCGTCAAAGCCGGTATCGCTCATCGGGTTGGGCAGGCCAGCGTTGGGGTAGCAGCTGATGAAGGTGTCGGGCGCGGCGCGGGCAAGCTCCTGGATGTAGGGGCGCATCAGCGCCGCGCCCAGCGCGCAGTTCAGACCGACGGCCAGCGGGCGGGCGTGGCGCACGCTGTGCCAGAAGGCGGTGACGGTCTGGCCCGACAGGATGCGGCCCGAGGCATCGGTCACGGTGCCGCTGATGATGATGGGCAGGCATTCGCCCGAGGCTTCAAAGAACTCGTCGATCGCAAACAGCGCCGCCTTGGCGTTGAGCGTGTCAAAAATGGTTTCCACCAGCAGCACATCGGCGCCGCCTTCCGCCAGCGCCTCGACCTGTTCGTAGTAGGCGGCGCGCAACTGCTCGAACGTGACGTTGCGGGCGGCCGGGTCGTTCACGTCTGGGCTGATGCTGGCGGTCTTGGGGGTCGGGCCCAGCGCGCCGGCCACAAAGCGCGGATGCCCGGGCGTGCTGAACTTGTCGCAGGCCTGGCGCGCCAGCCGGGCCGACTGCAGGTTCATCTCGCGCGCCAGATGCGCCATCGCGTAGTCTTCCTGGGCGATGGTGGTGGCGCCGAAGGTGTTGGTCTCGATCAGGTCGGCGCCGGCGGCCAGGTAGGACTCGTGCACGTCGCGGATAATGTCCGGTCGGGTCAGCGACAACAGCTCGTTGTTGCCTTTCACGTCACGCGGGAAGTCCGCAAACCGGTCGCCCGCCGCACCCGGGCCGCTGTAGCCTTCTCCGCGATACTGCACCTCGGACAGCTTGAAGCGCTGGATCATCGTGCCCATCGCGCCGTCGAGAATGACGATGCGTTGTTGCAGGAGGGCGGGCAGCGCCTGGGCGCGGGTGTAGATCAGCGGCTTCATGCGCCCGATTGTAGAAACGCAGCCCCTTCGCGCCGCCGTCAGGGTCTTGCCGGCAGCCGGTTGCTGCGCCTGCCGCAGGTTTGCCCTGACAATAGCGGCCATGAAAAACCTGCTCCCCCGCGAGGCCTGGGACCAAATGCAGCAGCGCCCGGAGACGCTGTTTGTGGACGTGCGCATGGAGATCGAATCGCTCTATGTGGGCCGTCCGCCGGGCGTGGAGAACATCCCCTGGTACGAATACCCCGACCTGATGCCCGACCCCGGGCGCTTTGCCGCCGCCGTGGAGCGCGAGGCCGGCAGCCGCGAGCGCCCCATCCTGCTGATCTGCCGCAGCGGCAAGCGCACGCTGGACGCGGGGCGCGCGCTGGTGGCCGCCGGCTTCACCGACGTGGCGCACGTGGTGCACGGCTTCGAGGGCGATCTGGACGAGCAGTTCAAGCGCTCCACGCTGAACGGCTGGCGCCACGACGGCCTGCCCTGGGAGCAGATGTAGGGCGACGGGGCTGCGCCCATGGGCCCGCAGCGGGCCGGGCGGCAAAGGGTACCCCCCAGCCTGTTTTTCCGATTTTTTCAGTCAAATTGGCACAAACCCAGCGTCAATTCGTCGTTTATTGCTATTGATTTGTTAGTCAAAGAACCGTCTGCCGAAACCATCCTGCACGAGGTGTTCGGCTTCTCCGCTTTTCGCGGGCCGCAGGCTGGCATCGTCAGCCACGTCAGCGACGGCGG
>JACSRS010000028.1 GCA_014879655.1 Burkholderiaceae bacterium
GAAGCGCGCAAAGAGGTAATGCAGCACGGCCATGACGGCGGCCTTGCTGTGCATCAGCTCCTCCATCTCAAAGCACTGCACGTCGGCCATGCCCAGCCGGTCGTGATCGGCGTCCAGCAGCTTGCCGTGGGCACCGCCCAGCACATAGGGCGCGAGCGCCTGGCGCAGCGCGTTCGATTGCAGCAAGACGGACAAGCCGGTCATCGTGCGCTGCTCCACCGGCGCACCGGCGAGACTGCCGAGCGCCGACCAGATGGCAACCTTCTCGTCGGGGCCGACGGCTACACCCTCATGTCGCAGGCGGCCTTCGATCCATTCGGCCGCCCAGGTGCGGTAGCCCTCGTGGTCGATGCGTGCCAAAGGCTGGAAAGCGATCTCGCCATCCAGCCCAAGGTCGTAGTGCTCGCCGCCCAGGCCCAGGATCGTGGCGCGCATCGAGCGCCCCATGTCGAAGGCGAAGATGCGCGAGCCCCGGTAGCGCCGGAACTGCATCGCCAGCGTGGCGAGTAAGACCGACTTGCCCATGCCAGTCGGCCCGGCCACCAGCGTATGGCCCACGTCGCCGATGTGGGTGACCAGCCGGAACGGCGTGGCACCCTCGGTGCGGGTCACGATCAGCGGCGGGCCATCAAGGTGCGCGTTCTTCTCCGGCCCGGCCCAGACGGCGGACACCGGCACCAGGTGCGCCAGGTTCAACGTCGAGACGATGGGCTGGCGCACGTTCGCGTAGGCGTGGCCCGGAATCGACGACAGCCACGCATCCACCGCATTGAGCGTTTCGGGAATGGTGACGAAGCCCCGGCCCTGGATCACGCGCTCCACCATGCGCAGCTTCTCGTCGGCCTTCGCCGGGTCGGCATCGAGCACTGTCACGGTGGTGGTGACATAGCCGAAGGCCACCTGGTCGCTGCCCAGTTCCTGCAAAGCCGCATCGGCATCGGCCGATTTGTTGCTGGCGTCGGTATCGACCAGCGGGCTTTCCTGCTGGAAGATGGTTTCGCGCAGCAGCGCAATCACGTTCTTGCGCTTGGCGAACCACTGGCGGCGCAGGCGGGAGAGTTCTTTTTCCGCATCGGCCTTGTCGAGGCACAGAAAGCGCGTACTCCAGCGATAGCCAAAGCCGAGACGGTTGAGGTCATCCAGAATCCCCGGCCAGGTCGAGGTGGGAAAGCCCCGCACCGTTGCCACGCGCAGGTGCTGGTCACCCAGCATGGGGGCCAGGCCACCGACCAGCGGTGCATCGGCCAGCAGCGCATCGAGGTAGAATGGCACTTCCGGCACGCCCACGCGGTAGTGCCGCGTTGACACCGTGGCGTGCAGGTAGGTCAGCGTCTGGCTATCGTCGAGCCACGCGATCTCCGGCATCACGCCGTCAAGCAGGTCGAAGATGCGATCCGTTTCCGCTACGAAGGCGGTCAGACTTTCGCGCCAGTCCACGCCCTCGGTGGGCCGGTTCTCGTACAGCATCCCCGCCGCGCGAGCACGCGATTCCTCCGCAGGTAGGTACACCACCGTCAAGTGGTAGCCGCTCTCGAAATGGTTGCCCGAGTCCTCGAAGGCGGCGCGGCGTTCCTCATCGACCAGCCAGGACAATGGCTCCGGAAAGTCCGAATGCGGATAGTCAGCGGCGGGCCGCCGCTCGGCCTCGATGAACAGCGCCCAGCCCGAGCCCAGCCGGCGCAGCGCGTTGTTCAGCCGCGCCGACGTGGAAATCAGCTCGCCCTGCGTGGCGCTGTCGAGATCGGGACCACGAAACCGGGCCGTGCGCTGGAAACTGCCGTCCTTGTTCAAGACGACGCCTGGCGCAACCAGCCCGGCCCAAGGCAGCCAGTCGGCCAGCAGCGCGGGCCGCTGGCGGTATTCGGCAAGGTTCAGCATGGCCTCCCCTCACACGTCCAGCAGCGGGCGGTGCTTGATGTGCCGGGCGAACACGGCCATGAACTGCGGATCGACTCGGGCACCCCACACCGCCAGCGAATGGCCGGCGATCCACAGCACCACGCCGGGAATCCACAGTTGCAGGCCCAGCCCGACGGCGGCGGCCAACGTGCCATTGGCAATCGCGACGGTGCGGGGCGCACCGCCCAGCAGGATCGGCTCCGTCAGCGAGCGGTGCAGCGGCACCTCGAAGCCGGGTGCGAAGCCCTGCACGCCATCGTGGGCCGCGTTCATACGACGGCCCCGCCCGAGAAGCTGAAGAACGACAGGAAGAACGAGGACGCGGCAAACGCGATCGACAGACCGAAGACGATCTGGATCAGCTTGCGGAAGCCGCCCGAGGTATCGCCGAAGGCCAGCGCCAAGCCCGTGGCGATGATGATGATGACTGCGACGATGCGCGCCACCGGCCCCTGGATGGATTCGAGGATAGATTGCAGCGGTCCTTCCCAGGGCATCGAAGAACCGGCGGCCTGCGCAGTACCTGCGAGCAGCAGCATGAAGGCAGCGAGCATCAAGCCCTGAATGGCCGGGCGAGCCAAGCCATGCAGCCGTGCGGGCCGAGGAAGCGGATTTGCGGAAATACGGAAAGCATCAACGTGCGTCATGGAAGTTCTCCAGAGTGGTCAGGGGACGGGGAGGAAAGGTCGGACTGCGGCAGCAGCTCCGGGAATGGAGCCTCAAGCGCATCCGCCAGGTGGTAGCCCACGCCATCGAAGCCGATGACGCGGGCGATGCTCTCGATGCGGCGCTTGCGCCCGCGCCCAGCGATGTGGATGACCACATTGACCGCTTCCGCGATCAACGCACGGGGCGGGTTCACCGCCACTTCGAGGATCAGTTGCTCCAAACGCAGCAGCGCGCCCAGCGCGGAGCCGGCATGGATCGTGGCAATGCCGCCCGGATGGCCTGTACCCCACACCTTGATGAGATCCAGCGCTTCGGCGCCGCGTACCTCGCCGACGACCACGCGATCCGGGCGCAGGCGCATGGACGAACGCACCAACTCGGTCATGGACACGACGCCCTGGCGTGTGCGCAGCGGCACATGGTCGCGGGCCGCGCATTGCAGCTCCACAGTGTCTTCGAGCACCAGCACGCGGTCGCCCGTGGCGGCGATCTCCGCCAGTAGCGCATTGGCCAAGGTGGTCTTGCCGGTGCTCGTCCCACCTGCGATCAGGATGTTTTGGCGCTCGCGCACGGCGCGCACCAGCAGACCCGCCTGCGCGGCGGTCATCATTCCGTCCTCGATGTAGCGCGACAGCGGGATCACGCCAAAGGCGCGCTTGCGCAAGGCGAAGGCCGGCCCCGGTGCGGCGGGCGGCAAGATGCCCTCGAAGCGCTCGCCCGTCTCGGGCAGCTCCGCCGTCAACAGCGGCTGGCCCCGATGCACTTCCGCGCCGACGTGGGCGGCCACCAGCCGGATGATGCGCTCGCCATCCGCTTCGGACAGTTCCACGCCCATCGGCGCGCGGCCCGTGGACAGTCGATCCACCCAGAGCGTGCGGTCTGGGTTGAGCATGATTTCCACCACGTCCGGGTCTTCGAGCGCGGCGGCGATCAGCGGCCCCATTGCCGTG
>JACSRS010000195.1 GCA_014879655.1 Burkholderiaceae bacterium
GGGGCGGGGGCGGCGAACGGGGTAAACACGGTCATTGGATTCCTCGGGAGTAGATGCGGCGGGCAGTCATGCGGCGCGGGGGTTGGTAGGGCAATGGCGCGGGCGCGTGCACTCTGACGGGCACGGGCCTGGCGGGTGCGGGCTGGACGGGCGCAGCGGCTTCGCTGGCTTCTTCTTCGTCTGCAGCCGGGTCGGCGCCTGGAACGGTTGGCAGCGGCTGGGCTGCGCCGCTGGCGAACAGGTCGGGCGTGAGGTGGGCGGGCACGAGCTTGTTGCGCAGGCGCTGCCAGTCGAGCGCACTCCAGGTGTGCAGGCGCAGTTTGAAGGCGATGGCAAGGTTGTAGACGCTGAGGTCGGTGGCTTCGTTGCGGGCGTGGTCGTCTTTGTGCCATACCTCTACGACGACGCCGCCGCGCATTTTCCGAACTTTGCGCTCGACGGTGAGCTGGTCAAACCATTCGTCGCTGAGCTTGTTGTGGAAGTGCATGGCGCCGGGGCCGGCGGTGAGTTCCATGCGGTTGTAGAGCCAGTCTTTGGCGACGTCGGTTCCGACAAACCACAGTTCGGCTGTTCCCACGGAGACGCGGCCGCCCCACTCCACATCTTGCTGGCTGGGTTTGCTGGCGATGATGGGGCGGTTAGGCCGGCTGGCGCCTTTGAGGATGACGCAGCTCAGGTGCCGGCGCTGAGCGCCGTAGTTGTAGACGTCTTGCGTGTTGGCGCCGCCGGAGTCGATGCCGTAGGCGCTGATGCGGATGAGTACGCCGCTGGCGTGCACGAGCGGGGTGGCGATGATTTCGTCGAGCCGGCGCCATACGCTGCCGGGTTGCTCGGGCGGCATGGTAGGGGAGCCGGGCAGGACGATGTGGTCGAGCACCCAGTGTTCCATCTGCGGGCCCCAGGCTTCGATCTGAACTTCGAGCCGGTCGGGCTGGGTGTCGACGCTGGCGGTGAGTACCAGGGCGTCGGCAGGGACGACGCGGGACGGGTATGGCTCGGCGCGGGCGCGCAGTTCTTCTGCGGTGGTGACGCCCCGGGAGCTGTCGTAGCACAGCGCCAGGCGGGCGTTGTAAAAGCTCTGCATCTTGGTGTGGTCGCCGTGGCGCAGGGCTTCTTCGGCTGAGTCGTGCAGGCGGGCCAGTTCGAGCCAGCTGGTCCAGCCCAGCGGGGCGTACAGCTGGGAGATGGTGAAGCTGATGGTGCCGTCGCGGCTGGTGGCGGTGGCCACCCACTGGCCGCCGGCGAGCATGGCGTCTTTGTGGTGCTCATCGATGAGGGCGCCGCAGTCGGGGCACATCATCTTGGCCCAGGTCAGGGCCTCGTCGGTGCGCATGTTGACCCAGATAAGCTCGTGACGGTGACCGCAGTGCGGGCAGGCCACGTGGTACTTTCGCTGGTCGCCGCGCAGGTACAGATCGTTGATCTTGGACACGCCAGCGGGCTTTTTCGGGCTGCTGGAGTAGTACCACTTGCGGTTGCGGCCGTAGGTGCTGCCACGGTTTTCAAAGATCTCTACCGGGTCGCCCTGCCCTTGCAAGTCGTCTTCCCAGTCGTCGATTTCATCGCCGTAGCCGTAGCGGGCCGGGATCTCGGCCAGGTTGGCGGCGCTGCCGGCGGTGGCGATGTAGAGCGTGCCGCCCCTGAAGGTTTTGGTGGTGTCGGTGTTTTTGCCTTCACGGCTGCGAGGTGCCGAGAAAAGGTCGCGCACCCTGGGCGTGGCCTTGATGGTGTTGTTGATCCTCGCGCTCAGTCGCGCGGCCAGGTCGCCGGATGGCATCAGGGCCAGCAGGTTGGCAGCAGCGGAATCGACCGACGCCATCATCCAGTTCATGGCGGTCTGGGTTTTGAGCAGCTGCGACGCACCCATCACCACCACCCGGTTGCAGGGGTGCCCAGGGCTGAGTACGCGCATGACTTCACGGGCGAAAGGGGTGCGGTCGACCTTGTATTTGCCAGCCTCCGCATTGCCCTCGGAGGGTATGTAGGCGTGCGCCTCGGCCCATTCGTCGACCCACATTTCGGGGTCGGGGAGCAGACCGGCACAGAACGCCTCACGGCAGGCATGGGCACCATCAGCGAATGGCACGCACGTCCTCCACCAGGTTGATCAGCGCTTCGCGCAAGGCGTTGCGCAGGTGGCGCTCCAGCTCGAAGGCGTCGCTGATCAGGGCCAGCGCCGGCGCCACCTTGGTCGGGAAGGCGCCCATGAGGGTGTCGCGGATCATGCGCGACTCGGTGAAGCGCTCGCGTTGCACATCGGCCACCGGCGTCAGCGACCTTTCTTTTTCCATC
Organism: Burkholderiaceae bacterium; assembly: GCA_014879655.1. Lineage (GTDB taxonomy): Bacteria > Pseudomonadota > Gammaproteobacteria > Burkholderiales > Burkholderiaceae_C > JACSRS01. Next base: position 2,293 of record JACSRS010000195.1, read on the forward strand.
CGCTCGATGCGGGCCTTGCGAGCGTCTTCGCGCTCACGGAAGCTGCGCGCGATCTTGAAGTTCTCAACGTAGTCGTCGGTGTACTCGGGGTTTTCGTCGAGGTCGTCGCTGTCGGCTGCTGCATCGGCGTCCGGCGACGGCTCGGCAGACCCGTCGACCAGGTCGAGGGCAGTGAAGGCAGGCGCCTCAGGAGCAGCATCATCGTCACGGGCGCGGCGGCGGGTGTCAGCTGCCATAGCCTGGTTGATGTCGCGGCTGCGCTGGATCTGCGCCTTCAGCGTTTCCAGATCCCACAGGCCATCGGGCCCAGGCGCGATCTTCCCCTGCCGGCGCAGCTTCGACAGGTACGGGCTACTGACGCCAAGCGCCGCAGCAGCCGCCTTCTGCGTGATTCGCTCCCCGGTAACCTGATCACCATCGGTAGGCATCAGATAACCCTCTCCCCTCGGTTAACCTGACCGAAAAACCCTTCCAGCCCAGCATCCGCGGGGTGCGAATTACCCGCACGGCTCCCGGCTGGGGGAGTACCTACTGGGGGGCGGGTGGCTGGTGACGCTGGCAACGTGGCGAGCGCGCTGCGCCCATACCCGCGCAGCATGTACTCCCGCTGCCCTCGCCCACCGTGGCGCCAAGTCACGGCCACGGTGCTGGCGATGGTGGCGTCCAACTCATAACGCGGCCAGCGCGTCACATCGACCAGCTCGGGATATGTCAATGGCCCGAGTGCCAGCAGCTTGGTCAACGCTTCGGTCCTGGTCATGCCGCGCGCTCCTCGTGCCATTGCCGCGCCGGCTTTTTGGGAGACAGGCGGCGCTTGTTGGCCAGCAGGCTCTCGATCTTGGCGCGCACGTCGGGCGGCATGGGCACGTGCGGTTTGGCCTGCACCGTCTCGGGCCAGGGCGCCTGCTCAGGCGGTGGCAGGGCGATGCCCGGCAGATCTTGCCAGCGACGGTTGCGCAGCCAGTTGCCCGGCTTGGGGATGAAGCGGCCAGCCTCGCGGCCCCACTCCTCGGTCTTTGCCCAGCGCTTGACGGACCCGACGATTTCTGCGGCGAGCTCGGCGGTCGGCGAAAGCGCTGCCCACGCTGCGCGGGCTTTTCCCTGGTCGACCTTTCGGGGCCACTCTCGCCAGAAATCTTCAAAACCGCTCGCGCCCCCCGTTGGGGGGTAGGGGGGTCTTTGGGTATTAACGGGTAAATACGGGTTGGGTGACACAGCTGTGTCAC
>JACSRS010000133.1 GCA_014879655.1 Burkholderiaceae bacterium
GCCCCCCCCCCCCCCCATCGTCGCCATGCCTGCCAACATGACCGACCTGACCGTCCGCCGCCTGCTGATCGATCTGGAAACGCCGATACCGCGCCACTGGTTCGGCGGTGATCCGTTTCGCACCGCGATGTTCAACGCGCTGTCGATGAGTTTTCCGATCGGTGAGCAGTTCTTCATCGACTCGGTGCGTGGCGGACTGAAGGCTCTGCCGCCCGAACAGCAAGCAGCGTTCAGGGACGAGGCCCAGGGTTTCATCGGCCAGGAGGCGACGCACCGGCGCATCCATGCGCTGTTCAACCAGCACCTGGAAAAGCAGGGCCTGGTCAACGCCTGGGAGCCGCGGGCGCGCTGGCGGCTGAAATTCATCGAAAAGATCGACCCCCGCCACCACCTGGCGCTGACCGCCGCGAACGAGCATTTCACCGCACTGTTTGCCGAATGGATGCTGGGCCACAGCGACTGGCTGGACGGCACCGAGGCGCGCCTGCAGACCATGTGGCTGTGGCACAGCGCCGAGGAATCCGAACACAAGAGCACGGCGTTCGACCTGTACAAGGCACTGGGCGGCTCCGAACGCTGGCGCATCCGGTGGATGCGGCGGGTCACGCTTTTCTTCCTGACCGACGCGCTGCGCCAGACCGTCAACAACCTCTGGCACGACGGCACCTTGTGGCAATGGCGCACCTGGAAAAGCGCCGCCAGCTTCCTGTTCGGCCCCAAAGGGATGATCCGCGCCAACTACCGCGCCTGGCGCGAGTATTTCCGGCCCGATTTCCATCCCAGCCAGCAGCAAAGCAGTTTGTCTGAAGACTGGCTGCGCGCCAACAGCGCGGCATTTTCGGTGGTCGGCCAGCGCGGCTGAGTCAACGGCGTGTAAAGCTCGCACCCGCGCGAGCACAACAGGCGGGAAAACCCTAGACTTGCACGTCATCCCTTCCGGCCCAGGCCCTTTCCTTCATGCGATCAGCCCTGCGCGTAGCACTTGCCGACCTGGCACTGATCGGGCGTTTTCGGATCATGCAGCTGGCGGTGATCGGCGTGGCGTTGGTCCCGGCCATCTATGCGCTGATCTACCTTTCGAGCGTCTGGGACCCGAATGCCAAGACCAGCGCCCTGCCCGTTGCGCTGGTGAACCTGGACGTCGGCGTGCGCTACCGCCAACAGGAAACCAACGTCGGCCAGGAACTGGTGGAGGAACTGGAGCGCGGCCACCTGTTCGGCTGGCAGCGCATGAAAGACGCCGAAAGCGCCCGCAACGACGTCGCACGCGGCAAGCTGGCTTTTGCAGTGATCATTCCCGAAGACTTCAGCGCACAGGCGGTGCCTGGCGCGGTGGCGGGCGGCGGCAAGATCCGCGTCATCCTTTCTGAAGGCAACAACTACTCGTCGGCCGGTTTTGCGCGGCGTTTTGCGGTTGACCTGGGCCACCAGGTGAACGAGACGCTGAACGAGAAACGCTGGGCGCTGGTGCTGTCGAGTGCCGACGGCTCGGCGCAAAGCCTGGTGCGCCTGCGCTCGGGCATGGCGCACCTGCAGGAAGGCGCGCTGGCGCTGAAAGCCTCGCAGTCCCGCTACAACGCGGCGGCGGCCCAGGTGGCGGGCGGGTTCTCGCAGATCGCCGGCGGTGTGCGCGTGCTGGAAAGCCGCTTTCCCGCCGAAGCCGACCTGAAGGCCTTGCGCAGCGGTTCACTGCAACTCGCCCAGGGGCAGCAGGACCTGACCCAGGGCCTGGACACCTTGCACGCGGGCAGCAAACAACTCGACGACGGCATCCGGCGGTTTCGCGAACAGGCGGCAGACATTCCACTGTTGGGCGAGCGACTGGGCGAGGGCGCGGCGCCACTGCAGACCGGTGCCGGCCAGCTGGCCGAAGGCATCGACAAGGCGCGTTCGGCCAGCCAGCAGCTGGCACAGGGCGCCACCCAGCTCGACGCCGGCATCGCCCGCCTGACCGACGGCGTGGTCTCGCTGGAAAAAGGTGTGCAAGCCATCGCCATTCGCCTGCCGGCGGACGGCCAGCTCGAAACTTTCACCGCCAGCGGCAAACTGCTGGCCGACGGCTCGCAGCGGTTGATTGATGGCATTGCACTGGTCGAAGCCGCCCTGCCCGCCTCGGTTGACTCGCCCGGTGGCAGCGCGCGGGGCCTGGCCGAATCGGTCGAGCCGCTGCTCGACGTGCTCGCGCCGGTTCCCAACAACGGCAGCGCCTTTGCGCCCAACATGGTGGCGGTGGCTCTGTGGATCGGCGCCGTCATGGCCGCCTACCTGTTCAACATGAACCGGGTACCTGCCAGCCTGGCGCAGGCCCCGCGCATCGCACTGGTCGCGGGCAAATTCCTGGTCCCGGCGCTGCTCACGCTGGTTCAGACCGTGCTGGTGTATCTGATGCTGGTCCATGGGCTGGGGGTGCAGGCGCCATCGGCGCTCAATCTCGTGCTGACGATGGCGCTGGCATCGTGGGTGTTTCTGGCCATGCTGTTCGCGCTGTTGCGGGTCTTCGGCGAGGCCAGCAAGCTGCTGGCCGTGCTGCTGCTGACGCTGCAGCTGGCAGCCGGCGGCGGCGTGATTCCGGTGGAGCTGAGTGGCGGCCTGTTCCAGGCGGTGCACGACTGGCTGCCTTTCACCTGGGTGGTGAAAGCCTTTCGCGCCAGCCTGTTCGATGCCTACGACCACGGTTGGGCGCAGGCCTGGGGCACGGTGGCGGCCGCCGGTGGCCTGTCGCTGCTGCTGGCCACGCTGATCGGTCGCTGGCAGGTGGTGCCCGACGACGACTACCGGCCCGGCATCCAGACCTGAACCCCTGCGCCCGGTGATGGGCCAGCGTCAGGCCTTGATGTGCCGCCGCCCGAGCAGGCCGGCAATGGCCAGCAGGCTGAAGCCGGCACCGGCGGCAAAAGTGGCCGGAGCCCCGAAGCCCTGCCACAAAAGCCCGGCCACCACGCTGGCCAGCAGCATCGCGACACCGCTGACCAGGTTGAAAAAGCCGTAGGCCGTGCCGCGCAGATCGGCCGGCGCGGCGTCGGCCACCATGGCCGCCAGCAGCCCCTGCGTCATGCCCATGTGCACACCCCACAGCGCTACGCCGACCAGCAGCGCGCTCCAGTGGCTGCTGACCGCCAGCACCAGATCGGCGGCCACCAGCACCGCCAGTCCGGCGATCAGCAGTTGTTGGTGGGACACATGGTCCGACAGCTTGCCAAACGGATAGGCACTGGCGGCGTAGACCAGGTTCATCGCCACCATCACCAGCGGCACCAGCGCCATCGCCACGCCGGTCTGCTCGGCGCGCAGCACCAGAAAAGCTTCGGAAAACCGCGCCAGCGTGAAAATTGCGCCGATGGCCACCACCCACCCATACGGCCGCCCCAGGCGCTGCAGGTTGGCCCGGGTGACCGGATTCACCCTGGGCGCACCCGTCGCCCGTTCGGGCTCCCGCACGCCCAGCACCAGCAGCGCCACCGACAGCGCCGCCGGGATCACGGCCACCGCGAACACCGCGCGGAAATCATTCGCCCACAGCAGCATCAGACCCACGGCCAGCAAGGGACCGATGAAGGCGCCCACGGTGTCCAGCGACTGGCGCAGGCCGAAAGCCGCGCCCCGCTGCTCGGCCGGCGTGATGTCGGCAATCAGCGCATCACGCGGCGCGCCCCGGATGCCCTTGCCCACCCGGTCCAGCAGGCGCGCGGTGAAGATGAGACCCGCGCCCGTCGCCAGGGCAAACAGCGGCTTGGTCAGTGCGCCCAGGCCATAGCCGATCACAGCGAGCGGCTTGCGCCGGCCGAACCAGTCGCTGATGACGCCGGAGAAGACCTTGGTGATCAGCGCAGTGGCTTCGGCCAGGCCCTCGATCAGCCCGACCACGACCACGCTGACGCCAAGCGTGCCGACCATGAACATCGGCAACAGGCTGTGGATCATCTCGGACGAGACGTCCATCAGCAGGCTGACAAAACCCAGCGCCCAGATGCTGGCCGGCAGCCTGTTCGGCACCACCGGCCGGCCCGGTTTCGCTGACGGAGTCATGCGGGCGCCGGCTGCGGCGTCTTACGACGACGAAGCCGCGTCGCCCGCGCTGCGGCGACGCACCGGGCCGATGCGTTTTTCAACGTCGGCCTGCACCTCGCGACGCATGCCCAGCACAAAGCCGATTTCGGCAACGACGAACAGCGGCCCCACCAGCAGACCGACCAGATCGTCGACAAAAGCCGGCTTGCGCCCCTCGAACCAGTGGCCGATGAACTGGATGATCCAGCCCACGACAAACAGGCCCACGCCGCTGACCAGCCAGACCGCCGTGGTCTGCACAGCCAGCCACTGGCCGACGGCCAGCATCACCGCGATCAGCACCGCCATCACGATGCCGAAAACAAAGTCCAGCCGGGAGTAGAAAAAGATCGCCGCCAATGCCGCCAGCAGGGCCGGGCTGGCCACGGTGGGGCCCATCTCGGTCATCGGGCGCGACAACAGAATGACCACCGCCAGCATGATCATCGGCACGCCGATGATGTGCGTCGCAATGTTGCGCGGGTCGCGGTGATAGGCGCCATACTGGGCCAGCTGGTCGGTCAGTGTCTTCATCCGGGCAATCCTCATCGTCTGATCGTGACGGGCGATGGCAGCAGCGTCGGGCAGTTGCCCGTCCGCCGCCACCGGCGAAAGCGGAGATTGTCTCCCAACTGACATTGGTGCGACCCTTTTGCCGATACCTGGGAGAGCACTTTCGCGCAAAATGCCGGTCATGCAGCTCAACTTCATTGCCAATCAGCCCGTGCCGTCGCGCACCGGCCAGACCCTTGCGGTGCTCGACCCTTCCGACGGTCAGCCCTTTGACGCCCTGCAGCGCAGCGACGCGCGTGATATCGATGACGCGGTGCGCGCAGCCCGCGAATGCCTGGACACCGGCTGGAGCCGGCTCAGCGCCGCCGAACGCAGCCGGCTGCTGATGCGGCTGTCGGCCAGGGTCGCCGAACATGCCGATGAACTGGCCGCGCTGGAGCAACGCGACTGCGGCAAGCCGACCCGGCAGGCGCGCGCCGACGCTGCGGCACTGGTGCGCTACTTCGAGTTTTATGCCGGGTCCTGCGACAAGCTGCATGGCGAGACCATCCCCTACCAGGACGGCTACAGCGTCTTCACCTGGCGCGAGCCGCACGGCATCACCGGTCACATCATTCCGTGGAACTACCCGATGCAGATCTTCGGGCGCAGCGTCGGCGGCGCGCTGGCCGCCGGCAACGTCTGCGTCGTCAAGCCGGCCGAAGACGCCTGCCTGAGCCTGCTGCGCGTGGCGCAACTGGCCGCCGAGGTCGGTTTTCCGGCCGGCGCCATCAACATCGTCACCGGCTACGGGCACGAGGTCGGCGACGCACTGGCGCGCCACCCGGGCATCGATCACATCAGTTTCACCGGCAGCCCCCACGTGGGCACGCTGATCCAGCAGGTGGCGGCCGAGCGCCACTGTCCGGTGACGCTGGAGCTGGGCGGCAAGAGCCCGCAGATCGTCTTTGCCGACGCCGACCTGGACGCCGCCATTCCGGTGATCATCAACGCCATCGTGCAAAACGCCGGCCAGACCTGCAGCGCCGGCTCGCGCCTGCTGATCGAAGAGGCCGCCTACGAACCGTTGCTGCAGCGCCTGGGCCAGGCTTTTGCGGCGCTGCGCGTCGGTCCGGCGACGATGGATCTGGACGCCGGCCCGCTGATCCGGGCCAGCCAGCTGCAGCGCGTGGCGGGCTTTCTGGACGAGGCGCAGGCAGCCGGCATCACCACCGTGGCGCAGGGCACCGTGGTGGCCGAGGCGCCGGCCACCGGCTTTTACCAGGCACCCGTGCTGCTGCGTGACGTGCCGGTGAATCACCGCCTGGCCCAGGAAGAAGTCTTCGGTCCGGTGCTGGCCGCGATGCGCTTTCGCGACGAAGACCACGCCGTCGAGCTGGCCAACGCCACGAAATTCGGCCTGGTGGCCGGCGTCTGGACACGCGACGGCGGGCGGCAGTTCCGCATGGCGCGCCGCGTGAAAAGCGGCCAGGTGTTTGTCAACAACTACGGCGCCGGTGGCGGCGTGGAACTGCCGTTCGGGGGCGTCAAGTCGTCTGGTTACGGGCGCGAAAAGGGCTTCGAAGCGCTGTACGGATTCACCACGCTCAAGACGGTGGCGGTTCGCCACGGCTGAGGGGTACCCCCTGCGGCCTCAAAGCCCGTTTTTTGAACGTTTTTTGGCAAAACCCAGCGTCAAATGGACAGTTGCAGCTATTGAAATCATAGTATTCAGGAGACATTTTCATGCGCGTGAAGAACAAATCGGTGATCGTGACAGGCTCGGGCGGCGGCATCGGCGAGGGCATTGCCATGCGGCTGGCGGCCGAGGGCGCGCGCGTCATCGTCAATGACATCAACGCCGCTTTGGGTGAGCAGGTGGTGCGCGAGATCCTGCGTGCCGGTGGCGACGCCGCCTTTGTCGCCGGCGACGTCACCCGCTCGGCCGACGTGAAGGCGCTGGTGCAGGCCGCCGTCGAGCGCCACGGGCGGCTCGACGTCATGGTCAACAACGCCGGCTGGACGCACACCAACCGGCCGGCACTGGAGGTGCCGGAAGACGAATTCGACAAGTGCTACGCGGTCAACGTCAAGAGCATCTACCTCTCAACGGTTCACGCAGTGCCGGCGTTTCGCGCCAACCCCGACCACGCCGGCGGCAGCTTCATCAACATCGCCTCCACCGCCGGCGTGCGGCCGCGCCCGGGGCTGACCTGGTACAACGGCTCGAAGGGTGCAGTCATCACAACCAGCAAGTCGCTGGCGGCCGAACTGGGGCCCGACAACATCCGCGTCAACTGCATCAATCCGGTGTTCAACCCCAGCACCGGGCTGGCCTCGTCGTTTGCCGGTGGCGAGCTGACGGAAGACCGGCTGGCAAAGTTCCGCGCAACCATCCCGCTGGGGCGTTTTTCAACCGCGCTGGACGTGGCCAACGCCGCACTCTACCTGGCCAGTGACGAGGCCGCCTTCATCAGCGGCGTCTGCATCGAGGTGGACGGCGCGCGCTGCGTCTGATCGCCGCCGCGCCCGCTGCGCCTGCTGCACCCGTCAGGCCAGCCAGCGCGCCAGGCCTTCCACGTCTTCGGGGAACAGCTGCCCTTTTTCGGCCTGCAGCACGCGGCCATCGCGCCCGCGCACCAGTGTGATGGGCAACCCCTTGGGTTTCGGAAAGACTTTCTGGATTTCCGGCGAGGCCCAGCCGGAAGGGAAGGTGTAGCCCTTTTTCTGCAGGTAGGCCTCGGCCTCCTTGGGTGTCTTGTCGACCGACAGCGCCAGCATCTGCAGGCCCTTGCTCCTGAATGCGCTCCACAGTTTCTGCATTTCGGGGCTTTGCTGCGCGCAAAACGGACAGGTGCTGGCCCACCAGTAGATCACCGTCACCTTGCCGTCGGCCTGTGCCGGGCTGAAGCTGCCGCCATCGAGCAATGCTACCGGCGGCAGGCGCAGCGGCGAGCCGACGGCCGGCAACGGCGGCGCGACGGCTTCGGCGGCGGCGCTTTGCGCCCGGGCGGGCCCGGCCACCCCCAGACCGGCCGTCGCAGCGACGGCGCACAACTGCTGCAGAACTTGCCGGCGATCAGCTTGCATGGCGGCTCACTTGAATAGTTTCGTGGTGGCGAATATTACGCCCGTCATGGCGACTTTGCACAGCCGAGCTGCGCCACGTTCGCGGCAGGGGCTTGCTGCCGCCCGCCCGATGCAGCGTCGGCATAATGGCACGCATGTCCGAACGGATCATTCCTCTTGTTGACCAGCGCGCCGCCTCGCTGCAGGCGGTGGTGCCGGCCCAGCCGGTACTGGCCGACGGGCGGGTGCTTGACCGGTTGCGCCGCCCGCTGTCCGACCTGCGCATCAGCGTGACCGACCGTTGCAACTTCCGCTGCAACTACTGCATGCCCAAAGAGGTGTTCGACAAGGACTACCCCTACCTGCCACACGGCGCGCTGCTGTCGTTCGAGGAAATCACCCGCACCGCCCGGCTGTTCGTCGCGCACGGCGTGCGCAAGATCCGCCTGACCGGCGGCGAGCCGCTGCTGCGCAAGAACATCGAGGCGCTGATCAGCCAGCTGGCGGCGCTGCGCACGCCCGACGGCCAGCCGCTGGACCTGACGCTGACCACCAACGGCTCGCTGCTGCGGCGCAAGGCCGCCGCGCTGAAAGCGGCCGGCCTGAAACGCGTGACGGTGAGCCTGGACGGCCTGGACGACGCGGTGTTTCGCTCGATGAACGACGTGGATTTCCCGGTGGCCGACGTGCTCGACGGCATTGAAGCAGCGCGCGCAGCCGGACTGGGTTCGGGCGAACCGGGCCACAGCCTGAAGATCAACATGGTGGTCAAGCGCGGCACCAACGAGCATGAAATCCTGCCGATGGCGCGGCACTTCCGGGGCACCGGCATCGTGCTGCGCTTCATCGAATACATGGACGTGGGCGCCACCAACGGCTGGCGCATGGACGAGGTGCTTCCCAGCGCCGATGTGGTGAAACTGATTCACGCGCAGATGCCACTGGTGCAGCTCGAACCCTCAGCCCCCGGCGAGACCGCCGAGCGCTGGGGCTATGCAGGACCGGACGGCCGCCACGACCCCGCGCTGGGCGAGATCGGCGTGATCAGCAGCGTGACGCAGGCTTTCTGCCGCGACTGCAACCGTGCCCGGCTTTCCACCGAAGGCAAGCTGTACCTGTGCCTGTTCGCCGGTCAGGGCTACGACCTGCGCGCCCTGCTCCGCGGCGGCGCCAGCGATGCGGACATCGCCTCGGCCATCGGCCACATCTGGCAGGGCCGCTCCGACCGCTACTCGGAACTGCGCAGCACGCTCGCCCCCGACACCGGCACCGCCCAACGGCGCGTGGAAATGAGCTACATCGGCGGCTGAGCAAGCGCCGGCCCGCCGGGGGCCTGCAACCCATCGTTCCCGATTCCCCTTGCATCACAGACAACCCTTGAACCCCCATGATTGAACCTCGCAGCATCACCGCCATCGTGCTGGCCGGCGGCCGCGGCACCCGCATGGGTGGCGTGGACAAGGGCCAGCAGAATTTCAACGGCCTGCCGCTGGCACTGCACACGCTGATGCGGCTGCAGACCCAGCAGGGCGACCGGGTGGGCGAGCTGATGATCAATGCCAACCGCAACCTGGCTGCCTACGAGGCCTTCGGTGTGCCGGTCTGGCCCGACACGCTGGCCGACTACGCCGGCCCGCTGGCCGGTTTTCTGACCGGGCTGGAGCGCTGCGAAACCCCGCTGCTGCTGACGGTGCCGTGCGACACGCCGCTGTTTCCGCTGGACCTGGCCGACCGGCTGGCCGAGGCCATGGACAGCGCCGATGCCGACATCGCGATGGCCGCTGCGCGCGAAGAAGACGGCCAGATCCGCCCCCAGCCGGTGTTCTGCCTGTTGCGGGCCGAACTGCTCGAAAGCCTGGTCGCCTTCACCCAGCAGGGCGGCCGCAAGATCGACAAGTGGACGGTGCAGCACCACACGGTGGTCGTGCCTTTCGACCAGCCGGGCGACGACCCGCGCGCGTTCTTCAACGCCAACACGCTGGCCGAACTGCAGTCGCTGGAGGGCTGATGAAAACGCTGGAGCAGATCGCCGCCGAATTGCAGGGCTACGACCCGCAGGCGCTGCGCGCCGCCGACGTCAACACCTTTCTGTCACGACTGGTCGAACCGGTCACGCAGACTGAGGAGGTCGGCATCTTCGATGCGCTGGACCGGGTGCTGGCGCAGGATGTGATCTCGCCGATCAGCGTGCCGCCGCACGACAACTCGGCGATGGACGGCTACGCCCTCGACGGCGCCCAGCTGCGTGCCGACGCGCCGCTGGAACTGGCCGTCGTCGGCACCGCGCTGGCCGGCAAGGCCTGGCAAGGCCACGTCGGCGCCGGCGAATGCGTGAAGATCATGACCGGCGCCATCATGCCCGCCGGGCTGGACACGGTGGTGCCGCAGGAATTCATCACGGCCGCGGGCGACCGAGTCACGCTGCCGGCCGGACTGGTGCAGGCCGGCGACAACCGCCGCAAGCTCGGCGAAGACCTGATGGCCGGCCGCGCCGCCCTGCCCCGCGGCGCCCGCATCACCCCGGCCGCGTGCGGCCTGCTGGCCAGCCTGGGCATTGCCAGCGTTCCGGTCTTCCGGCGCCTGAAGGTGGCGTATTTCTCGACCGGCGACGAAATCCTGAGTCTGGGCGATGCGCCGCGCGAAGGCGCGGTCTACGACAGCAACCGCTACACCGTGGCCGGTCTGCTGCGGCGCCTGGGCTGCGAGCTGATCGACCTGGGTGTGGTGCGCGACGACCCGGCTTTGCTGGAAGCAGCCTTCCTGCGCGCGGCCGCCGAGGCTGACGCGATCATCACCAGCGGCGGCGTCAGCGTCGGCGAGGCCGATCACACGAAGACGATGATGAAGCAGTTGGGCGACGTTGCCTTCTGGCGCATCGCGATGCGACCCGGCAGGCCGATGGCTGTCGGACGCATTTCTGCAGCGAAAATGGGGGCAACCCAGCGTCAAACGGTGCCTGAAAGCTACAGTTCCGGGAGCAAATCCGCACCGCGCCAGGCCGTCCTCTTTGGTCTGCCCGGCAACCCGGTGGCGGTGATGGTGACCTTTCTGGCCTTCGTGCGCCCGGCGCTGCTGCAGATGATGGGCGGCCTGGACGCCGCACCACCGCTGCTCAAGGCGCACAGCGGCGAAGCCTTGCGCAAGAAGCCCGGCCGCACCGAGTACCAGCGGGGCCGCGTCGTCACCCTGGCCGACGGCAGCCTGCAGGTCCGCACCACGGGCAACCAGGGTTCGGGCGTGCTCAGCTCCATGGTGGAGGGCAACGGCCTGATCGTGCTGCACCACGACCAGGGCGATGTGAAGGCCGGCGACCTGGTCGACGTGATGATGTTCGATGGCGTGATCTGAGCGATCGACCCGCCGGCTTGGCTGGCCGTCTCAATCGGGCCGGTGCGCGCCCTTGCGTTGTGCGGCCGCCACCCGGCAGGCCTTGCCGCTGCGGCCCAGCGGCATCGGCTCCCCGGTTTCTGACACCACCTGCAGATCGGCCATGCCCTGTCCGGCCGCATACGCCTGCAGCGCCGCGCGGCAACGGGCCATCGCAGCAGTGGCCGCTTCGCCGCTCAGCGGCAGACGCAGGGCCAGGCTGTGCTCGTCGATCTGGCGAACGTGAAAGTCGAACACGCCGGCCTCTTCTTCCAGCACCGTGGTCAGCGCCATCGGCAGCAGCGTGATGCGCCTGCCGCGCAGTCCCCGCATCACCAATGGCTCGTCGCGCCGGCCCTGCACCTCGATCACCGGCAGCGGCGAGCCGCATGCACAGGGCTGCGGCCGCAGCCGGATCTGGTCGCCCAGGTCGTAGCGAATCAGCGGCTGCACCGAGTTGGCCAGGTGCGTGAGCAGGCAGCCGTCTGACAACTCGCCCGGCACAACCGGCTGACCGCTGGCATCGACCGGTTCCAGGATGGCCCAGTCCGCGTTCAGGTGCAACGCGCCCTGGCCGCACTCCCAGCCCAGTGTCAGAAACTCGGACGCGCCGTAGCTGTTGCGCACGGTGCAACCGAGCGAGCGCTCGATGTGCCGGCGCACCGAGGGGCTCAGCGTTTCGCCGCCGGTCCAGACCTCCCGCACACGGGCCTTGAAGCGGTCGGCGAGCGACTGCTCGGCCAGGTAGGCCGCCGCACTGGGGTAGGTGGCGATCACTGTCGGTGCAAAGGCGTTGAGCTGATCGACGAGGCGGTCAAGTGGCTGCAGGATGGAAAAGCTGTGCACCGCGCGCGCCATCCAGGGGTTGATCTGGCGCAGCCGCTCGATCGAGACCACGCTTGCAAAATGCCCGCCGGTCGCACCGACGAAGGCGATGCGCTCGTTCAGGTACAGCGGATCGAGCCAGCGCAGCTGCGGCCGGGGCGCGTCGCGCCGCAGGGCTTCGAGCGCGTCGTACACCGCCATCGCCTGCGCGTCCTGCACAAAGATGCCGGGCTGACCGCTGGTGCCTGAGCTCTCCCAGACAACATAGCGCCCCTGAAAGGCCTGCGCCAGCCGCGCCGGGTCGGCGGTGAAGGCCTGCAGGCCGGCCAGCGTCAGCGACGGATCAGTCACCCATCGGTCAAAGTTTTCCATCAGTTCGCGCCGGTTCACCACCGGCAGCGCAGCCAGCGGCGCGTCGGGCGACACATCACGAAGGTGTTCGCGGTAGAACGCCGAGTCGCGCCGGGCGCCCTGTACCACCCGCGCCAGGCGCTTGCGCTGGCGATCGGCAATGGCGTCGGCGCCGCTACGGGCGGCTGCCAGCACGTCGAGCGAAACCGCGCTCAGGCGCATCGGATCAAACACGGGCGTCATCCGGTCATGCTAGGCCGCACCCGGGGGCCCGACTTGCGCTGGATCAATTATTCGGGCCTGCACCTGCGGCAACCCGCCGGCGAACCGGCGGCAACGGAAACCGGCCGGACTTGACCCGCATCAACGCCGGACCGAAGAGCCGGCGCCAGAATGATTCATTCAGCACCTTCATTACCCGCCCCCGGGTATCGCCGGACACTTTCATGAAAAAGCCCCCTGCCGCTCCCCCTGTGCAACCGGTACCTTCGCTGGCGCAGGAAACGCCAACCCAGCGCCTCGACCGTCTGGTACACGCGAGCGCGGCACCGCTTTTCGGCGGGCTGTCGCCGGTCTCGCTGTCGCTGGCGCTGGCTGACTGGGCCTGGCACCTGGGCGTCTCACCGGGTCGGCAGATGGAACTGGCGGCGCTGGGCACGCAACTGCTGCGCGACACGCTGAACCAGCAAGACGGTGCCGATGAGGGTGCCGGAGCGGCTGACGATGATCCGCGCTTCCGGCACGAAGCCTGGGCGCAATGGCCTTTCAGCCAGTGGCGCACCGGTTTTCGCAACGCCGAGGCTTTCTGGCAGGCGGCAACCCGCGTACCCGGCATGACGGCCCACCATGCCGAGATGGCGCAGTTCTTTGCCCGGCAGTGGCTTGGCGTGATGGCGCCGGCCAACTGGCTGCCCACCAACCCGGTGGTTCTGCAGGACGTGGCCGATTCGGGCGCCAGTCATCTGGTGCAAGGCGCGCAGAACTGGCTGGCCGACGTGACGGGCGTGCCGACGGCGGCGGATCTGGCGCAGCAGGACCGCTTCAGGGTCGGCCGCGACGTGGCGGTGACACCGGGCCAGGTGGTGCACCGCAATCACCTGATCGAGCTGATCCGCTATGACGCACAGACACCGACGGTGCACCCGGAACCGGTGTTCATCGTGCCCTCGTGGATCATGAAGTTCTACATTCTCGACCTGTCGCCGCACAACTCGATGGTCCGCTACCTGGTCAGCCAGGGGCACACGGTCTACATGCTGTCGTGGCGCAACCCGGACGCCAGCGACCACAATCTGACGCTGGACGATTACCTGCGCCTGGGTGTGCTCGATGCGCTGCAGGCCATCGGCCAGCTGAGTGGCAAGCCGGTTGGCGTGCACGCCATGGGGTATTGCCTGGGTGGCACGCTGCTGGCCATCGCGGCTGCGGCCCTGGCCCGCCAGGGCGGCGACGGCGTGATGGGGCACCGGGGCCTGCCGTCGCTCAGGTCGCTGTCGCTGCTGGCGGCGCAGACCGATTTTTCGCAGCCGGGCGAACTCGGTCTGTTCATCGATGAGAGCCAGATCGGTTTTCTCGACAACATCACCCGCGGCCAGGGCTATCTGAGCGGCAACCAGATGGCCGGCTCGTTCCAGTTCCTGCACTCGCGCGATCTGGTCTGGACCCGTCGGATGCGCGAGTACCTGATGGGCGAACGGGAGCAGGCCAACGACCTGATGGCCTGGAACGCCGACACCACCCGCATGCCGGCGCGCATGCACCACGAATACCTGACCTCGCTGTATCTGAAGAATGCGCTGGCCACCAGCAGCTTCCGGGTCGACGGCCGGGTGGTGTCGCTGGCCGACATCCGCCTGCCGGTCTTCATGGTCGGCACCGAGCGCGACCACATCTCGCCGTGGCGCTCGGTCTACAAGCTGCATCACCTGTGCGACGCCGAAATCACCTTCGTGCTGACCAGCGGCGGCCACAACGCCGGCATCATCTCGGAACCGGGTCATGCCAACCGCAGCTACCAGCAAGCCACCCGCGAAGCGCACGGCCCCTGGGTGGAGCCGGACCAGTGGCTGCACACCGCGCCCTGCAGCGAGGGCTCCTGGTGGCCCGCCTGGCACCGCTGGCTGGCCGCCCGCTCGTCGCGCAAGGTCCGCCCGACACCGGTGCCGGACAAGGCCCGACTGGGCGACGCCCCGGGAACCTATGTGATGCAGCGCTACAAGGACAGCTGAAGCGACCGCACCGGCCCCGGGCACAAAGCCCGTTCAGTGCGCCGGCGCGGTGCCGGTGGTCGCCTTGTCAGCCGCCCCGGCCGGTGTCCCCGGATCGTCCGGCGTGTCAGCCGGCCCGGCCGTCCTGATCGCTCCCGGCGCATGGCGACGCGCCAGCAGGGTGTACATGGTCGGCACGACAAAAATGGTCAGCAGCGTGCCCAGACTCATGCCGCCGACGATGACCCAGCCGATCTGCCGGCGGCTCTCGGCACCGGCACCCGTGGCCAGCGCCAGCGGCAGCGCGCCCAGCACCATGGCCCCGGTGGTCATCAGGATCGGGCGCAGCCGCTGCGCCGCTGACTGGCGGATCGCATCGCCCATTGCCAGTCCCTGCTCGCGCAACTGATTGGCGAATTCGACGATCAGGATGCCGTGCTTGGTGATCAGGCCGACCAGTGTGATCAGCCCGATCTGACTGAACACGTTGAGCGTGCCTCCGGTCCATTTCAGCGCCAGCAACGCCCCCGCCATCGACAACGGCACGCTCAGCATGATGATGAAGGGGTCGATGAAGCTCTCGAACTGCGCCGCCAGCACCAGGTAGATGAACAGCAGCGCCAGCGCGAACACGATGGCCAGCGAACCCGAAGCGTTGCGAAACTCGCGGCTGCTGCCGTTCAGGTCAGTCGCGTAACCGGGCTTGAGCACCTTCTGGGCCGTCGCATCCATGAACGTCAGAGCCTCACCCAGCGCGTAGTTGGGCGCCAGGTTGGCGGTGATCGACGCCGAGCGCCGCTGGCCGAAGTGGTTGAGTTCGCGTGGCACCACCACTTCACGCAGCTTCACCAGCGCCGAGAGCGGAATCATCGCGTCGCCGCGGCCGCGCACGAAGATCTTCTCGATGTCGTCCGGCGCCTCGCGACCCGTCGGGTTGGTCTGCACCACCACGTCGTACTGCTCGCCTTCGCGCTTGTAGCGTGTCACCGTGCGCCCGCCGAGCATGGTCTCGACGGCGCGGGCAATTGCTTCGACGCTGACACCCATGTCGGCCGCCCGCTCGCGGTCCACCTCCAGCTTGACCTCCGGCTTGTTCAACCGCAGATCGGTATCCACCTGAACAAAGCCGGGGTTCTTCGCCAGCTCATCCTGGAAGTTGCGCACCACCTGCGAGAGGTTGGCATAGCTGTCGGAGGTGAGGATGACGAAGTTGACCGGGCGTTCGCGAAAACCCTGGCCCAGTGACGGCGGCGTGATCGGGAATGCCGACACCCCCGGCAGTCCGGCGATGCGTGGCGTGATTTCGCGTGCGATCTCCAGCGTGCTCTTCTTACGGTCCTCCCAGGGCACCGCCCGCAGAAACACGTTGCCCTGCGCGACCGACGGATTGCCATTGACGACGAACACGCGGTCGAATTCCTTGTATCCCTGACCGATGCGTTCGATCGCCTGGGCATAGCGGTTGGTGTAGTCCAGCGTCGCCCCGTCCGGCCCGTTGATGACGGTGAGGATCACGCCCCGGTCTTCCAGCGGCGCCAGCTCACTCTTGATGCCCGACAGCAGCGACCAGACCAGCACGCCGCTGCCCATCATCACCGCCACCACCAGCCAGCGCACTTTCAGCGAAGTGTCGAGCAGGCGCGCATAGCCCCGGGTCATCGCCTTCAGGCCGGACTCGATGTGCCGGTCGAACCAGCCCGGATTGGGGTTGTGGCGCAGCAGCAGGGAGCACATCATCGGCGACAGCGTCAACGCGACGAAGCCGGACACCACCACCGAGCCGGCCAGTGCCAGCGCAAACTCGGTGAACAGCCGGCCGGTTCGCCCCGGCGAAAACGCCAGCGGCGCGTAGACGGCGGCCAGCGTCAGCGTCATGGCGACCACCGCAAAGCCGATCTCGCGCGCCCCCTTGATCGAGGCCTGGAACGGACTGAGCCCCTCCTCGATGTGGCGGTAGATGTTCTCGAGCACCACGATGGCGTCGTCCACCACCAGGCCGATCGCCAGCACCAGCGCCAGCAGCGTCAGCGTGTTGATCGTGAAGCCGGCCAGCGCCATCAGTGCGAAGGTGCCGACCAGGCTGACCGGAATGGTGATCAGCGGGATGATGGAAGCTCGGAAGGTGCGCAGGAAGAAGAAGATCACCAGCGCCACCAGCACGACGGCTTCGGCGATCGTCGAATACACCGCCTTGATCGAGCGGTCAATGAACACCGAGTTGTCGTTGGCGACATCCACCGTCACGCCCGGTGGCAGATCACGGCGGATCTTGTCCAGCAGCTTTCGCACGCCCGCCGAAAGGTCCAGAGGATTGGCCGTCGCCTGTCGGATCACACCCAGCGAGACCGCATCGCGACCGTTGAGCCGCACGCTGGTGCGCTCACTTTGCGGACCCTGCGAGACGCGCGCCACATCACTGATGCGGACGGACTGCCCGTTCACGGTTCGAATCACCACCTGGGCAAAGTCCTGGGGTCGCTGCAGATCGGTGGCCGCCGTGACGTTGAACTCGCGGTTGCGGCTCTCGATGCGCCCCGACGGCACTTCCAGGTTGCTGCGGCGCAGCGCGTCTTCGACGTCTTGCACGGTGAGGCGGTAGGCCGCCAGCCGGTCCGGGTCGAGCCAGATGCGCATGGAGAACTTGCGCTCGCCAAAAATCCGCACATCGGCCGCGCCAGGCGCCGTCTGCAGCACCGGCTTGACCAGCCGGTTGGCGATGTCGGACAGTTGCAGCGCGTCCAGCGTGTCCGAGCTCAGCGCCAGCCAGATCACCGGGAAGGCGTCAGCCTCGACCTTGGATATCACCGGCTCGTCGATGCCCTGGGGGAGCTTCTGCCGAACGCGGGAGACCTTGTCGCGCACATCGGCCGCCGCTGAGTCGGCATCGCGCGAGAGCGCAAAGCGTATCGTGATCTGGCTCTGCTCCTGGCGCGAGATCGAACTGATGACGTCCAGACCCTCGATGCCCGCCAGCGAGTCTTCCAGCACCTTGGTCACCTGCGACTCGATCACCTCGCTGGACGCGCCCGCGAAGCGGGTTTCCACCGTCACCACCGGTTCGTCGATCTTCGGGTATTCGCGTACCGAGAGGCGGTCAAACGAGACCAAGCCGATCAACACGATCAGCAACGACAGCACCGTGGCAAAAACCGGGCGGCGAATCGAAATTTCAGGCAGTTGCATGGGACCTGCCCTTACCGGGTACCGGATGCAGAAGGTGCAGGTGGCGTCGCGTCACCGCGAGGGCCGGACGCGCCAGCCGCAGGCGATGGATTCGCAATGGTTGGCGCCCCCACTGCACCGCCGCCCGGGCCTGCGCCGCCG
>JACSRS010000027.1 GCA_014879655.1 Burkholderiaceae bacterium
GTACGGCGGATCGGGTCTGGGCCTGGCGATCTGCCGTGGCCTGGTGGGGCTGATGGGCGGGCGCATCGGTGTCGAAAGCGAGCTCGACCAGGGGTCGAGTTTCTGGTTCACCGTGCAGGTGCAGGTGCCGGTGGCCGACGCCTTGCCCTTCGAGAGCCCGGCACCCGACGCCGGCCGCCTGCTGGCGGGCCGGGTGCTGATCGTGCACGACGCGGCCAGCCCGGTGCGTTTTCTGCGACGCCAGTTGGCCGGCTGGGCGATGGAGGTGGCGCTGGCAGAGGGCGGAAGCCAGGCGCTGGAGTGGATCGAGGCTGCACAGGAGCGGCGCCGGTTGCCCGCAGCGCTTGCGTCGATGAGCCGCGATGCGGGTACCCGTCTGCCCTGGATGCCGGAGATCATCCTGATGGACATGCACCTGTCGGAGATGGACGCGGTGATGCTGGCGCGCACCATTCGCAGCCGGCCCGAATGGGCGGGCATCTCGCTGATATTGCTCAGCTCGGGAATGATGCCGGCCAACAGCGCCAATGCCCGGCTGTTTGATGCGCTGCTGCTCAAACCCGTTCGCCAGGCGCAGTTGTGCGAGACCCTGCTTCGTTGTCTGGCGCCCGGCCGCTGGCAGGCGGTCCGGACGGCTGACACCCAGTCGGCGCCGGCTGGGGCGCGCAAGACGGTGCTGGTCGTCGACGATCTCGCCGTCAACCGCAAGGTGGCTGCCGCGATGCTGGCGCGGCTGGGCTTTGACGTGGAGCAGGCGGCCGGGGGCCGCGAAGCGGTTGCAGCGGTCGCTCGCTCGATGGCAAACGGTCCGCTGTTTGCCGCCATCCTGATGGATCTGAACATGCCGCAGATCGACGGACTTCTCGCAACGCGCCAGATCATCGAGGCCTGGGGCGCGGCTGCGCCGCCGGTGATTGCACTCACTGCGGCGGCCTTGCCCCAGGATGAACAACGCTGCCTCGATGCCGGCATGGTGGCGTATCTGACCAAGCCGCTGCAAGTGGCTGCGCTGGCGCGGGTGCTGGAAAAATGGGCCGGCAGCCACGACCGTCAGCGGCTGGCCGATGCCATCGACCGGGAGCCGGCGCTGGCCCTTGACGGCCAGGACGGGGGCGATGAACCGGACAAGCTGATGGACTTCAGCCGGCTGGAGGAATTCCGCGAGTTCGATGACGATGAGCGGACCATGATCCGGGAAGTCGTCGCGATGTTCATCGCCGAAGCCCCGCAGCGGCTGGCCGTGATCGAAGCGGCGGTGGCCAGCGGCGACGCGGCGGCGCTGTCCGTCGCGGCCCATGCGCTCAAGGGTGCGGCGGGCAACGTCGGCGCGTCCGCGTTGCAGTCGCTGTGCCGGCGGATTGAAGAAGACTCACGAGAGACGGTTTCGGAAGCGGCGCCAGCGCAGGTGGCGCGCCTGCACCTGCTGTGGGCGCAGACGCGCGAGGCGCTGGCCAGCTGGAAATAGGGGCGGTGGCTGGGACCAGGCGCAGCTGCGCCTGCAGCCGGTCAGTCCTTGCTCTTGAGCACGCCGCGGCGCATCTGGTCCAGCTCCATCGACTCGAACAGCGCCTTGAAGTTGCCCTCGCCGAAGCCCTGGTTGCCCTTGCGCTGGATGAACTCGAAGAAGATCGGCCCCAGCTGGTTTTCGCTGAAGATCTGCAGCAGCAGCTCGCCGTGTGATCCGTCGACCAGAATGTTGCGCTGCTGCAGCGCGGCCACATCTTCGCCGTGGCCCGGGATGCGTTTGTCCAGCAGTTCGTAGTAGGTGTCGCCGGTGGTCAGCAATTTCAGGCCGGCCATCTGCAGCGCGTCCACGGTGTCGAGCAGGTTGTTGCTGGCCAGCGCGACGTGCTGGATGCCTTCGCCGTGGTAGCGGTCCAGGTATTCCTGGATCTGGCCTGCCTGATCGTTGCCTTCTTCGTTGATCGGGATGCGGATCAGCCCGCAGGGGCTGGTCATCGCCTTGCTCTTGATGCCGGTCACCTGGCCTTCCAGATCGAAGTAACGCACCTCGCGGAAGTTGAACAGGCGCTCGTAGAACGATGACCATTCCTCCATCCGGCCGCGGTGCACGTTGTGGGTCAGGTGGTCGATGGTGGTGAGGCCGTGGCCGGCCGGATTCAGCGCCTGCGCCGGTTCCACGCCGGGCAGCGGTTCGAAGTCGACATCGAAAAAGCCGATGTTGCCGATCCCGCCGGGTTGTGCGCCGTGCTTGCCGCGCCAGCGGTCCACCAGGTAGATCAGGCTGTCGCCAATGCCCTTGATCGCGGGAATGTTCAGCTCGCCCGGACCGGCCTGGCCCGCGTAGCCCCAGGCGCCCAGTGACAGCGCGCGCTCGTAGGCCGCCTTGGCGTCTTCGACGCGAAACGCGATGGCGCAGATGCTCGGGCCGTGCAGCCGGGCGAAGCGCTGGGCGAACGAGTCGGGCTCGGCGTTCAGGATGAAGTTGATGCCGCCCTGGCGGTACAGCGTCACCGCCTTGTGGCGATGCCGGGCCACCGCGGTGAAACCCATCTGCTGAAACAGCGCGCCCATGGCTTGTGGGTCCGGCGCGGCGTATTCGATGAATTCAAAGCCGGCCGTGCCCATGGGATTGGGCCAGTCGGGGTTCTGCGGGGTGGCGTTGTTCATGGCGTCTCCGTAGCTGTCGCGGCAAAACCTGAACTTTACGCGCCGATCGGCTGCAAATGTCGCCGAAATCAGCCTGATATAGCAGACCATTCGCCGAAATATTGTGTAATTCATGAAATCAACGCAGAAAATATGCGTTCAACCCTGCAAACCCCGGAGCGCACCGATGGCCCACCTCCCCGAACTCGATCGTCTGGACACCGCGCTGCTGCACAGCCTGCAGCAGGACGGCCGGCTGACCTGCGACGCGCTGGGCCAGCAGGTCGGCCTGTCGCCCAGTGCGGTGCTGCGCCGGGTCAAGCGGCTGGAAACGGCGGGTGTGATCGAGCGCTATGTCGCGCTGGTGCGGCCGGAGTCGGTGGGGCTGGGCCTGACCGCCTATGTCAACGTCCGGCTCGAAAAACACGCGGGCGGCGCCAAGCGCAACCCGATGGACCTTTTCCGCGCCAGCGTGCTGGCCTGGCCCGAAGTGGGGGAATGCGTGGCGCTGACCGGCGAGATGGACTTTCTGCTGCGCCTGCTGGTGGCCGACATGGCCGCCTACTCGCGCTTCATGATGGACACACTCTTGCAGCACCCCAGCGTGCAGGACTGCAAGACCAGTTTCGTGATGGACCGGGTCAAGTCCACCACCGCCATTCCCCTGTCCTGAGCCGGGCCGGGAAGGCTTTTTGTCCACACCGGCAGGGTCTGGCGGGTTGATTTTCAACTGATTTGTTGCACTGCAACAACCATCGGTGCAGCGCGTGGGCCCGCCACATAGCTTCAAATACTACTGTTTCGATAGCTGAAACGGTTGATTTGACGCTGGCTGAAGGCCAAAAAGATCAAAAAAATGAAATCTGAAAGGCCCGACCCCCCTTGCCTTTTCAACGGCACTGGGGTGTGTCACCTAGGGTTTGCCCTTAGATTGAAAGCATGGAACAAGCGAAAAACCTCCTGAAAGTGTCCCTGGACGCGGGGCGGGACCTGCTGTGTCCCGCCCAGAAAGAACGTGTCAGCGAAGCCGCAGCACCTGCCGTCGCCGGCGACGGGCCGGCCAGCCGGCCGTTGCTGCCCATCGTGCCGATCCGCTCGATCGGGCCGGACGAGCGCGAGTCGATTGCCCGCCACCTGCTGTCGCTGGACGCTGACGACCGTTACCTGCGGTTCGGCTACGGCGCCTCGGACGAGCAGATCCGCCTCTACGTCAACGGCCTGGATTTCCGCCGCGACGAGATCTTCGGCATCACCAACCGCAAGCTCGAACTGATCGCGATGGCGCACCTGGCCTTCGGCATTGATCCCCGCTGCGCCTCGCGTGCCGAGTTCGGCGTTTCGGTGCAGGCCCACGCGCGTGGCCGCGGCTACGGTACCCGGCTGTTCGACCGCGCCATCATCCATGCGCGCAACCAGGGCGTGTCGACGATCTTCATTCACGCACTGTCAGAAAACACCGCCATGCTGACCATCGCGCGAAAGGCCGGCGCCGTGGTTGAGCGCGACGGCTCAGAGAGCGAGGCGTGGCTGACGCTGCCGGCGGCCACGCTGGATTCGCAGGTCAGCGAACTGGTCGACCACCGCATCGCCGAGGCCGATTTCACCGTCAAGTCCGGCGCCAAGCGGGTGCACGACCTCATCGACGGCCTGCCGCGCGTGCGCCGCAGCGCGAGCAACGCGGGCGCCGGTTCCGGACGCTGATCCGCGCGGCGCCCGGCCGGGGGGCGGCTGGCGTCTGGGCGCTGTCTCGGCTTTGGGCTATCCTCGGGCCTGTTTCAACTACCGCACGTCCTGCACCCCACGGCTGTGTCCGACCCACACCCTGCGCGCTCGATCGAGCGCGAAGACAAACGCTCCTTCCTGCGCAAGCTCGCCGAATTCCTTCACCCCGGGCCCGATTCGCCGGAGGAACTGATCGAAACCCTGGCCGAGGCCGAGGACAACCAGGTCATCAACGCCGAAAGCCGCATCATGCTCGAAGGCGTGATCCGCATGGCCAACATGACCGCCGGCGACGTGATGGTTGCCGCGCCACGCATGGATCTGGTCGACATCGCGGCGCCGTTCGACGAATTGCTCAACCTGGTGATCGAAACCGCGCACTCGCGCTTTCCGGTCTACGAGGGCGATCGCGAGAACATCATCGGCATGCTGATGGCCAAGGACCTGCTGAAACTCCAGCGTGCGCCCGAGCTGAACATCCGCGCGCTGGTGCGACCGGCCGTCTTTGTGCCCGAGAGCAAGGGGCTGAACGACCTGCTGCGCGAGTTTCGCGCCAACCGTATCCATCTGGCCATGGTGATCGACGAGTTCGGGCGCACCGCCGGGCTGATCACCATTGAAGACCTGCTGGAAGAGATCGTCGGTGAAATCGAGGACGAATTCGACATCCCGGAAGACGAAGGCGACATCTACGCGCTGGCCGACCGCACCTTCCGCGTCAGCGGCGACACCTCGGTCGAGCGGGTGAACGAGGCCTTTGGCGTGAAGCTGCAATCGTCCGATCCGGACGAGACCTTCGAAACCATCGGCGGGCTGATTGCGCACGAAATGGGGCGCGTGCCCAAACGTGGCGAATTCCACACGATGGCGGGCCTGAACTTCGTCGTGCTGCACGCCAAGGGCGGCGCGGTGCGCTGGTTCAAGGTGTCTCCCGAGGCGGGCGCGGCGCCCGTCGACTGAGCGCGCGCTGCAGCGCATGGGTGCGCGTCTGACCCGCTCCAGCCTGCTTGCGCTCGTGGCCGGCCTGGCGCAGGCATTGGCCATCGCAAATCCCTGGAACGGCGAACCGCTGTGGTTGCTGCAACTGGCCAGTCTCACGCTGCTCGGCTGGCAGTTGATGGCCCCTCCCGCAGCGGGCACAGGTTCGCCGGACCGGCGCCGCTTGCCGGACGCCAGCTGGCGGCGCGGCGCCTGGCTGGGCTGGCTGTTTGCCACGGCCTGGCTGGCCGGCACCTGGTGGTGGCTGTACATCTCGCTGCACGTCTACGGCGGTCTGGCCGCGCCGCTGGCAGTGCTGGCGGTGGGCGCGCTGGCCGGGGCGCTGGCGCTGTACTACGCAGCTGCCTGTACGGTGTTTTTGGTGCTTTTTCAAAGAAATCCCAGCGTCAAACCGTGGTTTCCTGCTCTTGTTTTTGCTTCATTGTGGACACTCGCCGAACTGGCGCGGGCGCGCTGGTTCACCGGGTTTCCGTGGGGCATGGGTGCCTACGCCCACACCCACGGGCCGCTGGCGGGGCTGGCGCCCTGGGTCGGCGCCTACGGCATCGGCTTCGTCGCCGCCTGGCTGGCGCTGGCTGCCGCCTTCGTGCTGCGCGGGCCGGCAGCGCGCACGCGGGGGCAGGGAGCTGCGGCTGTCGTGCTGATGCTGGCTGTGCTGCTGGCGCTGCCCCAGGTGACGCGGCCGTTCAGTGAAGCAGCCGGCTCGCTGGACGTGGCACTGTTGCAGGGCAATATTTCGCAGGATCAGAAATTCCAGCCGGGCACCGGCGTGGCGGATTCGTTGCGCTGGTACGGGCAGGCCCTGCTGGACAACCGCGCGGCGCTGGTGGTGGCGCCGGAAACCGCGATTCCGTTGCTGCCGGCGCAGTTGCCCGACGGCTACTGGGCGGCGCTGGCGGCGCGCTTTGCCACTGGCGATCAGGCGGCGCTGATCGGCATTCCGCTGGGGAGCCTGCGCCTGGGCTACACCAATTCGGTGGTCGGGCTGCGCCCGGGCCAGGCGGCGCCCTATACCTACGACAAGCACCACCTGGTGCCGTTCGGCGAATTCATCCCGCCGTTCTTTCGCTGGTTTCTGGACCTGATGCACATTCCGCTGGGCGACTTCAACCGGGGGCCGCTGACGGCGCCCTCGTTCCAGTGGCAGGGCCAGCGGCTGGCGCCCAACATCTGCTACGAAGACTTGTTCGGCGAAGAACTGGGCGCTCGTTTCGCCGATCCGGCCGTTGCGCCCACGATACTGGTCAATGTCAGCAACATCGCCTGGTTCGGCAACACGCTGGCGATTGACCAGCACCTGCAGATCTCGCGCATGCGTGCGCTGGAGTTTCAGCGTCCGATGCTGCGCGCCACCAACACCGGTCCGACGGTCATCATCGACCACCGTGGCGCGGTCACGCACAGCCTGCAGCGGCACACGCGCGGCATCCTGACCGGCACGGTGCAGGGCCGCACCGGGCTCACGCCCTACGCGCAGTGGGTGTCGTGGCTGGGGCTGTGGCCCGTCTGGCTGCTGGCGCTTGCGGTGGTGACCGTCGCCGCGTTGCGACGGCGACAGCCCGATGCACGGTGATGGGCTTGATGGATGTCACAGCAACGACGCATGACCGGTATCCAATCACAAGGCGGGGTTCGGGCGCGGTCGCGCTTGCCTTGATAATGTCCGCTGCGGCCCCGAGCGCGGGCTGCATGCCGTGATAACGTCAAGCGGACGGCCCGCATTCTGGAGCACCAACAAGATGGCAGATTCCTTCAGCTACGAACAACTGATCGCATCCGGCGAAGGCCGGCTTTTCCGGCCCGACAGTGGCCGGCTGCCGCTGCCGCCGATGCTGATGTTCGACCGCGTCACGCACATGGACGACAAGGACGGCGCGCACGGCCTGGGCAGCATCCGCGCCGAGCTCGACGTCAAGCCGGACCTGTGGTTTTTTGCCTGCCATTTCCAGGGCGATCCGGTGATGCCCGGCTGCCTGGGTCTGGACGCGATGTGGCAGCTGATCGGTTTTTACCTGACCTGGCTGCAACTGCCGGGGCGCGGGCGCGCGCTCGGTTGCGGCGAGGTCAAGTTCAGCGGCGAAGTCAATCCGGACGCCAAGCTCGTCACCTATGAAATCGACATCAAGCGGCTGATCAAGCGCAAGCTGGTGATGGCCATTGGCGATGCGCGCATGCTGGTGGACGGCAAGGAGATTTACGTGGCCAGCGACTTGCGCGTGGGCTTGTTCCAGCGCGAAGATGCAGCACAGGCGGGCGCAGCCCGGGGAGAGTCGGCATGAAACGGGTGGTGATCACGGGCACGGGCATCGTCTCGTGCATCGGCAACGACAACGAAACGGTGACGGCGTCGCTGCGCGAGAGCCGCTCCGGCATCCGCGCGATGCCGCAGTTCGCCGAGATGGGCATGCGCAGCCAGGTTGCCGGCGTGCCGCAGATCGACCTGGAGGCGCTGATCGACCGCAAGCAGTTGCGCTTCATGGGCGATGCCGCCGCTTACGCGCACATCTCGCTGGCCAACGCCATTGCGCAGTCGGGGCTGACGCCCGAGCAGGTTTCCCATCCGCGCACCGGCCTGATCATGGGCTCGGGCGGCGGCTCGCCGGCCAACCAGATCGAGTCGGCCGACATCCTGCGCAGCAAGGGCATTCGCCGCGTCGGGCCCTACCAGGTCACACGCTGCATGAGCTCCACGGTTTCGGCCTGCCTGTCGACCAACTTCGGCATCAAGGGCATCAACTATTCGATCACGTCGGCCTGCAGCACCTCGGCGCATTGCATCGGCGCGGCAGCGCAGCAGATCCAGTTCGGTCTGCAGGACGTGATGTTTGCCGGCGGTGGCGAAGAACTGAGCTGGGGCATGGGCCTGCTGTTCGACGCGATGGGCGCGATGTCCAGCGCCTACAACGCCGCCCCTGAAAAAGCTTCGCGCGCCTACGACGCGAACCGCGACGGCTTCGTGCTCTCGGGCGGCGGCGGCGCGATGGTGCTGGAGAGTCTGGAGCACGCGCAGGCACGCGGCGCCACCATCCTGGGCGAGATCGTCGGCTTTGGCGCGACGTCCGACGGCGCCGACATGGTCGCGCCCTCGGGTGACGGCGCCATCGCCTGCATGCGCCAGGCCATTGCCGGGCTGGAGGGCCCGATCGACTACATCAACACCCACGGCACCTCGACGCCGGTGGGCGATGTGCCCGAGCTGCGCGCCATTCGTGCGGTGTTCGGCGACGCCGTTCCCCCGTTTTCGTCGACCAAGTCGCTCACCGGCCATTCGCTGGGCGCCACCGGCGTGCAGGAGGCCATCTACTGCCTTCTGATGCTGCAGCAGGGCTTCATCGCCGGCTCCGCCAACGTCGAGACGCTGGAGCCCGCCGCCGAGGGCATGCCGCTGGTGCGCACCACGCGGGACGCGCCGCTGCGCCAGGCGCTGTCCAACAGCTTCGGCTTCGGCGGCACCAATGCCAGCCTGGTGCTTCGCCGCTGGGAAGGCTGATCCCGCGCGGCCAGAGACCCGCCTGGCGCCAGTTGCAGCCCGGTTGCTCGCGAGAGCGGCCGGGCTGTTGTGCATGCGGCCGGTAAAATCAGTGGTTTGCGCCGCGCCAGCGGCGCGTCCACCGAACTGACCCCCTCTCGCGCGGGTTCGGACCCGCACAGCCAGGCATGTTGACCTTCCAGCAAATCATTCTGAAACTGCAGTCCTACTGGGACGCACAGGGCTGCGCGCTGTTGCAGCCCTACGACATGGAAGTCGGCGCCGGCACCAGCCACACCGCCACCTTCCTGCGCGCGCTCGGCCCCGAGCCGTGGAAGGCCGCCTACGTGCAGCCCAGCCGCCGCCCCAAGGACGGCCGCTACGGCGAAAACCCCAACCGCCTGCAGCACTACTACCAGTACCAGGTGGTGCTCAAGCCGGCGCCGGCCAACATCCTGGAGCTGTACCTGGGCTCGCTCGAAGCCTTGGGTTTCGATCTGAAGAAGAACGACATCCGCTTCGTCGAAGACGACTGGGAGAACCCCACGCTGGGCGCCTGGGGTCTGGGCTGGGAAGTCTGGCTCAACGGCATGGAGGTGACGCAGTTCACCTATTTCCAGCAGGTTGGCGGCATCGACTGCCGGCCCATCACCGGCGAGATCACCTACGGCCTGGAGCGTTTGGCCATGTACCTGCAGGGCGTGGACAACGTCTACAACCTCAAGTGGACGGACACCATGAGCTATGGGGATGTGTACCTGCAGAACGAGAAAGAGCAGTCGGCCTACAACTTCGAGCACAGCGACGCCGACTTCCTGTTCACCGCCTTTGCCGCCCACGAAAAGCAGGCCAAATACCTGATGGTGCAGCAGCTGGCGTTGCCCGCGTACGAGCAGGTGCTCAAGTGCGCGCACAGCTTCAACCTGCTGGACGCGCGCGGCGCCATCAGCGTCACCGAGCGCGCCGCCTACATCGGCCGCATCCGCAACCTGGCTCGCGCCGTGGCGCAAAGCTACTACGACAGCCGCGAGCGCCTGGGCTTCCCGATGGCCCCGCCCGAGTGGGTGGCGCAGATGACCCAGAAAGCCGCGTGAGCCCGGGAGAACCACAAAAATGACCACACAGAATCTGCTCGTTGAACTGTTCGTGGAGGAGCTTCCTCCCAAGGCGCTGCGCAAGCTGGGCGATGCTTTTGCCGGCGTGCTGGCCGACCAGCTGAAAGCCCAGGGGCTGACATCGTCCGACACCGTGGTCACCGCCTTCGCGTCGCCGCGCCGGCTGGCGGCCCATGTCAGCCACGTCTGGCTCAAGGCCGAAGACAAGGCCGTGCAGCAAAAGCTGATGCCGGTCTCGGTCGGCCTGACCGCCGACGGTCAGGCCACCCCGGCCCTGCTGAAAAAACTCGCGGCCCTGGGCGCCGACGTGACCGACCCGGTGGCGGCCGTTGCCGCTCTCAAGCGCGCGCCCGACGGCAAGGCCGAGGCGCTGTTCTACGACAGCCTGGTGACCGGTGCGACGCTCGATACCGGCCTGCAAAAGGCGCTGGACGAAACCATCGCCAAACTGCCGATCCCCAAGGTCATGACCTACCAGCTGGAGACCGATTGCGAGCTGCCCGGCTGGAGCAGCGTGCAGTTCGTACGCCCGGCGCACAGCCTGATCGCGCTGCACGGGCAGACGGTGGTGCCGGTGAAGGCGCTGGGGCTGACCGCCGGCCGTGCCACGCAGGGGCACCGCTTCGAGGCGGCGGTTTCGCCGGTCGTGCTGGCCGATGCCGACAGCTACGCGCAGACGCTGGCGCGTGACGGCGCGGTGATCGCGTCGTTCGACGAGCGCCGCGCCGAGATCGCCCGCCAGCTGGCAGCGGCGGCGACCAAAGTCGGCGGCGGCTGCCAGCCGATCGACGACGATGCGCTGCTCGACGAGGTGACCGCACTCGTCGAGCGCCCGAACGTGCTGACCTGTGAATTTGAAAAGCAGTTTCTCGACGTGCCGCAGGAGTGCCTGATCCTGACGATGAAGGCGAACCAGAAGTACTTCCCGCTGCTCGACGCGCAGGGGCGGCTGACCCACCGTTTCCTGGTGGTCAGCAACATCACCCCCGACGACGCCAGCGCGGTGATCGGCGGCAACGAGCGCGTGGTGCGCCCTCGCCTGGCCGACGCCAAATTCTTCTTCGACCAGGACCGCAAGAAGACGCTGGCCTCGCGCGTGCCGGGCCTGGACAAGGTCGTTTATCACAACAAGCTGGGCACCCAGGGCGAGCGCACGGAGCGCGTGCGCGCCATTGCCCGCGGGATTGCAGGACTGCTGGCGAAGTCGGGCCAGCAACCCGGCGGCGAGGCGCTGGCCGCGGCCTGCGACACCGCCGCCCAGCTGGCCAAGGCCGATCTGGTGACCGACATGGTGGGCGAGTTTCCCGAGCTACAGGGCATCATGGGCGGCTACTACGCGCGCCACGACGGCCTGAGCGAAGACATCGCCTTTGCCATCGAAGACCATTACAAGCCGCGTTTTGCCGGTGACGAGCTGCCCCGCACCCCGACCGGCGTGGTGGTGGCGCTGGCCGACAAGCTGGAAACGCTGGTCGGCATGTTCGGCATCGGCAACCTGCCAACCGGCGACAAGGACCCGTTCGCGCTGCGCCGCCACGCGCTGGGCGTGATCCGCATGTTGATCGAGCGCGAGCTGCCGCTGCAGTTTTACGAGCTGACCCGGATGGCGTTTGCCGCTTTCCCGGCCGGCTTGCTGGGCGACCACGCCACTGCGCTGGACGAGTTTCTGGTTGAACGGCTCAAGGGCTATTTGCGCGACGGCGGCTATGAAGCGGCCGAAGTCGACGCTGCCATCTACGCTCAGAAGCTGGGGCAATGGTCGACCATCCCGAAGCGCCTGGCCGCCGTGCGCGCCTTTGCCGCGCTGCCCGAAAGTCCGGCGCTGGCGGCCGCCAACAAGCGCATCGGCAACATCCTGAAGAAGGCAGGCGAGGTGGATCCGCACGTGAATCCCGCGCTGCTGAAAGAAAAAGCCGAAATCGACCTGCACACCGCGATGGGGCGTTTCGTACCCGAAGCCGACGCGCTGTTCGAGGCTGGCGACTACACCGCCTCGCTGAAGGTGCTGGCGGCTTTCCGCGGCCCGGTCGACGCGTTCTTTGACGACGTGATGGTCAACGCCGAAGAAATGGACCTGCGGCTGAACCGCCAGGGTTTGCTCAGGCGCCTGCACGACGCGATGAACCGCGTGGCCGACCTGTCGCGCCTGGCTGGCTGAGGGCTGGATGCCGCGCCCTGCCGCCGCCTCCGGTCGCAAGGCGTGGCTGTCGTCTCCGCAGTTTGCCGGCTGGCTGCTGCTCGCGCCGCCGGTGTTGCTGGTGGGCGTGCGCTCGGTGCTGGACGAACTGGCCGGGCGCGCCAGCCCTGCCGGGGTGGCGCTGCCGCTGGTGCCGGTGTCGGCGCCCGCCGGTGTGATGGATCTGCTCGGGCCGGTGCTCGCCGGGCTGGTGCTGATGGTTCTGCTGGGTGCGGTGATCTGGCGCATGGGCTGGCGCCGCGTGGCGCCGGTGGCGGCCACCGCCTGGGTGCTGCTATGGGTGGGTGGTACGGCGGCCCTGTTGCAGCGCCACCTGAATCTGCAGGGCCTGCACCCGTTGCCGGCTGCGACGGCGACGGTGCTGGCCAGCCAGTTCAAGCCGCCCAGCCTGCGCGGCGCTGGCGGCACGCAGCTGTTCCTGACCGTGACGGGGCTGCCCGAGCCGCAGCGCGTGCTGATCGACGACGCGTCGCTGCGCCCGCTGCAGAGCGGTGACCGGCTGCAGCTGCAATTGAGCAGCGGGCGCTGGAGCGGGCACTTCGTCACCGGCTGGCAGACACTGCCCCAGGCCGCCCCAAGTCTTCGATAATCAGTCCGATGAAACTGGTCATCCTTGATCGCGACGGCACCATCAACGCGGCCGGCGACGGGTTCATCCCGTCGGCCGACGACTGGCAGCCGCTGCCCGGCGCACTCGAAGCCATTGCGCGGCTCAACCATGCCGGCGTGCAGGCGGTGGTGGCGTGCGACCAGTCGGGGCTGGGACGTGGCCTGTTCGACGTGGCGGCGCTGAACGCCATGCACGGCAAGATGCACAAGCTGTTGACGATGGCCGGCGGGCGCGTGGAGGCGGTGTTCTTCTGTCCGCACGGCCCGGAAGACGTTTGCAATTGCCGGCTGCCGCAGACTGGCCTGTTCGAGCAGATCGGCGAGCGCTACGGGCTGGATCTGCCCGATGTGCGCGTCTGCAGCAGCAACCCGCTGCACCTGCAGGCCGGCGCTGCGGCCGGCTGCGAGCCGCACCTGTTGCGACCGGTCCCGGCGGCGGACCGGGCCGATCAGGCCGATCTGGCGGAGCCCGCCGGTGAGGCGTCTTTGCCGCCGGCGCTGCCGCCCGGCACACGGGTCCACGCCGATCTGGGCGCTTTTGCTGACTGGGTGATCGAGCACGACGCGCTGGCCGCCGCGGCCGCCAACCTGCAGGCCGGAACCCGCCACGTGCCCTGATGCGAAACCTGCTGCAGCTCACGCTCGACCTGTTCGACGTCGCGCCGCCCGCAGCGCCCCGGCCCGCCGCCGACCCCCCGACTCCGAAAACACCGGATTTTCATCAAAATCCGGGTGTATCCAGCGTCAAGCTGACGGTTTTAGCTCCTGATTCAGGAGTCAAAGACGGGCCAGGTGGCGGCCTGGAAGCGGTGGCGTTGGCGCCAGCGTCGTTTGTTCACCCGCGTGCCAACCGCGAGGTGCTGCTGCAAGGCGCGCGTGTGGCCTACGCCTTTGCCCGCAGCCGCCGCCGCACCATCGGTTTTTCCGTCGGGCCCGACGGCCTGTCGGTGCGCGCCCCTGGCTGGGTACCGCTGGGCGAGGTCGATGCCGCGCTGCGCGAAAAATCCGCCTGGATCCTGCGCAAACTGGGCGAGGCCCGCGAGCGCCAGGCCGGCCATGAAGCCGCACGCATCAACTGGGCCGACGGCGCGGTGCTGCCGTACCTGGGGGAGCCGCTGCGCCTGCTGATCGACCCAAAGCACCCCTTCAGCGCCGCCGGCGCGCAGCTCGAACCGGGTGCGCTTGCAGCGCCCGGCGCCCCTGCGCAGGTGCTGCGCGTGGCGCTGGCGCACACCGCTTCTGCGCCGCAGATTCGCGATGCGGTACAGGCTTGGCTGATGCGCCAGGCGCGCGAGCTGTTCCGGCAGCGGCTGGATCACTTTGCGCCGCAACTGGGGGTGAGCTGGAAAAAGCTGAGCCTGTCGAACGCCGGCACCCGCTGGGGCAGCGCGCGTGCGGACGGCTCGATCCGGCTGAACTGGCGGCTGGTGCATTTCCGTCTGCCGGTGATCGACTACGTGGTGGTGCACGAACTGAGTCACCTGCGCGTGATGGACCACAGCCCGCAGTTCTGGGACACGGTGGAGTCGGTGATGCCCGGCTACGCGCAACTGCGCCGCGAGCTCCGGAAACAGTCGGTCACCCCTGCGCTGTAGCCCCGCGGTGGGGAAAAGCGGGGTCGAATTCTGATTTTTCCGATCTTCCGAGCTTCTCGTCGACTAAAAAGATCTCCTGGATTCATAGCATCAAAAGTCGATGTGACGCTGGAGAATGCCGATTTTGATGCAAAAACCGCTTGCGCAGGGCGCAGGGGGGGGGGCTGCTTCGGATCGGGTATTGCGGGGACGGCCATCGGCCCATCCCGTCGTGAGCCGGCCCAGCGCCCCGGCCTGCGGGGTCAGGCTGGCCGGGCCGAGAAGCGGTAGACGCCGTCGGCCTCCAGCGTGCGCTGCAGCAGGTTTGCAAACCAGAGCGCATGCAGATGGGCCACCGATTCGCCCATCGCAAACGTGGTCTGGTGCAGGTCCAGCGGCCGCTTGAACAGCACCGGCAGCATGTCGGCCGCGCTGCCGGGTTTTTCGGTGCAGGCCTGCAGCACCTCGGCGAGGCGCTCGCGATGGTGGTCGTGCAACTGGTCGATTCGTGTGTGCAGCCCGCGAAACGGCTTGCCGTGCGAGGGCAGGGTCAGTGTGTCGGCATCCAGATGCCGGAACTTGTCGATCGAATCGAGAAACAGCTTGAGCGAGTCGGCCTCGGGTTCTCCGTCGTACACCGCCACGTTGGTCGAGATGCGCGGCAGCACCATGTCGCCGCTGATCAGCACCTTCAGCGCTTCGCACGACAGCGCCATGTGTTCGGGCGCGTGGCCGTAGCCGCTGATGCAGCGCCACGCCTGTCCGCCGATGCGCACCGTCTGGCCGTCCATCAGTCGGTGAAAGCGGCGCGGCACGTCGGGCACCATGCCGGGGTAGTAGCGGGTGCGACCGCGGATCTTGTCGAGCGATTCGGGGTCGGCCAGACCGTGCGAGGCAAAAAATCGCGCCGTATCTTCGCCGCCGAAACCGGTAGTTGACTGCGACGCGATCAGCGCCGTGTGGTAGTCGGTGGAGCTGATCCACAGCGGCGCGTTCCAGCGCTCGCACAGCCAGTGCGCCAGACCGATGTGGTCGGGGTGCATGTGCGTGACGATGATCCGCAGGATCGGCAGGCCTTCGAGCTGAGTCGCAAAAATTTGCTCCCACTGGGCCTTGGCTTCGTCGCGGGTGATGCAGCAGTCCACCACCGTCCAGCCCTGCACCTTGCCGTCCGGCCCGTCGAGCTCGTCGCGCAGCAGCCACAGGTTGATGTGGTCCAGCGCAAACGGCAGGCTCATGCGGATCCAGCGCACGCCGGGCGCCACTTCCAGCGCGGTGCCGGCGGCGGGCAGGGTGTCGCCCAGGGGGTAGTGCAGTTGCTGTTCAAGCAGGTTCATGGGCGCGGCTTCTTTTGTTCCATAATTGACGTTTACGTAAACGTCAATGTGATGGCTGGCATTGTAGGCGGCACCGTTTGCCGCCGCTGTCACCCTTGTTGACCCCATCTGGAGCCTGCGCCGTGGCCACCACCTACAGCATCAGCGACCTTGCCCGCGAGTTCGACCTGACCACGCGGGCCATCCGTTTCTACGAAGACATGGGCCTGCTGCAGCCGGCACGTTCCGGCCCCGGCGGGCGCAGCCGCGTCTATTCGTCGCGGGACCGCACCCGGCTCAAGCTGACCCTGCGCGCCAAACGCCTGGGGCTGTCGCTGACCGAAGCCAAGGGCCTGATCGACATGTACGACAGTCCGCGCGACACTGGCGCGCAGCTGAGCCAGTTTCTGGTGGTGCTGGACGCGCACCGCAAGCAGCTCGAAGAGCAACTCGCCGAGGTGCAGGCCAATCTGGACGAGGTCAAGGTGCACGAGAAAGAGGCTCGGGCGCTGCTCGAACGGGTGCAGGCCGGCGAGGGCGCCGGGCCCGCCAGGGCGGCCCGCAAGGCGGCGTCGTCCGTTGCTGCAACGGGCAGCCGCACCGGGCGGCAGGCGGTGGCGTCATGACCGCCATCTACGACCGCGTCTTTCAGAGCCTGCAGCGCCAGGGGATGATGCAGCACCTTGAAGCGCGCCTGATCAAGGTGGAGCTGGGGCTGGTCGAGATCATGCTGCCGTACTCCGACAAGGTGACGCAGCAGCAGGACGGTTTTCACGGCGGCGCCATGGGCGCGGTGGCCGACATCGCCGGCGGTTATGCCGGGCTGACCGTGGCGCCCGAGGGCATGGAGGTGGTCACGGTGGAATACAAGATCAACTTCCTGGCCAGCTTCCAGGGCGGCGAACTGCGCGCCACCGGCCGCGTGGTCAAGGGCGGCAAGCGCATCATTGTCACCACCGCCGAAGTGGTGCACGTGGACGACGCTGGCAAGACCTCACCCTGCGCCGTGATGCAGCAGACACTCGTGCCGGTACCGCGCACCTACTGACAGATTCGACAATTCCAGACAAACCCTTGAACAACAGGAGAACCCCGTGAACAACCTGCCCGGACTCAACTTCCAGCTTGGTGAAGACATCGATGCGCTGCGCGACGCGGTACGCGACTTTGCGCAGGCCGAAATCGCCCCGCGCGCGGCCGAAATCGACCGCAGCGACCAGTTCCCGATGGACCTGTGGCAAAAAATGGGGGCACTGGGCGTACTGGGCATCACCGTGAGCGAGGAATACGGCGGCGCCAACATGGGCTACCTCGCCCACATGATCGCGATGGAAGAGATCAGCCGCGCCAGCGCCTCGGTGGGCCTGAGCTACGGCGCGCACTCCAACCTGTGCGTGAACCAGATCAAGCGCAACGGCACCGATGCGCAGCGCGCGAAGTACCTGCCCAGGCTGATCAGCGGCGAACACGTCGGTGCGCTGGCCATGAGCGAGCCGGGCGCCGGCTCCGACGTCATCAGCATGAAGCTCAAGGCGGAAGACAAGGGCGGCTACTTCCTGCTCAACGGCAGCAAGATGTGGATCACCAACGGCCCCGACGCCGACACGCTGGTGGTCTACGCCAAGAGCGAGCCCGAACTGGGGGCGCGCGGCGTCACCGCCTTCCTCATCGAGAAGGGCATGAAGGGCTTTTCCATTGCGCAAAAGCTCGACAAGCTGGGCATGCGCGGCAGCCACACCGGCGAGCTGGTGTTCGAGAACGTCGAGGTGCCCGAGGCCAACATCCTGGGCGGCCTGAACCAGGGCGCACGGGTGCTGATGAGCGGGCTGGACTACGAACGCGCGGTGCTCACCGGCGGGCCGCTGGGCATCATGCAGGCGGTGATGGACAACGTCATTCCGTACATCCACGACCGCAAACAGTTCGGCCAGAGCATCG
Source organism: Burkholderiaceae bacterium (assembly GCA_014879655.1). GTDB lineage: Bacteria > Pseudomonadota > Gammaproteobacteria > Burkholderiales > Burkholderiaceae_C > JACSRS01. The sequence goes on from JACSRS010000027.1 coordinate 17,550, forward strand.
GCGAGTTCCAGCTGATCCAGGGCAAGGTGGCCGACATGTACACCGTGCTG
>JACSRS010000066.1 GCA_014879655.1 Burkholderiaceae bacterium
CCCGATTCAAACTGCGGCCCCAGCAGCCGGGCGGTGCCGGCGTCCAGCGCAAACAGCAGCACGCCGCTGGTGCCCTTGTCGAGCCGGTGCACCGGCCAGACCGGGCGGCCCAGCTGGTTGCGCAGCATCTGCAGCGCAAAGCGCGTTTCACCCGCGTCCAACCCGGTGCGGTGCACCAGCAGGCCCGCCGGCTTGAGCACCGCTGCCAGATAATCGTCAAGGTAAAGGATTTCGAGCATGCTGTTTCTATTGTCCCCCGCCAAGTCGCTCGACTACGAGACGCCTGCTGCCGACGCTGCGCAGACGCCGCCGCTGTTCGTCAAGCAGTCTGCCGAGCTGATCGAGGTGCTGCGCGAACAGTCGCCGCAGCAGATCGCTTCGCTGATGCACCTGAGCGACCCGCTGGCAGCGCTGAATGTGGCGCGCTACGCCGCCTGGCGGCCGCGTGCGACGGCGCGCAACGCCAGGCAGGCGCTGCTGGCCTTCAACGGCGACGTGTATGACGGGCTGCAGGCCCGGTCGCTGTCGGCGGACGATCTTGCCTGGGCCCAGGCCCACCTGTGCATCCTGAGCGGCCTGTATGGCGTGCTGCGTCCGCTGGATCGCATGCAGCCCTACCGGCTGGAAATGGGCACGGCGCTGAGCACGGCGCGCGGGCGCAATCTCTACCAGTTCTGGGGCGACAGCATTGCCCGCTACCTGAACCGGCGGCTGGCTGCGGATGCGACGCCGGTGGTGATCAATCTGGCGTCGCAGGAATACTTCAAGGCGGTTGACCAGAAGACGCTGAAGGCGCGCGTGGTTCACTGCGTCTTTCAGGACTGGCACGAAGGCCAGTACAAGGTGATCGGCTTTCACGCCAAGCGGGCGCGTGGCCTGATGGCGCGCTTTGCCATCACGCACCGCATCCGCACGCCGGGCAAGCTGGCGGCATTTGACCTCGGCGGCTACGCTTTTGATGCCGCTGCGTCCGAGCCCGACCGGCTGGTTTTTCGCCGCCGGGTGGCCTGAACCACCCGCTTTTCATCCCCGTTTCAGCTTCGAACGCTCGTCACCACCATGCGTACCGGAATCACCCCCCAGAACGTCACCCCGCAACTGCGTCAGTGGATCATCGATCAGGCCGAGGCCGGTTGTTCGGCTGAATCGGTGCTGGAAGCCATGAAAGCCGCAGGCTGGAATGAGGACGTTGCCGTCACGGCGATGGAAGAAACGCTGGGGGCGCACCTGCAGGCCAAGGGGCTGTCACCGCAGGACCTGCTCGTGCAGGCGGCGCAGGCGCAAGGCGAAACCGCACCACGTGTAACCCGGGTGGTGGTACCCGAGCCCGATCTGGTCCGCTCGCCGCTGTATCTGGACGGCGGCGACCGGCGCGTGGCGGTGCTGTCGGTGCTGGCTCATCCACGGGTGGTGGTGCTGGGCGGGCTGCTGGACGACGCGGAGTGCCAGGCGCTGATCGAAGCGGCGCGCCCGCGGCTGGCGCGGTCGCTGACGGTGCAGGTCGACACCGGTGGCGAAGAGGTCAATGCGGACCGGACCAGTGAGGGTATGTTCTTTGCGCGGGGCGAAAGCGAGCTGCTGCAGCGCATCGAGGCGCGCATTGCCAGGCTGGTCAACTGGCCGGTGGAAAACGGCGAGGGTATTCAGGTGCTGCACTATGGCCAGGGCGCCGAATACCGGCCGCACTACGACTATTTCGAACCGGATGCGGCGGGCACGCCCACCATCCTCAAGCGTGGCGGCCAGCGCGTGGCCACGGTGGTGATGTACCTGGACGAGCCCGCGGCCGGCGGCGGCACGGTGTTCCCCGATGCGCGGCTGGAAGTCGCACCCCGGCGGGGCAACGCGGTGTTTTTCAGCTACGACCGGCCGCATCCGTCCACGCTGACGCTGCATGGCGGTGCACCGGTGATCGAGGGCGAGAAATGGATTGCCACCAAGTGGCTGCGTGAACGCGAATTTGTGTAATTTATGGGCTCTACCCATTGTCAAATGGACAGTTGTTGCTATGAAAATCAAATCAAACGGCGTTGAAATCGAGGTCGAAGACACCGGCGCCGACGGCTCGCAGGCCGGCCGCCCGGTGGTGCTGCTGATCATGGGGCTGGGCATGCAGCTCATCGCCTGGCCGCCGGCGCTGGTGCAGTCACTGGTGGATGCCGGCTACCGCGTGATCCGCCACGACAACCGCGATGTCGGGCTCTCGTCACACCTCGATCACCTGGGCGTGCCCAATCTGGTCTGGGCGGGCCTTCAGCACCGGCTGGGTTTTTCGCCCAAAGCGCCCTACACGCTGACCGACATGGCCGCCGATGCGCTGGGCGTGGTTGATGCGCTCAAGATCGGGCGCTTCCACGTGGTCGGCGTCAGCATGGGGGGCATGATCGCGCAGCGCGTGGCCATTGCCGCACCGCAGCGGGTGGCCAGCCTGACCAGCATCATGAGCTCCAGCGGCGCGCGAGGCCTGCCCAGCGCCGAGCCCGCGGTGCTGAAGGTGCTTCTCAGCCGCCCGGCCAGCACCCAGCCGGCCGATCTGGTCGAGCATTACGTCAATCTCTATACCGCCATTGGCAGCCCCGATTTCACCGTGCCGCAGGCCGACATGCGCGAGCGCATCCTCGCCGGCGTCATGCGCAGCTACCGCCCGGTGGGCACGATGCGCCAGATGCTGGCCATCATCGCCGACAGCACCCGCGCTGCCGAACTGGCCAATGTGCGCTGCCCGACGCTGGTGGTGCATGGCGACGCCGATCCACTGGTGCCGCTGGCCTGTGGGGAAGACACGGCACGCCGCATTCACGGTGCGCAGCTCAAGGTGATTGCCGGCATGGGGCACGATCTGCCGCCGCCGGTGGTCGAAGCCATCACCCGTGAACTGCTGCCGCACCTGCAGGCGGCGAACCCATGACACAACCCGAACAATCACCACTGGGCAAGGCCAGCAGCTACGCGGACCGGTACGACGCCAGCCTGCTGTTTCCCATCGCGCGCCAACCCAAGCGCGATGAGATCGGCATCACCCGCTCACCGGTGTTCTTCGGTGCCGATCTTTGGACGGTGTTCGAACTGTCCTGGCTGAACCCGCGCGGCAAGCCGCAGGTGGCGCTGGCGCACATCACGGTGCCCTGCGAGAGCACCCACATCATCGAGAGCAAGTCCTTCAAGCTCTACCTCAACAGCTTCAACAACACGACATTTGCCGACGCCGCCGCCGTGCAGGCGCGCCTGCGCGCCGATATCAGCGCCGCCGTCTGGCAGGGCGGCCCGGTGATGACGTCGGTCGGGGTGCGTCTGCTGGCGCCGGACGTTTTTGACCAGGAGCCGGTGCATGAGCTGGACGGCCTGAGCCTGGACCGGCTGGACATCGAATGCAGCCGCTACACGCCTGCGCCCGAACTGCTGACCGCCGCCTTTGACGAGCAGCCGGTCAGCGAGGTGCTGGTCAGCAACCTGCTCAAGAGCAACTGCCTGGTGACCGGGCAGCCCGACTGGGGCAGCGTGCAGATCCGCTACAGCGGGCCGCAGATCGACCAGGCATCCCTGCTGCAGTACATCGTGAGCTTTCGCAACCACAATGAATTCCATGAACAGTGCGTGGAGCGCATCTTCATGGACATCTGGACGCGCTGCCGTCCGGTGAAGCTGGTCGTCTACGCGCGCTACACCCGCCGCGGCGGGGTGGACATCAACCCGTTTCGCACCAGCCACCCGCTACCGGTGCCGGCGAACGTGCGCACCGCCCGGCAATAAGTTGGCGGCCGGGTCGGGCCGCGGGCCTCAGTCTTCCTGGGTGCGGATGGTTTCGCGGCCGTGCCGGTCCTTCAGGCGGCCCAGGTCGTGATCCAGCGCATGCACCAGTTTGGCCGTGGCGCCGATAAAGGCCTCGGCCACCTTGTTGGCATCGGCCGTCACGGTAACGGGCGGGCGTCCGGCCGGACGCGCTTCCAGCCGGCAGCGCTTGTCGTTGGCGCCCGACTTGCCGGCATCCACGTCGGACAGAAAAACTTCGATTCGGGTGATGTGGTCGCGAAACCGGTCCAGGCGCGCCTTCGCCTCTTCCTGAACCCAGATCGCCAGGGATTCGCCGCCTTCAATGTCTTTGCCGGCGTGTACTTGAACTTGCATGATTTCTCTCCTTCGGGTTGGACCGGCAACAGTTGCCGGCGCGAAAATCGGTTGAGGCCAGGCGCCATCCTCATTGACACCGGAGCCCGCAGGCGCGGGCGCCGCACGGGCCGGGTCAGTGATGGTGGCCGTGCGTCCCGTGTACATGGCGGTGCGCGATTTCTTCGGCCGACGCTGCCCGCACGTCAGTGACGCGGCAGCTGAAGCGCACGGCCTGCCCGGCCAGCGGGTGGTTGCCGTCCAGGTGCACCTCTGGCCCCTTGATCTTGCCCACGTTGAACACCTGCGGATGGCCATCGTTCCCTGGCAACTGCAGTTGCCCGCCCACCTTGACGCCGGGCGGGAACTCGCTTTTTGGGATCACCCGCACCAGCGATTCGTCGCGTGCGCCGAAAGCGTCTTCGGGAGACAGGTCCAGCGTGACGGCAAAGCCAACGGCCTGGCCATCGAGCGCGGCTTCGACCTTGGGAAAAATGTTGTCGTAGCCGCCGTGCAGGTAGGCCATATTGCCGCTGTCCAGCGGCTTGCCCAGCGGGCTGGTGACCTTGCAGGACAGGGTGACGGCGGTGTCTTTATTGATGTTCATGGCGTTTTTTTCAGTTTCCGTCCTTGAAAGATGACAGCGTGGCCAGGTCCGGAAAGGTGCCGGCGCGCTTGTGCTTCATCGCCGTCACGGCTTCCATCACGTGGGCGTTGCTCCAGATCGCGCCCTGCAGCCAGCCCATCTGGCGCAGGCTGTCGTCCACCGAGTGGTCGCGTGCGTAGTTCACGGCCTGCTTGGTGCCCCAGATGGCCACCGGCGGCTTGCTGGCGATCTCACCCGCGCATTGCATCGCGGCGGCCAGCGTGGCTTGCGGTGTGTCGAAAACTTCATTGACCAGGCCGTATTCCTGCGCACGGGCCGCCGGCAGGCGCCGGCCGGTATAGGCCAGTTCCTTGACCACGGCCAGCGGAATCAGCTTGGGCAGGCGCTGCAGCGTGCCCACGTCCGCAACCATGCCGATGTTGATTTCCTGGATGCAGAAAAACGCGTCGGCGCTGGCGTAGCGGATGCAACAGGCCGTGACCATGTCAACCGCGCCCCCGATGCAGCCGCCCTGGATGGCCGCAATCACAGGGATGCGCAAGGTCTCCAGCTTGGTGAAAGTGGCCTGCAATTCGGTCAGCACGTCAAAAATGGCCGCGCGGCCTTCTGCGCTGCGGTCGTCCATCTGGACCGCGCCGCCGAAAACGTCGAGCGCCATGCCGGCCGAAAAGTGCTTGCCGGTGCTGGAGATCACCAGCGCGCGCGCGTCGCTGCGTTGGTGCAACTGCGTCAGCACGGCATCGAGCTCACGCCAGAAGGCCGGGTTCATCGTGTTCATCGCCTCGGGGCGATTGAGCACCAGGTGCGCCACATGCTCGGCGACGCTGAGGGAAAAATAGCTCAGGGGGGTGGTATCGGAATTCATGCCGCCATGCTATCGCATGACTTGCGCCGGCGGAGTCCATCCCTTCCTGGCGCGGGCGTGCCGCTCAGAACAGGCTGAGTGATTGAACTTTCAAATCAGGAGCATCAACCGGCCTTTTGACGCTGGCCAGAGCCGGTTTTGAGGCCGGATCGGGCATTTCGGCGGTCTTGACCAGGCTGCCCACCCTCACGCCCAGCAGCCGCATCCGCCGGTCCAGGTCCACGCGCTTGAGGCACTGGCCTGCCGTCTGGCGGATGGTGGCGGCGTCCGCTGTCCATGCCTCCAGGGTCTGGTCGCGGGTGACGATGCGAAAGTCGTCATACCGCAGCTTGACGCCGATGGTTTTGCCCACGTAGCCCTTGCGCTGCAGGTCGGCCGCCACTTGTTCGCACAGCCGCGTGAAAACTGCGCCGAGTTCGGCCTTGTCCTGGACCGCGTGCAGGTCACGGTCAAACGTCGTTTCCCGGCTCATGCTGACGGGTTCGCTCTCGGTCACGACCGGCCGGTCGTCGCGGCCCCAAGCGGCGTCGTGCAGCCAGGCGCCGTGACGCTTGCCAAAGGTCTGCATCAGCCAGTCGCGCTCGCGGGCGGCCAGCTCGCCGATGAGGTGGATGCCGCGCGCCTTCAGTTTTTCATCGGCTTTCGGGCCCACACCGTTGATCTTGCGGCAGGCCAGCGGCCAGATCAGCGCTTGCAGGTCGTCGGCGCCCACAACGGAAATGCCGTTGGGCTTGTTGAACTCGCTGGCCATCTTGGCCAGCAGCTTGTTGGGCGCGACACCGACCGAACAGGTCAGCCCGGTGGCGTCAAAGATGCTTTTCTGGATCAGCCGTGCCAGCACGCGCCCGCCCTCGCGCTGGCCGCCGGGGACGTCGGTGAAATCGATGTAGACCTCGTCCACGCCGCGGTCTTCCATCAGCGGTGAGATGTCCCGGATCACCGCCTTGAAGCGGCGCGAAAACTGCCGGTACTGGTCAAAGTCCACCGGCAGCAGGATGGCCTGCGGGCACAGGCGGGCGGCCTTCATCATGCCCATCGCCGAGCCCACACCAAACTGCCGCGCCGGGTAGGTGGCGGTGGTGATGACGCCGCGACCGACATAGTCCTTCAGCACGGGGAACGCCCGCACGGGGATCTCCGCCAGCGGAGTTTCGGCGTATTCCTCACGCAGGGCCTCGTCCAGTCGCCGGCGCCCGCCGCCGATCACCACCGGCAGGCCCCTGAGTTGCGGGTAACGCAGCAACTCCACCGACGCGTAGAACGCGTCCATGTCCAGGTGCGCGATGCGCCGGGGCAAGGCCGGGTCGGTCGCAGGGTCGAGGAGGGCGGGCAGGTGCGCGGCGGTCACCGGCTGAGCATAGCGCGGTGCCTTTGACGATGGGTCGGGTGCTTCAGGGTGGGGCCTGCGCCTCGCGGTCCGCCCGGTCTTCCCAGTCTTCCCACGGTACCTGGTGGTCGCGCTGGTAGAGATTGACCGCGCTGCCAACGGTGGGCGAGAAGATGTCCAGGCCCAACACCAGCAGCGTGCCGTAGTGCACCAGCCGGTCGCGCACCGGACCTTTCAGGCCGGCGAAATACAGCTCGATGCCCAGTGCCTGCAACTCGCCGTGCAGCGCGATCAGCATGTCGGCGGCCGTGATGTCCACATCGGTGATGGCGTCGGCAACCACCACCACACGCCGGGTCGGCGATGGCGCCTGCGTTGCCGCCAGCAGCACTTCTTCGCGAAACAGCTCTGCGTTTGCAAAAAACAGCTGGGCGTCCCAGCGGAACAGCACCAGACCGGGCACCTGCCGGCCCTCGGGGTGGCGCGCCGCATCGTGGTAGCCCTTGCGGCCGTCGACGCGGGCCAGCACCGCAAAATGCGGGTGCCATGCGTTCCAGACCAGCACCGCAACGGCCAGCGCGACGGTGACAAAAATGCCCTGGATCACGCCGATGAAAGCCACGCCCAGAAAGCTGGTCATCGACAGCACGAACTCCATGCGCCGCAGCCGCCACAACTCCCACATGCCGCTCAGGTCGGCAAACGACAGGCAGGCGGTGATCACGACAGCTGCCAGTGCCGCGGTTGGCAGGCTGGTCAGTAGGCCGGGCGCCAGGATCAGCAGCAAGGCGATGGCCGCCGCACCCACCAGGCCGGTTGCCTGGCTTTGCGCGCCGGCCGACTCTGCCACCGGTGTGCGCGACGCGCTGCTGCTGATCGGGAAGCCCTGGAACAGGCCCGCCGCCGCATTGGCAGCGCCCAGCGCAATCATTTCCTGGTTCTGGCTCACGCTGTAGCCCCCCCGAAGCGCCAGCGAGCGCGACAGCACGCTGGTGTCGGCAAAGGCCAGTGTGGCGATCATCAGCGCACCGGGCAGCAGTTGCAGCATGTCCTGCAGCGATGTGGCGGGCCAGCGCAGGCCCGGCAGGCCTTCGGGCAGCACACCCACGACCGACAGGCCGGACGTCTGATGCAGGTCCAGCAGCGCCGACACCACCAGCGCGAGCAGCACCGCCGCCAGCAGGCCGGGCCAGTGCGGGCGGTAGCGCTTGAGCAGCAGGATCAGGGCCAGGCAGGTGGCGCCGATGGCCAGCGAAATTCCGTGCGTGCGGCCCTGGGTGATGCCCTGGACGAGACCGGTCACGCGCTCGATCAGGTTGTCGGCCGGCACCGAAAAGCCGAAGACCTTGGGCAACTGGCCCACCAGCACGGTCAGGGCGATCGCGTTGAGAAATCCGATGCGAATCGGTTTTGAGAGCAGATCGGCGATCAGGCCCAGCCGCGCCAGGCCGATCAGCAGACACCACCCGCCGGTCAGGATGGCCAGCATGCCTGCCAGCGCCACCGCCCTTTCCACGCTGCCCCCCGAAAGCGGCAGGATGATGGCCGCAATCACGGCCGCCATCGTGGAATCGGGGCCCAGCACCATGATGCGGCTGGGGCCGAAGATCGCGTAGGCGATCAAGGGCAGGATGGTGGCGTAGAGGCCATGGATCGCGGGCAGGCCGGACGCCTCGGCATAACCCATGCCCACCGGGATCAGGATGGCCGTCAGTGCCATGCCGGCCGCGAGGTCGCGGCGAAACCAGGCGCGCTGGTAGTCCCGCAGCATGACCAGCCCCGGCATCCAGCGCTGCAATCCCTTTGTCATCTTCATGTCACATTCTGCCTTGCGGCCTCCCGCCTGGGCCAGCCGGGGTTCGCGTCAGCAGCTGTTCATTTCGACGATGTCGCGGGCCCCCCACCAGCCGGGGCATCGTGCCAGTGCTCCTTCGGGACGAATACCGCCTGTTCGGGCTGCGTCACGAAGTGCGGTGACATGATCTGCACACCGCAGCTGTTGAACTCGTCCTGGATCTGGGCCAACAGTCGCGACAGGATCGTCGGGCGCTGGCGCGGCACGTCAATGTAAGCGAACAGTTCGTATTCAACGTAGAAGTCACTGAGCGCGCGCTGGAAGACATGAGGCGCAGGGTCCGCGCGGATCCCCTCTGTGCGGTTGGCCGCCTGGGTCAGCATGGCGTGAACCTGGCGCCACGGCGTGTCATAGCCGATCGTGATCGTGGTCGAAATCAGCGTGCCCTGCGACTGCGACAGTCGCGAGTAATTGTGGATGGGGCTGCTCGTGATCACCGCGTTGGGGACGGTGATTTCTTCGTTGCGCACCGTCGTCACCTTGACCGCCAGTGCGCCCACTTCGGTGACCACGCCTTCGATGTCGTTGACCAGGATCAGGTCGCCCTTTTTCAGTGAGCGCGAATACACCACCACCAGGCCGCTCATCAGTTGCGTCATCAGGCTGCTCGATCCCATCGTCACCATCAGGCCGAACAGAACCGAAAGGCCCTTGAAGGCATCGGTGTTCGACCCCGGCAGATAGGGATAGGCGATGGCCACAGCGAGGCCATAGACAAAAATGGTCATCAGCCGGCGGGTCGCGCTGACGGTCTCTGCGTGCATGAAGGGTACGCGGATGACTTCTTCCTGCACGTTCTTCAGGAACATGCCCAGCACGTCCTGCACGGAACGCGCGATCACCATGATGACGGCCACCGTGACCAGTCCCGGAATGGCGCCAATGACGCCGGTCACCAGCCAGCCTGCGATGCCCCCGACAAAGCCGGCCAGTTCGCTGCCCCAGGGCTGGGTATAAGGAAAGCCATCGAGCAGGACGACCGCACCCAGGTAGATCAGCACGCCCATGCCCAGCCAGACGAGCAGGCTGGCCAGGCGGATGCTCAGCACGCGCACGTAGCTCAGCGGACTGGGGTTTTTCTGCAGTTCGATCGCCCGAAGGCTCAACGCGCCGAAGAGCTTCAACGTCCCCCACAGGGCGACTCCGAGGATTGCCGCGACACCCAGCAGGGTCGACAACCCGCGCAGGATGGCTCCCGGTGTGCCCTGGGCGCGACGGGCAATGACCGCGTCCTGCAGATTGGCGCGGGCGATATCGGCGGCATCGAGCAGGGTCAGGCGCGCCTCCGGATCCAGATCGGTCGTCAGCAGCGTGAAGACCGGCTTTTCTGCCACCATGAAGGTGTAGCCGCTGCCTTCGGCCAGCGACATCGGCAACATCGCCACGGGCTGCTCGAGGGCCTCGTTGCTGAGCGAATAGAAGGCATCACTGGCGCGGGACACGCGCTGCTTCGGGTTCAAGCCGCCCAGGGTGCCCCGCAACTCGATCACAGGGCGGTTGAACAACACCAGGTCCTCCGGTGCATACAGGCTGCTGCGGGCGGTCGCCGGCGCTGCTCCGCGAGGTTCGGCGTGGGCCGAGGTATCCGGCCATAGCGCCAGCAATCCAGTGGCGAAAACGGCCAGCAGCCACAGACTGCAGGCGCGAGTCAGGCGCGCGCGAAATCGGACGAGTTCGGTCATGGAAGGCAATCCCGGTGGGCGATCGGCTGGCAGACTACCACAGCGTTTCGGAAGCCGGGCGGTGCGGGTTCGCAGCCGGGAGAATGGTGTGTCAGACTGTTCTTTTTCCGATTGTCACGGAGCATCGCAAATGTTGCATCTGGCCACCACGATTGCACTGGGCCCGCTGCTGCTGCTGCAGGGCCGCCATGTGCGACGTATCACGCCGGTGCTGCCCGAGGCGGCAGGACCGCGCGCAGGCGCAACTGGTGAAGGGCCGCCGTTGCGGTTGCTGATCCTGGGCGACTCGGCCGCTGCGGGCGTGGGCGCGCTGTCGCAGGATCAGGCGCTTTCCGGCCATTTGGTGGCCGCCCTGGGCAGGCGCCACGCGGTGGACTGGACGCTGCAGGCACGCACCGGTGCCACTACGCAGGAGGCGCTGCAATTGCTCGCCGATCTGCCGCGGCGCCCGCTGGACGTGGTCGTCACATCGCTCGGCGTCAACGATGTGACCGGCAACGTCAGCGTGCGCAGATGGGTGGACCTGCAGGAGCAACTGGTGTCCGACCTGCGCGCGCATTTTGGGCAGCCGCGCATCCTGATGTCGGCGCTGCCGCCAATGCACCGCTTTCCGGCACTGCCACAGCCGCTGCGCGCCTACCTGGGGGCGCAGGCCCGTCGCTACAACGCCGCACTTGCCGCGCTCGCGGCCCGTACCGACGGTTGCACCTGGGTGCCGCTGGACCTGCCGAACAACGAAGGCGATATGGCCGGTGACGGCTTTCACCCGGGCCCGGCCATCTATGCTGCCTGGGCCGGAGAACTGGCGCGCCACATCCTTGTGCCGCCATAGCCGATCGTCCGGCTGCCGGCATGTGTACCACCCACTGATCGAGGAGACTCCCACCATGAACATGACAACTTTCATGCAGGCCTATCAGCAGGCCTGGCAGGAACAGGACGAAGCGCTGCTGTGCAGCCTCTTTGCGCCCGATGGCGAGTACCACAACACCCCGTTTGCGGTCCAGCGCGGACATGCCGCGATCGCCGCCTACTGGCAGCGGGTCAAGCTGCAGCGGGACATCCGGCTTGATTTCGAGGTGCTGTCCGATGCGCCGAATCAGGGCATCGCGCACTGGCACGTGACCTACCAGGTGGCCTCAGAGGAACTGTTTCGCATCTGGGCGGCGTCAGCGGGCACCAACCTGCTGGCCCGCCAGAGCGGCGATCCGCTGCCGCGGCTGGTGCTGGACGGGCTGATGCAGGCCTCGTTCAACGTCGACGGGCTTTGCACGACCTGTCGCCTGTGGTGGCACAGCCAGGTGGAGCCGGACATGGCCGCCGCGACGCGCTGACAGGCTGGGGCACCGCTTCTGAGGGTAAGTCCCCGCCGGGGCACATTTGGATGGCTGCAAGAATGTGGCTCCTGCAGGCGCTGCGGCGGGCAGTGCCTTTCACCGGAGTGATTGAATGCAAACCGTGAACAAACGCAACTTTCTGCTTTCATCGGCCGCGTGGGCCACGCTCGCGGCCCCTGGCGTCGCTCTGGCGCAAGCCGGCGCTGCCAAGCCGCTGGCCGGTCCCGGGCTGCTGACGGTGACCGGCGCCATCGGCAAAGGCAACCGCGGCGCGTTCGACCCTGTGCGCGACCAGATGATGGGCAAGCTTAAGCTCAGCTTCGACAAGGCGCAGGTGTTCGATTTCGCTGCTTTGGTGGCGATGCCGGCAGTGACGATCAAGCCGACGCTCGAATACGACGGCAAGGTGCACACGCTCAAGGGGCCGCTGCTGACCGATGTAATAAAGGCTGCCGGCGTGACGGCCGGGGACTCGGCGAGGCTGGCGATGCGCGCGGTGGACGGCTATTCGCCCGAGATCAGCCTGGCCGATGCGCGCAAGTACCGCTACATCGTCGCCACCCACATGGACGGCGCGCCGATGAACCTGGGGGGCCTGGGCCCGCTGTGGGCGCTCTACGAGCCGGACAAGTTTGCCGACATGGCGGCCAAGACCCTGCCCGATCGTTTTGCGAACTGTCCGTGGGCGCTGTTCAGCATCGAGGTCAAGGCCGGCTGATTTCGCCCGGCTGACGGCGCTGGCCGCCGGGCAGGCCGTGATCAGGTCGGGTAGGTTCCGGCGAGCAGGATGTTCCTGTCCACCGTCTGGATGTTGGTGTGGCCACAGAAAGCCATGGTGATGTCCAGCTCCTTGTGCAGGATCTGCAGCGCCTTGAGCACGCCTTCTTCGCCCATTGCGCCCAGGCCGTAGACCATCGCGCGGCCGATCATGGTCCCGCGTGCGCCCAGCGCCCAGGCTTTGAGCACATCCTGGCCGCTGCGGATGCCGCCGTCCATCCAGACCTCGATCTGGTCGCCCACAGCCGCGACGATGGCCGGCAGCGCATCGATGCTGGAGGGCGCGCCGTCGAGCTGGCGGCCGCCGTGGTTGCTCACCACGATGGCGTCGGCGCCGCTCGCCACTGCAAGTTTGGCGTCTTCCACTTCCATGATGCCTTTGAGAATCAGCTTGCCGCCCCACTGCTGCTTGACCCAGGCGACGTCGTCCCAGTTCAGCGTCGGGTCGAACTGCTCGTTGGTCCAGGCTGCCAGCGAACTCATGTCGCTCACGCCCTTCACGTGGCCGACCAGGTTGCGGAAAGTGTGGCGGCGCGTGCCCATCATGCCCAGCACCCAGCGCGGCTTGCTGGCGATGTTGACGATGTTGCCCATCGATGGAATCACCGACGCGCGCATCTTGTTCTTCAGGTCCTTGTGGCGCTGGCCGATTACCTGCAGGTCCAGCGTCAGCACCAGCGCGCTGCATTTGGCCACCTTGCAGCGCTGAATCATGCGCGCCATGGCGTCGCGGTCGCGCATCATGTACAGCTGGAACCAGAACGGCGCTGACGTGTGCTGCGCCACGTCTTCAATCGAGCAGATACTCATGGTTGACAGCGTGAACGGAATGCCGAACTGTTCCGCCGCCCGGGCCGCCTTGATTTCGCCGTCGGCGCTTTGCATGCCGGTGAGGCCCACTGGCGCGATGCAAACCGGCATCTTCACGTCCTGGCCGACCATTTTCGTCGCCGTGCTGCGGTTTTCCATGTTCACCGCCACGCGCTGGCGCAGCTTGATTTTCTGGAAGTCGTCACTGTTGGCGCGGTAGGTGCTCTCGGTCCAGCTGCCGGAGTCGGCATAGTCGTAGAACATGCGCGGTACGCGCTTTTTGGCCAGCACGCGCAGGTCTTCGATGGTGGTGATGACGGTCATGTGGGTCTCCTCGTGTGCCGGCAATACTAGCGGCTTTGGCGGTGGAGCGGATTGAAGAAAATTGCAGCGCGCGGCGTTGCGACAGAAAATTGCTCAATCGTGGTCGGGCGCGTAGCTGTGGCTGTCGGACCAGCCTGTCAGAATTCCGCCATGTCCCATTTGTCCGGGTCTCTTCGCCGTGTCATCAATGCCTGGGGTACGCCCACGCCTTTTGGCGTTTCACGCAGTGATGCGGCCGTGGCACAAGCCGCGGCCGACATGTTGCAGCGCCATGTGGTCATGGCAGAGCTGCAGGCCCGCACAGGGCAGGCCCTCGCGGCCTGGAGCGGGGCTGAAGCAGCCTGCGTGACGCACTGCAGCGCGTCGGCCATCACGCTGGCTGTGGCGGCGTGCATGAGTGGGCTGGACGGCGCACGTATTGCGCAGCTGCCGGATGTGCGGGGGCTGCCGCATCGTGTGCTCATGCTGGCAAGCCATCAGGTGAATTACGGCCATGCCATCAAGCAGGCCGTGCGGCTGGCTGGTGCGCGGCCGGTGCCGTGCGCGACTGTCGAAGACCTGGACGCCGCCGCGGCGACGGGGTCCGTCGCCTGCGTTCTCGCGGTGGAGTCGCACCTGGCGCCTGGCTGCGGGCCGGCGCAGACCGCAGCCTTGCTTGCGCTGGCCCGACGGGTGGATGTGCCGCTGGTGCTGGACGCTGCCGCGCAGGACTGGCGCGCCGCTGAACTGGTGGGCAGCGGCGCCAGCCTGGTGTTGCTGAGCGGCCAGAAATATTTGCGCGCACCCACCGCAGGCCTGGTCTTGGGGCGGGCTGCGCTCGTGGCGGCAGTCGATGCCCAGCATGGCGGCATTGGCCGCGGCATGAAGCCCACCAAGGAGGCCCTGGCCGGCGTGCTGGCTGCGCTGCAAGCGCGCGTGGGGACATCGCGGGTCGACTGGCTGGCTGCGCAACAGCTCAAGGTGGCCGCGCTGGAGCACGATCTGGCGGATTGGCCCGGTGTGCAGACGCATCGTGAACCCGATCCGTTGCGCGGCGGCTTCGATCGCCTCTGGCTGGCGATCGATCCTGTTATCACGGGCGTCGACGCGGCAGCCTTGGTGCGGCGGCTGCGCGACGCCGACCCCGTGATCGCCGTGGCGCCGCACCGGGTGGCGCAGGGTCTGATCGGGTTGGAACTCAGCGGCGTGGACGACAGCGAAATGGCCGACCTGTGCGCGGGTCTGCAGCGAGCCCTGGTCAACGGGACGGGCGTTTGACGCCGGCGCCGCGCACTTCGACCCTGATTTCGTCCAGCACGGTGCCTGAGGCATCGACGAGTTGCACCGCATGCCGACCCGGCCAGGGCAGCCACGAGGCTGACGCACCACGGGCGAGCGGGCGGCCGTTGAGCAGCCAGTGTCCATCGGGACCGTCGGCCCGCAGTGGCAGGCGCTGGTTGGCGGGCGGGATGTCGGGGTCGAGCGCGACGATGGTGCCGTCGGCCGGCGCCGTGATGCGGGCACCCCCCCCGGCTGACTTGGAGTCAAATTTTGAGTGTTTTTGGCCTTTATCCATCGTCGAATCGTCGTTTTCAGCTATCAAATTCAAATCAAAAAACGGCTGTGCCGTGCCTGCCAGAAACCATTCGGTGCGGGGTGCCTCGATCGCCCGGTGCGACGACGGGTTGTCGTCCGGGCCAAATCGCACGCCGATCGCCTCCAGGCCTGACGGCGGCTTTGGCGCCCGGCTGGGTGTGTGCGCGTGCAACTGTTGCATCAGCGCCGCCCAGACCGGCGCCGCACCGCTGGTGCCGCTGACATCGTGCATCGGTGCGCCGCTGGCATTGCCGACCCACACGCCGACCGTGTAGCGCGCCGACCAGCCGATCGCCCAGTTGTCGCGCATGTCCTTGCTGGTGCCGGTCTTCACCGCGCTCCAGAAGCGCGTGGCCAGCAGGCTGTCGGTGCCGAAGGTGCGGGCACGGGCGTTCGGGTCGGACAGGATGTCGCCGACGATGAAGGCGGCGCGCGGGTCCAGCGCCGGGGCCCCGGCCACGGGTGCGTTGGTGGCGGACGGCTTGCGCGTGGCCGGGCCGGCGCTTGGCTGCAGCCGCACCGCCGCGGCCTGCCCGCCATTGGCCAGCGTGCGGTAGGCGTTGGTCAGGTCCAGCAGCGACACTTCGGCGCTGCCCAGCGCCAGGCTGTAGCCGTAGTAGTCGCCGGTCTGCTTCAGCGGCAGGCCGACGGCGCGCAGCTGCCGCGCAAAGGCCTCGGGCGAGACCATCACCAGCGTGCGCACCGCCGGCACGTTCAGTGACGATGCCAGAGCGGTGCGCACCGAGACCCAGCCCTTGAACTGACGGTCGTAGTTCTGCGGGATGTACAGGCCGCCGGCGGTGGCGATGTGCGTGGGCGCGTCTTCCAGCAGCGAGGCGGCGGTGAGCCGCTGTGTGGCAATGGCCTGCGCATAGAGAAAGGGTTTGAGCGTGGAGCCCGGCTGGCGCAGCGCCAGCACGCCGTCAACCTCGGCCGCATCGCTCAGGGCGCCCGACGAGCCGACCCAGGCCAGCACCTCACCGCTGGCGTTGTCGAGTACCACGGCAGCGCCGTCGTCGACGTGCCGGCCGTGCAGTTCGCGCAGATGGCGCTGCAGTGTCTGGATGGCAAAGCGTTGCAGCGATGCGTCCAGCGTCGAGACCACGCTGGCCGGTGCGCCAGCGCCAGCAGCGATCAGCTTGCGCGCCAGATGCGGCGCGATGCCTTCACTGGCCGGCCACTGGCGCCGCTGCAGCGCGCCGGCGACGAACAGGTCGAGCGCCTCACAATCGGCGCCCGACACCGGCTGCAACTGGCGCAGCACGCCACAGGCGCGCTGCGCCACCCGCGCCGGCGTGGCGTTGGGCGCACGCACCAGCGCGACGGCAACGGCCGCTTCGCGCGCGTCCAGCCCGTGGGGGGCCTTGCCGAACAGCGTGCGGCTGAGCGCGTCGATGCCGACCAGTTCGCCGCGAAACGGCACCAGATTCAGGTAGGCCTCCAGAATCTGGTCCTTGCGCCAGCTGCCCTCAAGCCGCCGGGCGGCCACCGCCTGACCGATCTTCTGGCTCATGCTGCGACCGCCGGGCGCGACGCGCCAGTCTTCATCAAGCAGCCCGGCCAGCTGCATCGTCAGCGTGGACGCACCGCGTGTGCGGGTGTTCCACAGATTGGCCCAGGCAGCGGCCGAGACGGCCTGCCAGTCGACGCCGCTGTGTTCGTAAAAGCGCTGATCCTCGCTGAACACCAGCGCGGTGCGCAGCGCCGGCGACACATCGGCCAGCGCCACCCACTGGCCGCGCCGCACCGTCGCATCAGTGCGCACCCGCTGCAAGAGCTCGCCGTGCCGGTCCAGCAACAGCGACCCCGACGGCCTGAAATCGGCCTTTACAGCATCAAAACCGGTTGTAGCCAGCGCCAGACGGTCTGTTGTTGCTATCAACAACAGAGTCATCAGCAGCGGCCGCAGGCGGTGGGTGAGCAGTTTCACGGCCGTTCTCCGACAGTGACGCGGTTGTTCGGCGTGGCGCCGGCCATCTCGGGGGCGTACATCGCCTCTACCCGCGTCGGCGGCAGCGCAAAGTCGCCGGCGTTGTTCAGCCGCAGCGTGTATTGCAGTGTGGTGACGCCCTTGGGCATCCAGGCGTAGTAGCTGCGAAAGACTTCGAAACCGCGCTCTTCGAACACCGGCCAGGCGGCCCCAGTGCGTTTTTCGCCCTGCGTGGCGATCTGCGAGTCGCGCCCCAGTCCGCCGCCCAGAATGCTGGCGCCGCCGGGCAGCGGGTCGGAC
>JACSRS010000038.1 GCA_014879655.1 Burkholderiaceae bacterium
GTGGCGATCTGCGAGTCGCGCCCCAGTCCGCCGCCCAGAATGCTGGCGCCGCCGGGCAGCGGGTCGGACACGACGACCCAGCCCATGTCGGCGCTGGCGTTCACCGTCAGCGTGACGCGCAGCACATCGCCGGCGCTGAGTTTGCCGGGCACCGCCTGTTCCACTGGCGCCACGCTGCGGCTGATCTGGTAGCCGGCGTTGAACGGCATGGTCAGCGGCACTGCCGCCAGCGACTGCAGGGTCATCCAGGGCTTGCCCGCGCCCTGGTGCGAGACGGTGAGCTGTTCGTTGCCACCGGCTGCCCAGGGCAGCAGCAGCGGGTTGCCCGGCAGGCCGGCCGGCGCGGCGCCGGCGAGCATAGCGGCAGGCGCTTGCTGCCCGAGCGTGGGGTTTCCGCTTTGCGGGCGGGTCAGCGGCTTCCAGTCCAGCGTCTGCGTTGCCGCGCCCAGCGTGGCGCGGGTCAGGCCGTCAACCGGCGTGGCCTCGAAGCGGCGGGCATACTGCTGCAGTGCCAGCGTCCCCCACAGGTTGGCGGTGGTGGTGAGCCAGGCGCCTCGCTGCTGGCGTGCGATGAAGCCGCTGGCCAGGCGGCCCATGTCGTCCTTCCAGGCCGGGTCTTCCATCACCGCCAGCATCAGGCGGGCGGTGTTGACGTCGCCGTTGGTCATCAGCCACCAGTTGGTGTCATCCCGCTCGGCGCTGAACGTCAGCCGCGTGCCCGCCCAGTTCAGGCGGGCGCGCAGCACCTGACCGGCCTCGGCCAGCCGTTGGTCGCGCTGCGGCAGCGTGCTCATCCGGCGCATGATGGACAACCAGTCGATCACCGCGCTGCTGGGCCACTGGTTGGGCGCGAGGGTCAGACTGTCGAGCATGCGCGGCTGGGCCAGCCCGTAGCGCGACAGCGCCTCGATGGCGGCGAGCTTGCGAACGTCCAGGTCCCGGCGCGGTGCGCGCGAATCGCGCTGCAGCCGGCCTTCGACAAAGTCGACCAGACCGCCGGTCAGGCTGGCGCGCAGCTTGTCGGGCAGCGCAAACGCGGGGTCCAGCCGCGCGGCTTCGTGCGCCGCGGCCAGCAGGTAGGCGCTGAGAACGTCGCTGCCCTGCGCGGCGGCGCCGGCTTGCGGCGGGAAGTAGCTGGCCAGCCCATCGGCGTCCAGATAGGTGGGCAGTTGCACCAGCAGCGCGCGCCAGGCCGGGCTGTCGCCCAGGCCGATGGCCTTGCTCGCCTGCTGCTCCAGACAGCTGAACGGGTAGGCTGCGAACCAGTCGCGCACGCCCGCCAGGCCGCCGGCCAGGCTGGGCTGGAACGCCAGCTGCAGGCCGCCGCGAACCCGGCCGTTGTCGGCCAGCGCATCGGGTGGCGGTGCAACGGCCAGCGTCAGGGGGCCATCCAGCTGCATCAGCGTGGCCTGCTGCACCGTCAGCGGCACGGCCGGAATCACGCGCTGACGCGCCTTCAGGGCGTCGCGGGCGCCGCTGATGCTGTCTTTGGCCTCGATCTCCCACAGCATGGCCTGCTGGCGGGTGAAGGCCAGGGCGGCCGGCGCCTCCACGTCCCAGGCCAGTGTGCGCGCCTGTCCGGGCGCGAGCTCCAGCGTTCGCGGGGCCAGGCTGCTGCTGGCGGGCGTGCCGCCGGGCGCGCTGGCGGCGCTGGCCGTAGCTGTCGCCGTCGCGGCTTCGAGCAGCGTGGCGCGCGGCGTCACCGTCACCTTCATCGCACGGGTGGTGGTGTTGCGCAGCGTGAAGCGGGCGCTGTAGGTGTCGCCAGCGCGCACCAGTGGTGGCAGGCCGCTGATCAGTTGCAGATCCTGCGCGGTCGTGATGCTCGCCTGACCGGTGCCGAACAGATCGGCGGCGGCGTCGGCCACGGCCACGACCCGAAAGCGCGTCAGTGCATCGTTCAGCGACACCTCGATGACGGCCTGGCCTTTGGCGTCGAGCACGATGGCCGGCTGCCACAGCAGCAGCGTGTCAAAGAGTTCGCGCGTCGGGCTCTTGCCGCCGCCGCCGCCCGCCGGCACGGCCTTGCGGCCGTAGTGGCGCCGACCGACGATTTCCATCTGTGCGGTCGACGTCTCGACGCCCCAGGCGCGCCGCTGCAGCATCGCCTCCAGCAGGTTCCAGCTGGCATTGGGCATCAGTTCGAGCAGGGCTTCGTCGACCACCGCCAGCGCCACTTCGGCGCCGGCGGCAGGGCCGCCGCCGGGCAGGCGGGCGCTGACCGTGACCTTTGCGGTGCCCCGCACCGGGTAGGTCGGCTGGTCGGTTTTCACGCTGACGTCGAGCCGGTGGGCGCGGGTGTCAACGCGGATCTCGGCCGCGCCCAGGCGGAAGGCCGGCTTGCTCAGGTCGACCAGCGCGGTCGGCGCAACGTATTCCTTGCCGTCGACCCAGAACGCGGTCCACCATTCGCGCGGTGCCTTGAAGCCCCAGGTGAAAAAGCTGTACCAGGGCACCTCGTGCAGGCGGCCGCGCAGCGCCAGCACGCTGACGAAGACGTTGGGCCCCCAGTTGGCACCGACCTTCAGGCTCACCGTGGGGTCCTGGCCGTCGAGCTGCATCACGTGGGTTTCCATCACGCCCTCGCGCTCCACGGCCACCAGCGCGGTGGCGTGGCGAAACGGCATGCGGACCTGGAATTTGGCCGTCTCACCGGCGAGGTAGCTCTTCTTCTCGGGCAGCACGTCCATGCGGTCGTGGTTGTCGCCGCCGAACCAGAGTTCGCCCTGGCGCGTCACCCAGACCGAGCGGGCCGCCTGCGACGTGTGACCCTGGGCGTCGGTGGCGGTCACCACCAGTTCCACCTCGCCGGGCACGGCCAGCGCGGCCTCGCAGGCCAGCAGGCCCCGCGCATCGCTGGTGCCGCTGCAGACGGTGCCCAGGTCTTTGGTGACGGTCTGGCTGTCGTAGGCGTAAAAGCCGCCGACCAGGCGTTTGCGGCTGGTGGTCACGGTGCGCGCGACGGCGCTCACCTGCAGGGCCGCGCCGGCCAGCGGCTTGCCGGTCAGGTCGAGTGCCAGCGCCTGCAGCCGCAGCTGGCGGCCCACCGAGGTCCAGCCCTCGGTGCGAATGCCGGGCACCACCGCAGACGGCCACAGCGCCGTCGTGCTGCGCAGCGTCTGCACCTCGCCGCTTGGGTCGGCATAACTGGCTTCGAGCAGCAACTCGCGTGGCTGGCGCTCGGGCGGAATGGCTTCGATGGTCAGTTTGCCCAACCCGTTGCCGTCCAGCGTCAACGGCAGCCGGTCGGCGATCACGCGGGTGTCGGTGGCAGGCGCATCTTCGTCGCCTTCAGTGCCGCTTTCCTGCTGCTTGCGCGGGGGCTGGAAGTTGAAATCCTCGTAGTCGGGAAAGTCGAGGAAGCGTTTCCGCACCAGTGCCGACACCCGCACCGGCAGGCCGGCGGCCGGTCCGCCCGACACCCAGGCGATCTGCACCTCGGCCGGCACGGCCTTGACGTCGACCAGCGGCTTGTTGCCGGCGGGGCCGATGCGGCCCTCAAACACCGGCAGCCGGAACGCTTCGACCCGGAACTCGCCGCCGGGCAGGCTGCGCCCTCGCTCGCCGCCACGGCGTAGCTCGACCTCATAGACCCCGAGCCGGGCTGCCTGTGGCAGCTGAAACCGGCTTTCGGCGCTCAGCCCGCCGGTGGCGGTGCGGCGCCAGTTCAGCGGCTGGGTGTACTGCTGGCCGCTGCCCTGGTGCGTGACGACCATCGTGTCGGGCCAGGTGGCCGTCGCCGCCGGCACCGTCAGCCCGGAAGTGCTTTCGCTGCGCAGCAGATGCTTCATCGAGACGGTCTCGCCGGCGCGCAGCAGGCTGCGGTCAAAAATGGTGTGGGCACGCTGGTCGGGCAGCGCTTCCTGGCTGGTCGGCAGGTTGAAGCGCCAGGGCTCGATACCGCGTTGCCAGTGGCTCCAGGTGAAGGCCATGTCGGCCACTCTGGCGGATCCGCGCGGCACCTGGACGGTGGCACGGGCGCTGATGAAGTACCCGTTGGGCTGATCGTCGTCGTCCTGAGGGTGTGCGCGCGTGCAGGCCGGCGGCGTGGGCGAGAGCCCGGTGAAGGGGGCCAGGCCGTTTTCGTCGGTGACGGCGCTGGCCAGCAGCTTGCCGTTGCAGTCGGACACCTGCACCCGGGCGCCCGCCACCGGGCGGCCCCGGTCCAGCGTGGTCACCCAGGCCCGCGCGTTTTCGCGGCCCAGCTTGAAATGCACGCCCAGATTGGTCACCAGCGCAGCGGTGCGCACGTACATGGTTCGTGGCGACCCCTGGCGGGGATCGAGCAAGGCCTCGCCGAGCAGCGGCGAGGCAATTTCAACGACGTGAAAACCGGGCGAGAGCGGAATGCCGACCACCTCGAAGGGTCTCGGGTCAGTGCCGGCTGTGCGCGGCAGTTCCAGCGACTGCACCCCGGGCTGGCCGGCCAGCAGCGACACCATGCGGGTCTGCACGCGGTCATCGCGGGGTTCGGCCGCTTCGCCGCGTTCGCGGGGGGAGGGCGGGGAGGCGAGTGCCTTTGGCAGCGGTCCCTTGATGTCGGCCCGCGCCACCGAACGCGGCACGCTGAAACCGTTGAATCGCTGCACCTTGCGGTACCAGCGCACGATGTCGGCGTCGCTCTGCAAGGTCAGGTCGGCAACCTTGCCGCTCTGCTGCCCGCCCGGGGTGAGGCTGGCGACGGGCAGGGCGGGCTCGACCCGGCGCAGCGTCACCGGCAGCAGGGCCGGGCTTTGCGCCGACGCATCCGGCTCGGCAAAGCGCTCGATGATCCCGAATGGGGCAGCGGCAAACTTCGCCAGCGGCGGCATCACCCCGGTCGCCACCGGCAACGGGTAACTCGTGGCGTTGGCGGGCGACCGGTCGCTGGCGTCCTGAAAACCCTGCGGCAGGGCGACGGTGAATGTCGTGCTTTCCGGCAGCACGCCCGGGAACGACACGCCGTTGACGAGGGCGCTGGCGTCGGCCGGCTCGTCGTCGAAACGCGGCGCGTAGCTGGCCGCCGCAGATCGCAGCCGGATGCCCTCGGCCAGCTTTCGGACCACCGGCGAGCTGAAGCTCAGGCGCATCGGCCGTATTGGCAGGCAGGCCGCCTGGGCGCTTTCACGCTCGCAACTGAAGGCGACGTTGAACGCCTCGCGCACCTGAAAAGCGAAGCGCTTTTCAAGGGTGTTGACGATGCCCGACGGTGTTGCGACCCCTTTGCCGTAGACCAGCTGCAGGCGGGTGTCGGGCGTCAGCCGCCGGTTGCAGGCGAGCGTGACGAAACGCAGCGGGTCGCGCGCTGCCAGTTTGTCCAGGTGCAGCGCGGCCAGAATGGCCTGGCGGTTGGCGCCATCGATGAGCCGCACCGGCACTCGCTCGCCCAGGCCGTCCACCCCGCACCATACTGATGCCTGCACACTGGCGGGTGTGGCCGGGCCGTTGAGTTCGAGCACGAAATGCTGGTCTTCCTCGATGCGCTGCCAGGTGCCGGGGTGAACCCGGCGCACGAACGGCCCACCGGTGCTGAAAGCGAAGTGGCCGGTGGCGCCAAGCGGCTGTCCGGACAACGAAGCCAGACCGGCGCGCGCCTGCAGGCTGCAGCGCACGCCGGGTGGCAGATCGTTGTTGAACTGGAACACCCACTGGCGTTCGTTTTGCCAGCGGCCCGAACCGGCTGCGGCCTGCGGGTCGCTGCACTGCAGCGTGAAGGGCGCGGGAGCCGCCGCGTCGCCCAGGCGAACGGCAGCCTCGTCAAAACGGACCACCACTTGCCGGACCTGCGCCACTTCGCCCCGGGGCGAGAGCTGCGAAACCTGGAAGGCTGGCGACGGGACGGCGGCCGTCGCCAGCGCCCAGGCGAAGAACAGATGTCGAACTTTCACGGACGTCCTTTCGTTGCCAGCCGGCGCTGAATGCATCAGCGTAGCCGAAACCGTTGCCGGCAATGGCGGTGCCGCGGTCGGGCGCCCGCCTGTCAGTCATCCAGATGGCCTGTTGCCGCAGGCGCGGTTCGACGCCGCGCGAACGGCCCACGTGAACATTACCGGGTAAATACCGATCCGCAATGCACAAACTAACGTATACATTAAATTATTCGTCAATCCCCAGAACGCTGCTGCCCACTGACATGACCACCGAGAACCTTGCTTCCCGCGAGCCAGAGAACCCATCCTTCCCGCTGCGGCTGGAAGACGTCAGCTGGGTCGGCACCGGCCTGGTTCGCCCCGAATGTGTGCTGGCCACGGCTAGCGGTGACCTCTATACCGCCGACTGGCGCGGCGGCGTCGCGCACATCCGTCCGGACGGCTCGCAGACGGTTTACCTGGGGCATCCGGTCGATGGCGAGCCGCTCAAGCCCAATGGCATTGCGCTGCTGCGCGATGGCTCGTTCCTGATGGCACATCTGGGCGCAGAGCAGGGCGGCGTGTTCCGCCTGCATCGCGATGGCCGCACCGAGCCCTTCCTGCGCTCGGTGGACGGCGTCACGTTGCCGCCCAGCAATTACGTGGTGGAGGACCGCGCCGGCCGGACCTGGATCACGGTCAGCACCCGGCTCACGCCCCGTTCGCTGGGCTACCGCCGCTCCTGCAACGACGGCTTCGTGATCATGGTGGACGCCAGGGGGGCGCGCATCGTCGCCGACGGCCTGGGCTACACCAACGAATGCGCGGTTGATCCGACCGGTCAGTGGCTGTACGTGAACGAGACCTTCTCGCGCCGGCTGTCGCGCTTCGCGCTGAAGACCGACGGCGAACTGGGCGCCAAGGAAACGGTAGCCGACTTCGGTCCCGGCGTCTACCCGGATGGCCTGGCCTTTGACGTCGAAGGCAACGCCTGGATCGTCAGCATCGTCAGCAACCGGTTGATCCGCGTGGCTCGGGACGGCTCGCAGCAGGTCTGGCTGGAAGATGTGGATCCGGCGCACCTGGCCGACGTCGAAGCGGCGTTCGAGGCCAATGAAATGGGGCGCCCGCATCTGGACAAGGTGCGCAGCAAGCGCCTGAACAACACATCGAGCCTGGCCTTTGGTGGTGCCGACCTGCGCAGCGGCTATCTGGGCTGCCTGCTGGGCGAATCAGTCGCCAAAGTGGCCATGCCGGTGGCGGGCTTTGCTCCGGCACACTGGAACTTTTCACAAGTTTCATGAGGTTTTGAACATGCCCGAAAAAGCTGTGATTGCTACCGACGTCGGTTCTCTGGTCGATGCTGCCTACAACAGCATTCGCCGCCGCATTCTTGACAACGTCTGGTCGCCGGGCCATCAGGCGCTGGAGCAGGAAGTGGCGCTGGAACTGGGCATGAGCCGCACGCCGGTGCGCGAGGCGCTGATCCGCCTGGCCAAGGAAGGCCTTGTCGAGGTCGTGCCCCGTCGCGGCATGCGGGTGCTACCAGTCTCTCCCGCCGACATGAAGGACATCTACGAAATCCTCAGCGCGCTGGAGAGCAAGGCGGCCGAACTGCTGGCCTCGCGCCGGCCATCGGACACCGAACTCAAGCCGCTGATCACTGCGACGCAGGCGATGGAAAAGGCGCTGGCCAAAGGTGACCTCGACGCCTGGGCGGCGGCCGACGAACTGTTTCACGAGCGTCTGATCCGCATGGCGGGCAACCGCTTGCTGACCAACGCCGTGATGACCTACTGGGACCGGGCGCACCGCGCGCGCATGTTCACGCTGCGGCTTCGGCCACTGCCGATCAACTCGACAAAAGAACACATGGCGCTGGTCGAGCGGCTGCGCGAGGGTGATGCCATAGGTGCAGCTGCCGTGAACAGCGAACACCGGCAGCGCGCCAGCCGCGAACTGCTGGCCATTTTCGAAAAATTCCGCCTGCAGCAGATGTAGGCGGGGAAACCAGGCTCTCTCACACCACCGGGAAAACATGAAAAACAGTTACCAGATTGCGGCCTTGCCAGGGGATGGAATCGGCGTTGAGGTGATGGACGCCGCGCGTCACATCCTGAGCACCCTGGAGCCACGCATCGGCGTGCGATTTGCCGTCGAGCACCAGGATGCCGGCGCCCAGCACTATGTCGATGCCGGTGTCGCGTTGCCCGAATCGACGCTGAAGGCCTGCGACACGGCGGACGCCATCCTGTTTGGGGCGATGGGGCTGCCCCACGTGCGGGGCGCTGACGGCACCGAGATCATTCCGCAGCTCGACCTGCGCTTTCACTTTGACCTGTACGCCGGCGTGCGGCCCATCCGCACGTTCAAGGGACTGCCCACACCGCTGGCCAGTCCGAGGGCGGCCGAGATCGATCTGGTGCTGGTGCGCGAGAGCACCGAAGGCCTGTTTTACGCCCGCGGTCGCGGAGAGACCCGGCCGGACGGGGTCTACGACACGATGCAGATCACCCACAAGGGCACGGCGCGCATCTGCGAATTCGCCTTCCGGCTGGCCGAGCAGCGCGCCGAGCGAAAAGGCCGGCCCGGCCGCGTCACCAACGTCGACAAGGCCAACGTGTTCGCCTCGATGGCGCTGTGGCGGCAGATCTTTGAAACGGCTGCCGGCAAGCATCCGGGTGTGGCTTCGGACAGCGCCTATGTCGACGCGATGGCGCTGAACCTGGTGATGAAGCCCTGGACCTATGACGTTCTGGTCACCGAAAACATGTTCGGTGACATCCTGTCGGACCTGATCGCGGCGCTGGTCGGCGGCATGGGCATGGCGCCGTCAGCCGATCTGGGCGACAAACACGGTCTGTTCCAGCCGGCCCACGGCACCGCGCCCGACATTGCCGGACAAGGCAAGGCAAATCCGACCGCGATGCTGCTGTCGACCGCGATGATGCTCGAATGGCTGGGCCATCGCCATGGCGATCAGCGGCTGCTGGACGGCGCGCTGCTGATTGATGGCGCGGTCGAGCAGGTGTTCGCAACCGGTCAGGTCAGGCCCTTCGAGTTCGGCGGCAGCAATGGCACGGCCGACATCACCCACGCCGTGGCGGATCACCTGAAGGTGGTGGCCTGACATGTCGGCGTCGGCAGGCTCCCGCTCTGACGGACGGCGCGTGTGCGTCGTCGGAGCGGGGTTTTTCAGCCAGTTCCACCTGGACGGGTGGCAGCAGGTGAGCGGCGCCAGCGTTGCGGCGTTGTGCGACCCGGATCAGGCCAAGGCGAAAGCGCTGGCCGAGCGATTTGGCCTGCCCACGGTCTACGCCGACGTGGCCACCATGCTTGACACCGAACAGCCCGATCTGGTCGATGTGGTGACGCCGCCCGGCAGCCACCGGGCCGTGCTGGAGCAGGTGTTCGACCGTGGTCTGCCAGCCATCTGCCAGAAGCCCTTTGGCGTCGACTTTGCCCAGGCGCAGGCGCTGGCCCAGGCGGCCGAGGCGGCGCAGGTTGCGTTGATCGTGCACGAGAACTTCCGCTTCATGCCCTGGTACCGCGAAGCGCGCCGCTGGATCGACGCGGGCGAACTGGGCACCCCGCACAACATCTATTTCCGGCTGCGGCCGGGCGATGGACAGGGGCCGCAGGCCTATCTGGACCGACAGCCCTATTTCCAGACCATGCCGAGATTGCTGGTGGCGGAGACCGCAATCCATTTCATCGACACCTTCCGCTACCTGATGGGTGACGTTCAGGCGGTTGTCGCGCGGCTGCGCCGGCTCAACCCGGCCATCGCCGGCGAAGACTGTGCGTTGATCTGTTTCGAGTTCGACAGCGGCGCCGCTGGTGTCTTCGACGGCAACCGGCTGAACGACCACGTGGCCAGCAATCCGCGCCGAACCATGGGCGAAATGTGGCTGGAAGGCTCCCGCGGCGTGATGCGCCTGGACGGCGAAGGCCGGTTGTGGTGGAAGCCGCACCGCGCGGAAGAACGCGAGCATATCTATGACCGTGGCCAGGACACCGGGTTCGGCGGCGGCGCCTGTGGCGCGCTGCAACAGCATGTGATCAGGGGGCTGGATGGGTTGCAGCCGCTTGAAAACACCGCGCAGGCTTACCTGCGCAACCTGCAGGTGCAGGAAGCCGTGTATGCCTCGCATGCCTGCGGCCAGCGCATCGTGATCGACGGGTTTGTCCCACCGGCAGCAGCTGTTCGCCCGGTCTTCCCCGTCTCTTCAACCGTTTCCCTCACCAACCCTCAGGAGATACCATGAAAGTGAAAAAAACCATCGTCCACTATGCGCTTGCGGTTGCCGGTTCCATGCTGGCGGTCAGCAGCTACGGTCAGACGATCCTCAAGTTCAGCCACACCGACCAGCAGCAGGGCGCGCGCCAGGCGGCCGCCCAGGTGTTTGCGAAGAAGGTCGAGGAATACACGCAGGGCCGCTACAAGGTCCAGGTCTTCTGCTGCAGCCAGCTGGGCAACGATCCCAAGAACGTCGAGCAACTCGCGCTCGGTGGCATCGACTTCACCGTGACGGCCACCGGCACCTACGCGGCCCAGATTCCGTCGCTGAACCTGATGATGATGCCTTTCATCATCAACACCTACGAGCAGGGCTGGAAGTTCTATGACGAGTCGAAATGGCTCAAGGCCCAGTTCGACAAGGCGCCCGCAAAAGGATTTCGCATCCTGGCCACCTGGGAAGCGGGTTTCCGCAACATGACGACCAAGGACCCGTTGAATGGCCCGGATGACGCCAAGGGCAAGAAGCTGCGCACATTCCCCAACGAAATGATGCGCTGGCAGCTCGAAGCCATGGGCTTCGGCATCCAGATCATGCCGCTGCCCGAGGTGTACCTCGCCATCCAGCAGGGCGCCGTGTCCGGTCAGGAAAACCCGATCGACACCATCTATTCGAACAAGTTCTATGAAGTGGCGCCCAACGTCACGCTGACCAACCACGTCTACAGCCCGATCCCGCTGGCCATTTCCGAGAAGACCTGGCAGCGCCTGTCGCCCGCCGATCAGCAGGCCATCACCCGCGCTGCCCAGGAAGTGGCGCCGTTCCAGCGCAAGCTGATCAAGGACAACGACGACAAGCTGCTGGCCGACATGGAAACCAAGGGTGCCAAGGTGAACCGCAAGCCGGACATCGAGGCCTTCCGCAAGGCGGTCGAGCCGGTGTATGCCAAGGCGCGCGAGAAGTACGGCGCCGACGTGGATGCCGTGCTGGCTGAAACCGCCGCCGTTCGCAAGGCCGTCAAGTAAGCAGAAGGATGTCGCCCAGGACGTATGACCATGACAGAAGAGCAAGCACTTCAACCTCCGCCAGCACTCGTACTGGTGCCGACCCCCGCGCTGATTCTCTGGGTCGGCAAGGTGGTGGACTATTCCGTGATCCTGATCGGCGGTGCGATGGCGGCGATGATTTTCATCAACGTCGTCCTGCATGCGATGCACAAGGATCTGGCCTGGTTGACCGAACTGGGTGAATTCCTGATGGTCTGGGTCACCTTTCTGGGCGGCGCTGCCGCTGCCCAGCGAGGGGCTCACATGAGCATCAACGAGTTTCTGGACAAGCTGGAGCCGGCCGGCAGGCGTTGGGCCGATGCGGCCGTGCAGGCCTTCACCATCGTGATCTTCGCCGTGGTGATGTACTACGGCGTCGGCATCGTGCAGGGCAGCTGGGGCTCGGTGCTGACCACGCTGGAATGGCCGATGGCCTGGCAATACATGCCGCTTCCTGTCGGCTCGGCACTCATCCTGCTGTTCACCGTCTGGGACCTGATCCTGATCCTGCGCGGCGTTCCCCGCGAACAGCGTTACCTCTCCGATACCGAACACTGAGCGGACACCGTCATGCTTCCTATCGTCATTTTTGGCAGCTTCTTCGCCCTGGCACTGGCCGGCGTTCCGCTGATGGTTTCACTGCTCGCCACCACCGTCGGTGTGGTGGTGGGTTACGGCATGCAGTACCCGCTGGAAAGCGTGTTCCTGTCGTTCATCGGCGGCGTCGAGCCCTTCATACTGATCGCCGTGCCGCTGTTTGTCTTTACCGGTGAACTGCTGGCCCAGGGCGGTGTCGGCAAGCGCATCGTCGAATTTGCCAATGTGCTGTTCGGCTGGTTGCCCGGTGGCCTGGGCGTGGTCACCGTCATCTCCTGCCTGCTGTTCGGTGGCGTCTCCGGCTCGGCCATTGCCGACACCGCAGCCATCGGCTCGCTGGTCATTCCGGCCATGCTGGCAAAAGGCTATTCACGCGGGTTTGCGGCCGCGCTGGTGTCGGTCGCTGGCACGCTGGCATTGCTGATGCCGCTGTCCATTCCGTTTCTGGTGTATGCCTTCATCTCGGGCGTCTCGATGCGCACCCTGTCGATGGCCGGACTGTTTCCCGCCATCATTTCCGGGCTTGCGCTGATCGCGGTTTGCATGTGGCATGGCAAGAAAACCGGGGTGGACCCCGGCGGCAAGCCGGCTTCGTTCGACGCTATCATGAAGGCCGCCTACAGCGCCGGCCCGGCGCTGCTGATGCCGCTGTTCATTGTGGGTGGTATCTGGTCGGGCTATTTCACGCCGACCGAAGCCGCGGCTGTTGCGGTGGTCTACGGCCTGCTCATTTCGATGTACCTGTACCGTGACATCACCTGGCGGCACGTTCCGGCCTTGCTGCTGAAGGCCTTCATGACCAGCGCCACGGTGATGCTGGTGATCGGTGCGACCGGCGCGCTGGCCTGGCTGATCACCGCTGAAGGCGTTGCCCAGCAACTGGCCAACTGGGTCAGCTCGGTGGCACACGTCAAGTGGGTGTTCCTGATCATGCTGAATGTGGCGCTGCTGCTGCTGGGCATCTTCATCGAGCC
Source organism: Burkholderiaceae bacterium (assembly GCA_014879655.1). Lineage (GTDB taxonomy): Bacteria > Pseudomonadota > Gammaproteobacteria > Burkholderiales > Burkholderiaceae_C > JACSRS01. Next base: position 12,687 of record JACSRS010000038.1, read on the forward strand.
GCTGCCGGCGCTGCTGATGGCCGCACCGCTGTTCATTCCACTGGCGATGGCCTTCAAGATGGACCTGGTGCACATGGGCGTGATCATGACGGCCAACCTGGCGATTGCGCTTTACACGCCACCGGTCGGGGGCACGCTGTTCGTCGCGGCCAAGCTGGCGAACGCGACGATCGGCGAAATCACCCGGCACCTGTGGCTGATGATGGCAGCCACCTTCAGCATGGTGCTGGTCATCACGTTTGTGCCGTGGCTGACCACATTCCTGCCGCGCTGGCTGGCTTCGGTGTTCTGACATCATGTACGTCGTCACCGTTCTCTTCAAGATTCATCCGGCCAACTACGGCGCGTTCATGCAGGCCATGGTGGGCAATGCACGCACCTCACTGCAGGACGAGCCCGGCTGCCACCAGTTCGACGTCTGCGAAAGCCCAGCCGGCGAACATTCGGTCTACCTGTACGAGCTGTACGAGGACGAAGCCGCGTTTCGTGCGCATCTGGGCACGCCGCACTTCCTGCAATTCAATGAATTGACCTTGCCGTGGGTGGCCACCAAGTCTGTGGCGACCTACCAGCGTGCCTGGCCGGCGCCCTGAGCGGGCCGGCGCCGCCGGGTAGCGGGTTCCTTCCCGTCAACCCGTCAGGGCCTCCGATGTGTCGGTGGTCCTATTTTCTGGCCGTCGACGTGTATCGTTCAGTTCATGCACGAAATGGCTGTCATTGCTTTCTGGACGGCGCTCGCCGGTCTGACGATGCCGGCTGGCGCTGCGGTCGCATCGGTTGAACGCATCCGGCCGCGCTGGCTGGAGCAGGAGCTTCGCCATTTCGTCATCGCCTTCGGTGGCGGGGTGCTGCTGTCGGCCGTGGCGCTGGTGCTGGTGCCCGAAGGTGTCAGGCATCTCGATTCAGCCTCCGTGGCCCTTTGCTTCACCGCGGGCGGACTGGCATTTTTTGCGCTCGACGTGTTTCTGTCTTCCCGTCAGCAGCCGGCCGCGCAGGCCGCAGCGATGCTGGCTGACTTTGTGCCGGAGGCCCTGGCGCTGGGCGCGCTGTTCAGCGCAAAGCCGGCACTCGCGCCGCTGCTGGCGCTGCTGATTGCGCTGCAAAACTTGCCTGAAGGTTTCAATGCGTTTCGCGAACTGTCGGCGTCGGCCGCATTCGGTACGCGCAAGATCCTGTCGCTGTTCACGGCAGCGGCGCTGCTGGGGCCGTTTTTTGGTCTGGCGGGCTATTTCTGGCTGGGCAATCATCCGTCGGTGCTGGCCGTGATCATGTTGTTCAGCGCCGGTGGCATCCTGTACCTGGTGTTTCAGGACATTGCGCCACAGTCACGGCTGGCGCGGCACTGGGCGCCGCCACTCGGAGCCGTGTTGGGATTTCTGACGGGTATCCTGGGGCAGAAGCTCACAGGCGCCTGAATGCCTGCCCTGACGCGTGCACGCTTCAGGGACGGCGATAGGCCACCTGCTGGCGCGACCAGTAGGGTGAAGCCAGCCGGTCCATGCGAACCTGTCCGCCGGTGGACGGGGCATGCACAAAGCGGCCTTCGTCCACATAGATGCCGGCGTGCGTGGGCGCGCCGCCATTGCCGAACAGCACCAGATCACCGGCACGCAAATCGGCCGGGGCAACCGGCTGGCCCCAGCCCTGCAGGCTGGCCACGGTCCGGGGTGACGCCAGGCCCGCCTGGGTGCGGTAGACCCAGGCAATCAGCCCGCTGCAGTCAAAGCCCGATTCCGGCGTGTTGCCGCCATAGCGATAGGGCGTACCGACCAGCCCCAGCGCGGTGATGGTGACACTTTGTGCCTGGGCCTCGGTGACCCGCGAGTCGATCGGTGCTGTTGACCTTGGCGTGACCGGGCGCGTGCCGCAAGCGGTCAGTAGCGTGGCAAAGAACAATGCTGCGAGCAATAGCAGGTAGCGGTCAGCTTTCATCAGTCTGGATTCGACAATTGAACCTTTTCAGGATAGCGCCGGTTGATCATCCGTGGGAGAAGGATGTTGAAAAGGCATGAGATCTGAGAGGAAGTGCGACCTTTGGCCACCCCGAACAAACACGGAGCGCACATGGCAGAAGGTGCGGATGGCGACACGCAATCAGCTGGCCGGATCATCCGGTGCATTCGGTCCACTCATCGACCGCTGACGCTCCGCTGCAAAGATGGCTTGGCGCCGGCAGCGCGGGCTTTCGGCGCGTTCCTTCTGGCTGCGGTCGCTGGTGGTGGAAACCAGCCGGACAGGGGCGGGTGCGCTGACGCCGGATCGGTGGTGAGTACCGGGCAAATGAGTCCTGAAAAAATAGCAACAAGTGACATTCCGACGCTGGGAATATACGAATTTTTTTGAAACAGGCAAAAAAAAGGCCCGCCGGGAGGCCGGCGGGCCTTCGGAAGACGGACTCCGTCCCGGGCTTTACCCCAGCCTCGCCCGGTGCCGCTGAATCTGTGCCAGCACCTGCGCCGGAGCGGTGCCACCCAGCGTGTTGCGGGCGTTGAGCGAGCCGCGCAGGCTCAACACGTCATAGACGTCCTTTTCAATGGACGGGTGAAAGCCCTGCAGCACTGCCAGTGGCAGTTCCGACAAGTCGCAGCTGTGCGTCACGGCGGCTTTCACTGCATGGGCGACGGTTTCGTGCGCGTCGCGGAAGGGCAGGCCCTTTTTCACCAGGTAGTCGGCCAGGTCGGTGGCGGTGGCGTAGCCACGCGAGGCCGCCTGCTCCATGGCCAAAGCGTTGACCGTGATTCCGCCTTCGCGCTCGCCGGTGGCCGGGTTGAGCTGGCCGCCGACCATCTCGGAGAAGATGCGCAGCGTGTCCTTGAGGGTGTCGACCGTGTCGAACAGTGGCTCCTTGTCTTCCTGATTGTCCTTGTTGTAGGCCAGCGGCTGACCCTTCATCAGCGTGATCAGCGCCATCAGGTGTCCGACCACGCGACCGGTCTTGCCGCGAGCGAGTTCGGGCACGTCGGGGTTTTTCTTCTGCGGCATGATGGAACTGCCGGTGGTGAAGCGGTCGGCGATGCGGATGAAGCCGAAGTTCTGGCTCATCCAGAGGATCAATTCTTCCGAAAGACGGCTGATGTGCACCATGCACAGCGTGGCCGCGGCGGTGAACTCGATGGCGAAGTCGCGGTCGCTGACGCCGTCCAGGCTGTTCTGGCAGACGCAGGCATGGCCGTCCGCGTCGACCATGCCCAGCGTGCGGGCCACGCGCTCGCGGTCCAGCGGGTAGGTGGTGCCGGCCAGCGCGGCGCTACCCAGCGGCAGCCGGTTGGTGCGGCGGCGCACGTCGGCCAGGCGTTCGGCGTCGCGGGCAAACATTTCCACGTAGGCCAGCAGGTGGTGGGCGAAGCTCACCGGCTGCGCCACCTGCAGGTGCGTGAAACCGGGCAGGATGGTCTCCACATTCTTTTCGGCCACGTCGACCAGCGACTTCTGCAGGTCGGCGAGCAGGCCGTCGATCAGGTCGATCTCGCTGCGCAGCCACAGGCGCACGTCGGTGGCGACCTGGTCGTTGCGGCTGCGGCCGGTGTGCAGGCGCTTGCCGGCGTCGCCCACCAGATGGGTCAGGCGCGCCTCGATGTTCAGGTGCACGTCTTCGAGGTCCAGCTTCCAGTCAAAGCTGCCTGCTTCAATCTCCGCGCTCACCTGCGCCAGCCCGCGCTCGATGGAAGCCCGGTCGTCGGCGCTGATGATGCCCTGCGCGGCCAGCATCTCGGCGTGCGCCAGGCTGCCCTGCACGTCGGCCTGCCACAGCCGCTTGTCAAAGAACACGCTGGCGGTGTAGCGCTTGACCAGCTCGCTCATCGGCTCGGAAAACAGCGCCGACCAGGCTTCGGATTTGGTGTCGAGTTGGTTTTGTGACATGGGGTGTGGCGCAAATCCCCTGCGGGGCGTGCAGCGGGTGGATGGAAAAAGGGCGATCACCAATAATGGGGCGTCTGACCCTACTGGCGCATGAAAGATTCGCAAATTTTATCGGCCTTCACGCCGTTGCCCGCATCAGCCCCGGCCGCGCCGGCTGATGCGGCGCTGGTGTTCGACGCCTGTCACGTCGGTGTGATCCTGCGCGCCGTGCTGTTCGTGGTCCTTGTTTCGGGCGTGGTGGTGATGTTTGGCGCCGGCGGTTTCGCCGACTGGCTGGGGCGGCTGTCGGTGGTGACCGGTGGCGCGTTGCCGGCCACGCTGGCCTGGCTGATTGCGGCCTGCAGCCTCAAGCGCCCGCTGTCGAAGCGGCCGCGCACGATGCAATACACGGCCGGTGTGGTGCTGGGCGCGGTGGCGGGTCTGTACGGATGCGGCCTGCTCGCGCTGGCCGGTTTTGCCGACCCGGCGCCGTGGCTGGCCAGCGCGTTCGCTGGCGCGCTGGTGGCGGCGCTGCTGGTGGCCGCGCTGGTCTGGCGCGTGAAAGGCCGCACGCCGGCGGCTACGGCGGCGCGACTGACCGAACTGCAGTCCCGCATTCGCCCGCACTTCCTGTTCAACACGCTGAACACCGCCATCGCGCTGGTGCGCGACGAACCCGACCGCGCCGAAGCGGTGCTGGAAGACCTGGCCGAGCTGTTCCGCCATGCGCTGGTGGACACGGGCGAGCAGGCCACGCTGGCGCAGGAGCTGGAGCTGGCGCGGCGCTACCTGGAGATCGAGCAGGCGCGCTTCGGCGAGCGTCTGCGGGTGGAATGGTCGCTCGACGATGCAGCCGGCGCGGCGCTGCTGCCGTCGCTGCTGCTGCAGCCGCTGGTGGAAAACGCCGTCA
>JACSRS010000217.1 GCA_014879655.1 Burkholderiaceae bacterium
CGACGTGCCGCGCAAGAGGTTGAAGCCCATGTTGCCCAGCTCGCTGGCCGTCTCCCAGCTCACCAGCACGTGGTCGGCCACCTGTTCGGCGTAGAACTCGGCCAGGGTGACGGCCAGAATGCCGCTGCGGAAGGCGGTGAAGTCGCTGAGCGTGCTGCTGCCGTTCCAGGTGAACGTTGCGCCGCTGAGGGCGTTGTTCTGTTCTTGCCAGGGGAAAGCGCCCGTCCAACGCTTGGGAAGCATGCTGGCGGTGTTGCCCACCACATCCGACGAGGTGTTGATAAAGGTGAACACGCCCGTGTAGCCGGTGAAGCTGCCTGCGCTGGTCGTGCCGCTCCAGTAGCGCGTCAGGTAGTCGGTGGTGGGGGTGGCCGGCTTGTCGGGATGAACGGCATCCACCGCCCGGAAGCAGACCGTCAGCCCGCTGGGGCTGGTGGGCGTGAAGCTGACCGGCGAGTACTCGGCCGTGCCGCGGTTGTCGCCGATGGGATAGGTGAACGCGCCGCTGCCCCACACCTTGCACAGCTTGCCCGTCTGGTTGCCGTCCACGTCGGTGACCACCATCTTGCTGGCATCCGGTGTGCCGCTGACGCTGGCGCTGGATCCCAGGGTGAGCGTGTTGTTGCCGAGGGTGAGAGGCCCGTTGGTAAGGCCGAGCACGCCATTAACCGTGACCGCGTTGCCCAGGGTTACGCCCGCCGAATTATTGACAGTTAGATTATTGAAAGTTGTGCTGGCCGTGCCGCCGATAGCTTGAGCCATACTGCCATTGAACACCGTTGTCCCCGAACCGGGTGTATACGTGCCGCCGTCATTGGTCCAGTTACCCGCAACATTCAGAGTTCCGCTGGGACCAGTCACACTGCTGGCCGACTCCAGGAAGACATCGAAGAACGAGCTGATGGACGAACCGCCGATGGTCTGCGGATTCGAGCCGTTGAACGCAACGGCGCTAGAGCCGGCTGTAAAGATGCCGTTGTTGGTAAAGTCGCCCGCAACGTTCAAGTTTAGGTTGTTGGTCGCAAGCGTCGTGCCCGAGCCGATGGTCACATTGCCTGCAGCGGTAGTAACCCCACCAAGCGTCTTCGTCCCGCTCCCCGACAGAATGAGGTGGCCATAACCGCTGCTGGAAGGTACTTGAATCGTCTGATTAACACCAGAATACTCCACCGTACTACCTGTACCGAAAGTGCATGGGGTTGCCGACGGCCAGACATCATGGCTGCCATTACTTGTCCGCAAAGTCCCGTTGTTGCTAAACGACTGAAATGGTGTGTTCGCTGTGCCCGTTCTAGCGAGCGGGCCTGAGACTACGAGCGTTCCGCTAGACTCGATCGCCAGAATGCCAGAATCCGCTGGACCTGCATCAGGCCGCAGATCTCCCGATACATTGAAAGTGCCGCTCGCGATAGTAATACTCCGGGCCTTGACATTCGTAGAAGCGGTTCCCGTTGTGCCAGCATCCAAAGCAACTTCAAAGACCAGGCCCGTCGTGGTAGCCCCCCAACCAGTCCCAAACAATGCCCGATTTGTGGAACCAACGAACCGTACAGTAATTGTTGATGAAATCATGTTTACATTGGGGGTGGTGTCGTTCGAGTTCAACGTACCATGTACACTGATCGTGTAACTGCCAATCAGTCGATTGGCAGCACTTTGCACCGTGAGGTTATTGACCGACTCGTTCTGGATCAAAGTCACTTGGTGATCTGACTGAATCGTCACGTTGTCAGTGCTGCCTGGCACGAGACTGCAACTCCATACGGTCGAATCGTTCCAATTGCCATTTTTTGTCGACGTACAATCTGCCGCCAACGCCCGCGACGCCGGCAGCAAACCCAACAGCCCCACGGCCAGCGCGAGGCTCACGACCAGGGTGATCAGTTTCTCCTTCATGGCGATCCTCCTTGGGGATCCTCGGTGCGTCGCATGCGTTCCCCCGCCTGGGATGTGCCCGGCGCGCCGGGGGGCCGGCGGCGACCTGCGGGGGTAAGGGTCGCCGCGGGCCTTTCAACGCTCAGCCAGGGGCGCCCGGCCACTGCTGGGCAACTCGCAGGATATCCCCCACGCCGATCTGGCCGTCGCCGTCCAGGTCGAGGCGCACAGGATAGCCGGGATCGCCCCAGGCCGCCGCCACCAACTGGATGTCCACCATGTCCACCCGGCCGTCGCAGTTCACGTCGGGCAGCGCCGGCTGCACGGCCGCGGCCAGCGGCGTCAGGGCATAGAAACCATCCCGCGCCTGGCCGTCGACGGCAGCCTGGCTGCACGCGGCCGCGGCCGGCGCCAGCGCGCTGCGGAAGCTGACCCACTGGCTGCCGCCCGGCGGTATGGCGCCGCTCCAGCGCACCTGATGGCGTTGCGGATCGTAGAGCGCGCCGGCGGAGCTGGCGCTCAGCGCCGTGGGCGCGTCCAGCCCGGCCGGCAGCGTCAGGGTCAGCACCGCCGTGGCGCTCAGCGCGGCCGTGCTGCTCAGCGTGGCGGTGAAGGTGATGGGCTGGCCGGGCGGCGCCCAGGCGCGGCTGGCCTCCAGGGTGGAGCCGCTCAACTGCGCCGCCGGCAGCCGCAGCGTCAAGGCCGGGTCGCCGAAATAGTTGAAGGTGTCGATCAGCTCGTCCTCGCCGCCGGCGCTGCCGAAGTAGGCCCCCTTGGCCGCAACGATGGCCAGGCCGGCGCGCGCCGTGCGCTGGCGGAAGAGCGCCTGCACCAGATTCTGATTGAGCATGGTCAGCGGCGCGCCGATATGGTTGCCCGACGGCGCAAAAACAGCCACCGCGCCGCGCTGCGGAGTCAACAGCAGCACCTCGGCCAGCGACTGCGGATACGTGCCCAGATAGGAGAAGTTGCCGGTCAGGCAGGTATAGGCCGCCACCAGCGGCCACACGGTGTTGCCTTGCAGCGCGGGCGGGTCGAAGATGGTGAACACCTGCACCGAGCCCCAGCGCACGATGTTGCCATGGCCGAACCACTGCAGCAGCAGCGCATCGTCGTCGAACGCGTTCCTGATGGCGCTGTTCATGGCGCCGCCGCTGCTGTAGTCCTGGTAGAGGTAGATGGTGCGGTCGTCGTAGCTGGCCGGCAGCAGCAGCCGGCTGGCGTCGCTGTAGGCGTGGAAATCGCCCGACAGATCGACGTTGCTGTCGGCCACGAACACCGCCCGCTCCTGCCACGCGCCGGCCGGCGCGCTTTCGTAGGCGATGATCTTGTCCACCACGGCCGTGACCTCGGCCGGCGTGGTGGCCGGAATGCGGCCCACCGCCATCTCAGGCAGAAAATCGTCCGGCCCGTCGACGCTGACGAAGCGGTTGTCCACCGGGACCTCGCCGCGGATGGGATCGACCTGCGCCAGGTAGGGGGGCAACAGGTTGGGCCGGACGATGGTTCCGTCGCCGCGGAAATCATGATGGCCGTCGCCCACCAGCAGGA
>JACSRS010000049.1 GCA_014879655.1 Burkholderiaceae bacterium
GGTGGGGTGCTTAGCTCAGTCGGTAGAGCGGCGCCCTTACAAGGCGTAGGTCGGCGGTTCGACCCCGTCAGCACCCACCATCGATGCAAAGGCGAACACTGAGTTCGCCTTTTTTCATTTGAGAGATTGAGAGCCCGAGCATGTTTGATTTCGTCCGCAAGCACACCAAGATCATGATGGGGCTGATGTTTTTGCTCATCATCCCCTCGTTCGTGCTGTTCGGCATTGATGGCTACACCAACATGCGGCAGAAAGGTGCGCCGGTAGCCCAGGTGGCCGGTCTGGACATCACCCAGTCCGAATGGGACGCGGCCCACAAGGATGAGGTGGACCGCGCGCGTGAATCGATGCCGACGCTGGATGTGAAGCTGCTCGATACCCCCCAGATGCGCTTTGCCACGTTGGAGCGCATGGTGCGTGACCGGGTGCTGCTGGCAGCAGCCGAAAAACTCAAGCTGGTCACCACCGATGGCCGCCTCGCACGCGATCTGGAGCGCAACCCCACCATCGCCAGCCTGCGCCTTCCCGATGGCCGGCTGGACATGGAGCGTTACCGCCAGTTGCTGGCCTCCCAAGGCATGTCGCCGGAAATGTTCGAGGCACGTGTACGCGCCGACCTGTCCACCCGTCAGGTCATGCTGGGCGTGACAGGCAGCGGTTTCACGCCGGCAGCCGAAGCTGACATCGCCTTGAATGCACTGTTTCAACGCCGCGAAATCCAGCTTGCAAAGTTCAACCCGAGCGACTTTGCCAATCGCGTGACGATCAGCGATGCCGATCTGGAAGCGTTCTACAAGCGCAACGAAGCCCTTTTCCAGGCGCCCGAACAGGCCGATATCGAATACCTGGTGCTGGATCTGGATGCCATCCGAAAGACGTTGACGCTCGACCCACAGGAAGTGAAAAGCTATTACGACCAGAACGCCACCCGGCTCAGTGGCCAAGAGGAGCGTCGGGCGAGTCACATCCTGCTGTCAGCGCCCCAGACAGCCCCGGCAGCAGACCGCCAGAAAGCGCGGGCCAAGGCCGAAGAACTGCTGGCGGCGGTGCGCAAGAATCCCGACAGTTTTGCTGACGTCGCGCGCAAGAACTCCCAGGACACGGGTTCGGCATCGAACGGCGGCGACCTGGGCCTGTTCGCCCGGGGCGCCATGGTCAAACCCTTTGAGGATGCCGTCTTCTCGATGAAGAACGGCGAGATCAGCGGCATCGTCGAAAGCGACTTCGGCTACCACATTATCAAGTTGACTGAAATCAAGGCGCCGAAAACGCGCAGCTTTGAAGAAATGAAGGATCAGATCGAAGCGGATCTGAAGAAGCAGCAGGCGCAGCGGCGCTTTGCCGAACTGGCGGATTCGTTCACCAATGGTGTCTATGAACAGTCGGACAGCCTCAAGCCCGTCGCCGAGCGGCTCAAGCTGGACATCCAGAAGGCCAGCGGCATTCGTCGCGAACCTTTGCCAGGCGCCAGCGGCGTGCTGGCCAGTCCCAAGCTGCTGGCGGCCTTGTTTGCACCCGACGCCTTGGAAAAGAAGCGCAACACCGAGGCGGTTGAAACGGGCGCCAACCAGCTGGTGTCGGCCCGCATCGTCAAGTACACGCCGGCGCGTACCCTGCCATTTGCGGATGTTCGTGACCAGGTGAAGTCGCGGTTGGTGGCCCAGCAAAGCGCTGAGCTTGCCCGCAAAGAGGGTGAAGCCAAGCTTGTGGCCTGGAAAGCATCACCCGACGGCGCGCATTTTTCCTCGCCACAGGAGATTTCACGCGAGCAGACCCAGCAGTTGCCGGCGAAGGTTGTCGACGCGGTGATGAAAGTCGACGCAACTTCCTTGCCGACCCTGGTGGGGGTGGATGTCGGCGCGCAAGGCTTCGTGATTGCGAGGGTCACCAAAGTGATCACCCCGCAGCCGCCGACCGAAGCTGAGAAGCGCCGCAATCTGCAGCAATACGAGCAACTGGTCGCCGCAGCGGAGGCTCAGGCTTATTACAGCTTGCTCAAGGAGCAGTTCAAGGCCAAGATCCTCGTGCCCAAGCCAACACCGGGCAAGGACGAAGTGGACCGTTGAGCGGCTGCTGTTGCCGGTCGCGGCGCCAGCAGAACCGGCTACAATATCCATCTTTCGCGGTGGCTGTAGCTCAGTTGGTAGAGTCCCAGATTGTGATTCTGGTTGTCGTGGGTTCGAGCCCCATCAGTCACCCCAAAATTTCAAACGCCAATCCGTCGATTGGCGTTTTTTCTTGGGCGTCTCGCCTTCAGTGCCAGTCGGCTGGGCCGATTTGGCGGATCGCTGAAAATCCCCATTCATGAATCCCAACATCCTGATCGCGGGCGGCGGTATCGGTGGTCTGGCCGCTGCGCTGGCCTGTGCCCGCGCCGGTTGCCGGGTGCAGTTGTTCGAGCGGGCATCCGCTTTCAGTGAAGTCGGTGCCGGCATCCAGATGGGGCCGAACGTTGTGCGGTTGCTGCACGACTGGGGTTTGCAGGTGCCGCTGGCTGGCGTCGCAGCGTTTCCGCAGCGGCTGGCGGTACGCGATGCGCTGAAAGGTTCTGAACTGGGCCAGTTGCCATTGGGCGAACGGGCTCAGCGACTGTACGGCTCGCCCTATGCAACGATTGCCCGGTCCGACTTGCACGGTCTGCTGCTGGCAGCGGTAGAGGGGCGCGACGGAGTGCAGTTGTTCACCGATACCCGCATCGACGATTATTCGGCCGGCGATGCGGGCGTCAGCGTCACTTTCGGTGCAGGCGCACAGGCCAGCGGTGACGGCCTTATTGGCGCCGACGGCCTGTGGAGCCGGGTGCGCGAACGCCTGCTTGGCGACGGAACGCCCCGGGTCAGCGGACATGTTGCGTTTCGGGCGATGGTGCCGCAAGGCGACCTGCCGCCTGCGCAGCGCAACGCGGATGTCACCGTCTGGCTGGGGCCGCGCCTGCACGTCGTGCAGTACCCGGTGCGCGGCGGTGACTGGCTGAACGTTGTGGCGATCATCGAAGGGCGGACAGCGGTTGACGATCAGGACTGGGACCAGGGCGCGACACAGTCACAACTGCTGGCCTCGATGCCGGCGGCCTGTGCCCCGTTGACCGGGTTGATCGAATCGATCAATCACTGGCGCCTGTGGTCGCTGTGCGACCGGCCGCCGATGCGCGGTGCCTGGCAGCAGGCACGGGGCAGAGTTTGCCTGCTGGGCGATGCGGCGCACCCGATGCGGCCCTATCTGGCGCAGGGTGCGGGCATGGCGCTGGAAGACGCAGCCTGCCTGGGGGCATTGCTGTCTGAGGCCCCTGCGGATGGCGATGCGGTGCCCGCCGTGCTGCAACGCTATGCCGAAAGCCGCTGGCAACGCTGCGCCCGGGTGCAGGCGAGGTCCATCCGCAACGGTGAAATCTTTCACGCCAGCGGTGCGGTTCGCTGGGGACGCGATGTGGCGATGCGCATGCTGGGCGAACGTCTGCTCGATGTGCCCTGGCTGTACGGCGGCGGCATCCGTCAGCAATCCTGATTTGGTAGCGTTGAAACACCATTTGACGATGGGTTTGCGGCAAAAAAAGCAAATTTTCTTGAGAAACGTCCCAGGGGGTATCGGCCTGGATACGGCCTTCCCGGCTCGCCGCGATACTGCGGGCGCGCAGCTCAAAGATCGGTGCGCAGCGTCCAGATTTCAGGGAACAGCACCACATCGAGCATCTTTCGCAGGTAGCCCACGCCACTGGTGCCGCCGGTGCCGCGCTTGAAGCCGATGATGCGTTCCACCGTCGTCACATGGCGGAAACGCCAGAGCCGGAACGCATCTTCCAGATCGGTGAGTTCCTCGCCCAACTGGTACAGGTCCCAGTGTTCGCGGGGTTGCCGGTACACGACCAGCCAGGCCTGCTTGACCGCGTCGCTGGCCACATAGGGCTGCGTCCAGTCGCGGCCCAGATGACTGTCCGGAACGACCAGGCCACGACGGGCCAGCAGTTTCAGGGCTTCGTCATAAAGCGACGGCGCCTGGTATGCAGCCTGCACGGTGGCCAGCAGGTCGGGCCGGTGGGCGTGCGGCCCGAGCATCGCGGCGTTCTTGTTGCCGAGCGCAAATTCGATGCAGCGGTACTGGTAGCTCTGGAAGCCGCTGGAACTGGCCAGATAGGGCCGGATGGCGCTGTATTCGGGCGGGGTCATGGTGGCCAGCACGTCCCATGCGTGCACCAACTGCTCCATGATCTTGCTGACCCGCGCCAGCATCTTGAAGGCACGAGGCAGGTCATCGGCGGCGATGGCAGCGATGGCGGCGTGCAGCTCGTGCAGCATCAGCTTCATCCACAGTTCGCTGGTCTGGTGCTGCACGATGAACAGCATTTCATTGTGGTCGGGCGAGCGCGGCTGCTGGGCGTTGAGGATGGCATCGAGCTGCAGGTAGTCGCCATAGCTCATGCTCTGGCTGAAGTCGAGCCTTGCTTTCTCGTCATGAACAATATGTTCGGGCGTTGGGTCTGCAGAGGGCAGGGCGTGCGGGCACATGATCAGGTCACCTCATGATGCTGGTTGAATTCGGGGCGCTGCCATTCGCCGCTGGTCAGCACGGCGCGCAGATGTTCGGCGGCGTGCCAGACGTCGGCAAAACCGGTGTAGAGCGGCGCGAAGCCAAAACGCAGGATGTCGGCGTGGCCGGCGCCATCGCCGGCGCGGAAGTCGCCGATGACGCCCCGTGCGATCAGAGCCTGCACCGTGGCGTAGGCCGCGCCGGCGCGCCCATTCATTGTCAGGCAGACCTGCGAGCCGCGGCGGGCGTGCTCGCGCGGTGTTGCCAGGCCCAGGCCATGGCCGTCGCAGCGGGACTCGACGAGGTCGATGAACAGGTCGGTCAACGCCAGCGACTTGGCGCGCAGGGCGGCCATGCCGCCGGGGGCGCGCGCCAGTTCGCCAGCCGCCAGCAGGGTGTCCACGCCGCAGTCGAGCGCTGCGAGGCTGAGCATCGGCTGGGTGCCGCACTGGTAGCGGGTGATGCCGGCCGCCGGCTGGTAGGCCGGGCTGAAGGCAAAAGGCGCTGCATGTCCCCACCAGCCCGCCAGCGGCTGCCAGGCGCGGTCGGTGTGGCGCGGGTTCACCCAGACGAAGGCCGGTGCACCGGGCCCACCGTTCAGGTATTTGTAGCCGCAGCCGACGGCAAAGTCGGCCTGTGCGCCGCTCAGGTCCACCGGCACCGCGCCAGCGCTGTGGGCCAGATCCCAGACCGTCAGGATGCCAGCTGCATGCGCAGCAGCGGTGACACCGGCCATGTCGTGCATGGCGCCGGTGCGGTAGTTCACGTGGGTCAGCATCAGAACCGCCACCTGCGGGCTCAACGCCCCGGCGATGTCGTCAGTTTCGACCAGCTTGAGCGAACAACCGCGCTCGCGGCACAGGGCTTCGGCGATGTACAGATCGGTCGGGAAGTTGCTGCGCTCGCTGACGATCACGCGGCGCGCCGGGTCGTCGGCCTGCGCGATGGAGAGCGCTGCGGACAGCACCTTGTACAGGTTGATCGAGGTGGTGTCGGTAGCCACCACCTCGCCAGCGCCCGCACCGATCAACCGGGCAATCTTGTCGCCGACGCGGCGCGGCATTTGGAACCAGCCGGCCTTGTTCCAGCTCTGAATCAGGTCTTGTCCCCATTCGCGGGCCATGGTGTCGGCCACGCGGGCCGGCGTGGCGCGGGGCAACGGGCCGAGCGAATTGCCGTCCAGGTAGATCACGCCATCCGGCAGGTCGAACAGATTCTTCAAGGGCGCCAGCGGGTCGGCGGCGTCGCGGCGGTGGCAGTCGTCAAGTGTGGTCATGGCCAGGCAGGTCTCACAGTTCTCGCAGCACCGCGCGCACCGGGGAAGCATCGGCGGTCATCAGTTTCAGGGGCAGGGCGATCAGTTCGTAGTCGCCCTCGGGGACGGCATCGAGCACCAGGTTTTCCAGCACCCGCAGGTTCAGCCGGCGGATGACCTGGTGGCTGTCCAGTGTCTTGCTGTCAGCCGGGTCGATGCTGGCGGTGTCGATGCCGATCAGTCGCACGCCCAGCGCAGCCAGCCGCTCGATGGTTTCCGGTGCAAAAGCCGAAAGGTCTGGGTCCCAGCGCTCGACCGGCATGCGCGCGTAAGTGCGGACCAACACGCGGGCGGGCAGCTTATCCACCGCGTGCGCCAGATGCACCCATTGCACCAGCGGCCCGGGCGACAGGCAATGGATGACCCGGCACGGCCCCAGAAAGGGCGCCAGGTCGAGCGCGCCGACGGCTGGCCCTTGCGGGTCGTAGTGCAGCGGCGCGTCGGCATGAGCGCCTGTGTGCGGCGACAGGCTGAGCGTGCTGACGTTGACCGGGCAACCGGGCCCGATTTGCGCAGCCCAGGTCTGCTGGTAGGCGCTGTCGCCCGGAAAGACTGGCGAGCCGGCTTGAACAGGGGGTGAAATGTCCCAGATGGTTTTCATGCCTTGAAATTAGCGCAGCGCGGCGCGTTGCGGTGTCGGTTATTTCCAACGATCGCGGATTTTCTGGCGCGGCATTTTCTGTGATAATGAGAATTGTTTGTATTTAGAGAATCATGAAACCACATCGGCATTGGGTACCTGAGGGCGCAACCGTCATCGGTCTGCAAGACCTGCCCTGTCGCGTGCAAGCGCGCGTGGTCGGTCTGCGGGCGGCGTTGAACAGCGATGAGCGTGAAGTGGCCCTGCGACTGCTCGAAATCGGCTTTCTGCGCGACGAACCGGTGCAGGTGATGGCGCATGGCTCGCCGGGGCGCGATCCGCTGGCGGTGCGGGTGGGGCGCAGCACGTTTGCCTTGCGGCGGCACGAAGCCGCGCTGGTGGAGGTGCAGGTGCTGGACGGCGTGACGCCGGTGCGTCCATGACAGCGGCGATACACCCGGCGCCGCTACGCGTGGCCCTGCTGGGCAATCCCAACTGCGGCAAGACGGCACTGTTCAACCTGCTGACCGGCAGCCGGCAGAAGGTGGCCAATTACGCGGGCGTCACGGTCGAGCGCAAGGAAGGCCTGCTGAAAACGGCCAGTGGCCGCACGGTTCGCGTGCTGGATCTGCCCGGTGCCTACAGCCTGAACGCGCTGAGCGCCGATGAAGCCATTACCCGCGACATCGTCAGCGGCAGGCGCGCCAACGAGCCCTTGCCCGACTGGCTGGTGTGCGTGGTGGACGCGACCCATCTGCAACTGCACCTGCGGCTGGTGCTGGAGGCGCGCTCGCTGGGTCTTCCGATGGTGCTGGCCCTGAACATGAGTGACGCCGCGCGGCGCGAAGGCATCACCATCGATACCGCTCGCCTGTCGCAGGAGCTGGGCATGCCGGTCGTTGAAACGGTGGGCGTGCGCCATGACGGTGCGGCCAGCCTGCTGGCATTTCTGGACACGGCGGCGGTGCCTGCGGAGCAACCAATTGCCCGTACGACTTCACTGCAAACCGCTCAGACGGTCGACCAGGTCATGGCCACCCAGCTGGAGGTGCGGCGGCTGATGGCGCTGACCGTGCGCGAGCCCCTTGATGCGCTGAAGCGCGACGACGCGCTCGACCGAGTGGCGCTGCACCCCGTGTGGGGCATGCTGCTGCTGGCGGCCACGCTGTTCCTGATGTTTCAGGCGGTGTTCAGCTGGGCGGTGCTGCCGATGGACGGCATCAAATGGCTGGTGCAGGTGGCCTCCGAAGGGGTGGGGCGGATGCTGGGCGACCGCATTTTGCGCAGTCTGCTCGTTGACGGCGTCCTGGCGGGCGCCGGCAGCGTGCTGGTGTTTCTGCCGCAGATCCTGATCCTGTTCTTCTTCATTCTGATTCTTGAAGACTCGGGCTACCTGCCGCGGGCCGCCTTCCTGCTGGATCGGGTGATGGCCTCGGTGGGATTATCGGGGCGCTCGTTCATACCATTGCTGTCGAGCTTTGCCTGTGCCGTTCCGGGTGTGATGGCCACACGCACCATTCCGCACTGGCGCGACCGGCTGGTGACCATCATGGTCGCGCCGCTGATGACCTGTTCGGCGCGCCTACCGGTTTACGCGTTGCTGATCGCAGCTTTCATTCCCGAGCAGACGGTGGGTGGCGTTTTCAACCTACAGGGGCTGGTGCTGTTTGCGCTGTACTTTGCCGGCATCGTGTCGGCAATGGCGGTGGCGGGTGTTTTCCGGTTGCTGGGCAGCAACTCCCGCCCCACGCCGCTGGTGATGGAGCTGCCGTCGTACCGCTGGCCCAACCTGCGCAACCTGACGCTGGGGCTGATCGAGCGCGCGCGCATCTTCATGCGGCGCGTCGGCGGCATCCTGATGGCATTGATGGTGTTGCTGTGGTTTCTGTCGTCGTTTCCCGGCGCGCCTGAGGGGGCCACGGGTCCGGCCATCCAGTACAGCTTTGCCGGACAGCTCGGCCGCCTGCTGGAGGTGGTTTTTGCGCCCATCGGATTCAACTGGCAGATTTCCATTGCGCTGATTCCCGGCATGGCCGCACGCGAAGTGGCGGTGGGCGCGCTGGCCACCGTCTATGCGCTGTCAGCCACCGGTGAGGATGTGGCGTCGCAACTCGGGCCGATGCTCGGGCAGAGCTGGTCGCTGGCCACAGCGCTGTCGCTGCTGGTGTGGTACGTTCTTGCGCCCCAGTGCATCTCCACGCTGGTGGCGGTGCGGCGCGAGACCAACACCTGGCGTTATCCGCTGCTGCTGGCGGGTTATCTGTTTGTGTTGGCGTATGGGGCCAGTTTCATCACATACCGCGTGGCGCTGTTGTGGACAGGAGGGAATGCCTGATGCAGGCCTTCATCGCATTTTCCATCGTGGTGGCCGCCGGCGCCTACCTGGCGTGGCGCTGGATGCCGGCCGCTTTGCGTGCCCGTCTGGCGGGATCGAGCGCAGCGGCAGCGCGCTCGGGCGCCTGTGACAGCTGCAGCAGTTGCGGTGGCTGCAGTTCGGGCGAACAGACGCCGCGCGAAATGGCAGCGAAACTGACCGACGGCGCGCAGTCCGTGCACTTTGTACGGAGACGCGCTCCCGGTCAGTAGCCGGCCGCCGAATCCAGCCGCGCCAGGCCGTGGCGCGCCCGGGCACGGTGGCAGGCGTCGCTGCCTTCGGCAAACTCGTCGCACGGGGATGGCCGCCATTCGTAGATGCCACAGCGCACCTGCTGGCCGATGGTGCCGGCAAGCGCCGCGCAGCGCGGTGGCTGGTGATCGGTGCCGCGCAGGCGCATCAGGGCTTCATTGACCGTGACGGCGAGGCCGCCCGGAACGTGGCCGCCGTTTTCGTCGACCTCCTGCACCGCAAAATCCACGCGAACACTCGCGCAGCAGGCGCCGCATTGCGTGCAGGATGACATTACAGGCGGCCGAGCAGCAGGTACTCCATCAGCGCCTTCTGGGCGTGCATGCGGTTTTCGGCCTCGTCCCAGACCACCGATTGCGGGCCGTCGATGACGTCAGCTTCCACTTCTTCGCCGCGGTGCGCGGGCAGGCAGTGCATGAACAGCGCGTCAGGCGCGGCCACCCGCATCATGTCGGCGTCTACACACCAGTCGGCAAACGCCTTGCGGCGCGCCTCGTTTTCGGCTTCGTAGCCCATGCTGGTCCAGACGTCGGTGGTCACCAGGTCGGCGCCGCGGCAGGCGTCCATCGGATCCTTGAACACCTTGTAGTGCTCGCTGCGGCGCACGCCGGTGACGGACTGGTCGACTTCGTAGCCGCGCGGCGTGCTCACGTGAACCGAGAAGTCGAGCAGTTCGGCCGCCTGTAGCCAGGTGTTGGCCATGTTGTTGCCGTCACCCACCCAGGCGACGACCTTGCCCTTGATCGAACTGCGGTGTTCCTGATAGGTGAAGATGTCGGCCAGGATCTGGCAGGGGTGGAACTCGTTGGTCAGGCCGTTGATGACCGGCACGCGCGAGTGCGCAGCAAAGGCCTCGATCTTGGTCTGTTCGTAGGTGCGGATCATCACCAGGTCGACCATGCGGCTGATCACCTTGGCGCTGTCCTCGATCGGCTCCGCACGGCCCAGCTGGCTGTCGCCGGTGGTCAGGTGCACCACCGAGCCGCCCAGCTGGTACATGCCGGCTTCAAAGCTGACGCGGGTGCGTGTCGAGGCCTTTTCGAATATCAGCGCCAGCGTGCGGTCGGCGAGCGTGTGGTGCTTCTCGTAGCCCTTGAAGCGCTTCTTGATCAGCGCTGCCCGCTCGAACAGGTAGGCGTAGGTGTCAGCGCTGAGATCGTTGAACTGCAGGTAATGTTGAATACCGGCCATGGTTTACTCCGACAGAAATTGCTGGATCAGTGGCACCAGAATGGCCACCACCTCGTCGGCTTCGGCCATCGTCATGATCAGCGGCGGCACCAGCCGGATCACGGTGTCGGCTGTCACGCTGATCAACAGGCCATTGTCGGCGGCGCGCTGGGTCAGTACGCCGCAGGGTTTGGTCAGTTCCAGGCCGATCATCAGGCCCTGGCCACGGATTTCCTTGAAGCCCGGCGTGCCCGCCAGTGCCCGCTCCAGCGCGTCGCGCAGGTGCGTGCCCACCGTGGCTGCGTTTTGCATCAGGCCGTCTTCTTCCATGATGCGAATGGTCTCGACACCCGCGCGCATCGCCAGCGGGTTACCGCCGAACGTGGTGCCGTGATTGCCGGGCTGAAAAATGTGCGCCGCTTTCGGACCCGCGACGACGGCGCCAATCGGCACGCCGGAGCCCAGGCCTTTGGCCAGCGGCATCACGTCGGGCAGGATGCCGGCCCACTGGTGGGCGAACCATTTGCCGGTGCGCCCCATGCCGCATTGGACCTCGTCGATCATCAGCAGCCAGTCGCGTTCGTCACACAGCTTGCGCACGTCCTGCAGGTACTGGACGCGCATCGGGTTGACGCCGCCTTCGCCCTGGATGGTCTCCAGAAACACGGCTACCACGTTGGGGTTGCCCTCGGTGGCCTTGCGCAGGGATTCGATATCGTTCAGCGGCACCCGGATGAAGCCTTCCACCAGCGGGCCAAAGCCTTTTTGCACCTTTTCGTTGCCGGTCGCGCTCAGGGTGGCGATGCTGCGGCCGTGAAAGGCCTTCTCGTAGACGACGATTTCGGGCTTTTCGATGCCTTTGTCGTGGCCGAACTTGCGGGCCAGCTTGAGCGCCGCTTCGTTGGCCTCCAGCCCGGTGCAGCAGAAAAAGACGTTGGTCAGGCCCGACAACTCCACCAGTTTGGCCGCCAGCTTTTCCTGGTTGGGCACGTGGTAGTAGTTGCAGCTGTGGATGATCTTGCCGATCTGGTCCTGCAGCGCCGGCACCAGTTTGGGGTGGTTGTGGCCCAGCGTGTTGACGGCGATGCCACCCAGCGCGTCCAGATAGACCTTGCCATTCACGTCCCAGACACGGCAGCCCTGGCCGTGACTCAGCGCGATCGGCAAGCGGCCGTAGGTGTTCATGGTGTGCGGCGAGGCGGCTTCGATGAAGTCGGACATGAAGGGGCTCCTGAAAAACAAAGCGGCCCGAATCGATCTGGGCCGTCGAGTGTCGATTTTAGGCGCAGCGTACACATGGGATTGGCGCAACTTTTGCATCACTGTGATGCGGCGGCCAACCGGCCGCCAGTTCGTGACAGGTCTTATATAAGATACAATAATTGTGCGCTGCAGCATGGCGCGATCCGCCGGCTGTCCATGTGTTCAACATGCGCCATTCACGCCACGACACCCGATGGTTTCCAACGCCGCCAAAGAAGTTTTCATCCAGGGCATGACCCGCGAGGGCAAGACCTTCCGGCCCAGCGACTGGGCCGAGCGGCTTGCCGGCGTGATGAGCCAGTTCCGCCCCGGCGGCGCCCACCCGGGCAGCCATCTGAGCTACTCGCCCTGGTGCATTCCCACCACGGTGGCTGGCGTCAAGTGTGTCGTCGTTCACAGCGACCTGCGCGACGCCGAGCCCATGGCCTGGGACTTCTGCATGAACTTCGCCAGAGACAACCACCTGCAGGTGTACGAAGCCTGTCTGCTGCCTGACCCGCCCAGGTCCTGATGAAGTCCTGCAGCTGCGGGCGATCGCGCAAGTCCTGATGGATTTCATCGGTCCGGCATTGGACAATGCCGGGTCAATTCAACCCGGACCGAGCGAAAGGATCACCCAGTGTGCAGACAACGCCGTAGCCGTGCAACGCTTTGCACGCGCCTGCAACAGGAGATCTGCTGTGCCTGACGAACTTGTACGGGGTGAACCACGGGGGCAGGGCGCGTCTTACCGGCTGCGGCAGCACAGCAGCGGCGACATGGACTGGGTGGTGCAGGCGCACGGCGCGCTCTATGCTCGCGAATACCAGTGGGACGAGACCTTTGAAGAACTGGTGGCTGAAATCGTTGCCGGATTCATCCGGAACTTTGATGCGGACCGCGAGCGTTGCTGGATCGCCGAGCGCGACGGTGTCAACGTCGGTTCGGTGTTCGTCATCCGCGAATCGGACCAGGTGGCCAAATTGCGGTTGCTGATCGTCGATCCGGCCACGCGAGGCCTGGGCATCGGCCGGCGACTGGTCGCCGAATGCATCGCCTTTGCCCGGCAAAAGGGTTACGCCAAGCTGGTGCTGTGGACGAATGACTGCCTGCATGCCGCCCGGCATCTGTACGAACAGGCCGGGTTCGTGCTGGTCAAGGAGGAGGTCCATCACAGCTTCGGGCACGACCTGGTCGGTCAGAACTGGGAGCTGACGCTCTGACGGCCGATACGATGTGAAACCCGGCCGCCCACAAAAAAACCGCCCGAAGGCGGTTTTTCTGCTTTGCTGACAGCGCACCCGTTTGGGACGGCGGACTGTGTCAACAGTCCGGGCTGTTGGCCTGACGAATCAGGCCGGCTGCTTTCAGGCAGCGGTGGCCAGGGTCTTGACCTTGGCCGAAAGGCGGCTCTTGTCGCGAGCGGCCTTGTTCTTGTGGAAGATGCCTTTGTCGGCAACGGTGTCGACCACCGACTGCATGCGGGCAAATGCCTCGGCAGCCTTGGTCTTGTCACCGGCCAGCACGGCCTTCTCGACGTTCTTCACCGCGGTGCGGTACTTGGAGCGCAGCGAGGTGTTTGCTGCATTGATCTTGACGTCCTGGCGGACGCGTTTGCGACCCGACGCGAGGCGGGGGTTCTTTTTCTTCGGTTTTCCAGCGGCCATTTGTTTGATTCCTTGTGTCTAGGATGTTGTCAGCAAAGCCCTCAATTGTAGCAGGGTCCGGTGCGAATTCGGGTGATGCACTCGGGCGGGCTGCCAGGGCACTACACTCGCACCGGTGAGCCTGTTCAAATCCGCCTCCACCGTTTCAGCCCTGACGCTGGTGTCGCGGGTCACCGGGCTGGCGCGCGAGTTGCTGATGGCCTCGACCTTCGGCGCCAACGCGATGACGGACGCCTTCAACGTCGCGTTCCGCATTCCCAACCTTTTTCGCCGCCTGTTTGGCGAGGGTGCATTCAGCCAGGCCTTTGTACCGGTACTGGCGACCAGCAAGGCGCGGGACGGCGACGATGCCACGCGCGACGTCATCCGCCATGTGGCCACCGTGCTGGCCTGGGTGCTGGTGCTGACCTGCATCGTCGGCGTGGCGGCGGCCCCGGTGCTGGTATGGGTGCTGGCCAGCGGGCTGCAGCAGAATCCGCGCGGCTTTGAGGCCGCGGTTTTCATGACGCGCTGGATGTTCCCGTACATCGGCTTCATGTCGATGGTGGCGCTGGCGTCGGGCGTGCTCAACACCTGGAAACGCTTCGCGCTGCCGGCGGCAACGCCGGTGCTGCTCAATCTTTCGATGATCTCGGCGCTGATCTGGGGCGCGCCCTGGCTGGGGTCGCAGGGCATCGAGCCCATTTATGCGATGGCGGGAGGCGTGATGCTGGGTGGCGCGCTGCAACTGGGCATCCAGGTGCCGGCGCTGCAGCGGCTGGGCTTGCTGCCGCGCATCGGACTGAGTTGGTCGTCGTTGCGTCAATCGTGGAGCGATCCGGCCACCCAGCGCGTCACCACACTGATGCTGCCGGCGCTGCTGGGGGTCAGCGTGGCGCATCTGTCCACGCTGATCAACACGCAGATCGCCTCGCACCTCACGCCCGGCAGTGTCAGCTGGCTGACCTATGCCGACCGGCTGATGGAGTTTCCCACCGCGCTGCTGGGCGTGGCGATGGGCGTGGTGCTGACGCCGCAGCTGGCCGCGGCCAAGGCGGCCGACGACAAGTCCCGCTACTCGGCCATGCTGGATTGGGGCCTGCGGCTGGTGTTGTTGCTGGCCGTGCCCTGCGCGGTCGCGCTGCTGACCTTTTCGCGGCCGCTGGTTTCGGTGCTGTACCACTACGGCGCTTTCAGCAGCCACGACGTGCAGCAGACCACGACCGCGCTGATGGGCTACGGCGCCGGTCTGGTCGGGCTGGTGGCGATCAAGGTGCTGGCGCCGGGTTATTACGCCAGCCAGGACATCCGCACGCCGGTGAAGATCGCCATCGTCGTGCTGGTCCTGACGCAATTGCTGAACCTGGCGCTGGTGCCGCTGCTGCAGCACGCCGGGCTGGCGCTGGCCATTGGCCTGGGCGCACTGGTCAACGCGAGCTGGCTGCTGATCGGGCTGCTGCGGCGCGGCAGTTTTGTTCCCGAGCCCGGCTGGAGCCTTTTTTCGCTGCAGGTGCTGGCCGCCAGCGTGCTGCTGGCGGTGTTCCTGATCTGGGCGGCCGGCGCGTTTGACTGGACGGCGATGCAGTCGCAGAGCTTGGCGCGTATCGGCCTGCTGGCGCTGATGATGGCCGGATCGGCCGTGATCTATTTTGGTGCGTTGTGGGCGGCCGGCCTGAAACTGAGGCCGATGTTCCGGCGCTGAAGCGTGCGGGCAAGCCAAATCCGATGACCGGGCACGTGCCGCCATCCACCCCGCTGGCCTACTTTGCGGCGCTGGTCGCCGACGACGCAGCTTTTCCCTTGCTCGAAGCGGCCGCCAGCCTGGGGCAGGATGAATACCCCGAGATGGACCTGCAACAGGTGCTGACCGAGGTCGACGGTCTGCTCGCGCGCCTCAAACGCCGCATTCCGGACGACGCCGATGCACTGCAGCGCCTGCGCGCGCTGAACCAGTTTTTCTACCGTGATCTGGCGTTCGGCGGCAACATCAATCATTACCACGACCCGGACAACAGTTACCTGCACGTGCTGCTGCGCACGCGCCGCGGCATCCCGGTGTCGCTGGCGGTGCTGTGGATCGAAATGGCGCAGGGCATCGGGCTCGATGCGCGCGGCGTGGCGTTTCCCGGCCATTTCATGATCAAGGTGCACCTGCCGCTGGGCGTTGCGGTGCTGGACCCTTTCACCGGCGAGTCGCTCGACGGTGACGAACTGGCCGGCCGGCTGGAACCCTGGCGCGCTCCGGCAGCGGCGCCGGAAGACTTCGAGGCGCCGCTGGCGCTGTACCTGCAGCCGGCAGCGCCGCGCGACATTCTGGCGCGCATGTTGCGCAACCTCAAGGAGATCCACCGCACGCAGGAAGACTGGCCGCGCCTGTTGCCGGTGCTCGATCGCTTGATCGTGCTGCTCCCGCAAGACTGGCCCGAGTACCGTGACCGCGCGCTGGTGCACGCCGAACTGGGTGAAACCAGCGCCGCCATCAGCGACCTGCAGCAATACCTGGATCAGGCGGGTGAAGCGGTCGACCGCCAGGCCTTGCTGACGCGGCTGGCGGAACTGCGTGGCGACTTGCCCTGAGGCCGCGGGGGCGGCGGGCCGCTGCATTGGGGGCTTGCGGAACGGGGACCCCTTGGGTGCTTTTTGAATGGATTTTCAGTAAAAAGCGACTCAAACCAGCGTCAAATGGTCATTTTTAGCTACTGAAGTTGTAGTGATCAGGAGCCGGTAATACCACTCTCAGGCAACTGTGACCGCCGCACCTTCGCCGCGCAGCGCAATCTGGCCGATCACATGCACCTTTTCACCGGCCTCGCGCAGCATCGCCGCGCAGGCGTCGGCGTGCGACGGGTCGATCACGACCACCATGCCGATGCCGTTGTTGAAGGTGCGGTTCATCTCGATGTCGTCAATGCCGGCGGTCTGCTGCAGCCAGGCAAACAGTTCGGTCCGGGGCCAGCTGCCCTTGACCAGGTGGGCGGCCATGCCATCGGGCAACACCCGGGGAATGTTTTCCAGCAGGCCGCCGCCGGTGATGTGGGCCAGCGCCTTGATCGGATGGCTTGCCAGCGCCGCCAGCACGTTCTTCACATACAGCCGGGTCGGCGCCATGACGGCTTGCCGGAAGGGCAGTCCGTCCAGCGTTTCCGGCAGCTGGCCGCCTGCGCGCTCGATGCACTTGCGCACCAGACTGAAACCGTTGGAGTGCACGCCGCTGGACGCCAGTCCCAGCACCACGTCACCGGGCTGGATGTCCTGGCCGGTCAGGATGCGGGATTTTTCAACCGCGCCAACCGCGAAACCGGCCAGGTCGTACTCGCCCGCCGGGTACATGCCGGGCATTTCGGCCGTTTCGCCGCCGATCAGGGCGCAGCCGGACAGCTCGCAGCCCCGGGCAATGCCGCCGACCACGGCGACGGCGGTGTCCACATCAAGCTTGCCGCAGGCGAAATAATCCAGAAAGAACAGCGGCTCGGCGCCTTGCACCAGCACGTCGTTCACGCTCATCGCCACCAGGTCGATGCCGACGCTGTCGTGCATGTTCCATTCGAACGCCAGCTTGAGCTTGGTGCCGACGCCGTCCGTGCCGCTGACCAGCACCGGCTCACGATAACGCTTGGGAACCTCGAACAGGGCGCCGAATCCGCCGATGCCGGCCAGCACGCCGTCGCGCAGGGTTTTTTTGGCCAGCGGCTTGATGCGTTCGACCAGTGCGTCACCGGCGTCGATGTCCACGCCGGCATCTTTGTAGCTGAGCGGGGCAGGGGTGTTGGATTGCGTCATCGGGCAGACCCCTCGCAGGGGCTTTCAGTTGGGGAAGCGGTTCGGGCAGGGTGTCGGACGGCCACTCGCGGCTGGCGAGGTCGGGCCGACTAGAATTCACGGCTGATTTTAAGGGTTGACCCCGCGCGCGCCGGGCAGCCCGCCATCCCTTCATGTACCCGCCCGTCCCGCATCCGTTTCCGATCCGCTGCAATGGCTACCCCAGCCTGGCCGGTGGCGCGCGGGTTTGCGCCGCTTGATGAAACAGATCGCGCTCGATATTGGCCTGGCCCGCGGGCCGACGCTGTCGAACTACCTGGCCGGACCGAACGAAGCGGCGCTGCGGCATCTGCAACTGTGGAGTGCATCAGCCGCCCGTGCGCCGGTGCCGACCTACCTGTGGGGCGACAGCGGCGTGGGCAAGTCGCATCTTCTCAAGGCCGTGCGCGAGGCGCTGCGCGAAGACGGCGCGGTCACCGGCTGGATGGATGCGACG
>JACSRS010000106.1 GCA_014879655.1 Burkholderiaceae bacterium
GCCCAGGGCCGCAGCGCCTGCGACACCGGCGCCTGCTGCGCCACCGGTCGCGCCGGCGCCATCCGTTGCACCGGTTTCGCCCCCGGCGGCCGCGCCCGCCCCTGCGGCAACGCCGACGCCAGCAACCCGGGCAACGGCCACGCAACCGAAGGTCGCGGCCGGGCCCCAGGGGCAAACTGGCACCCCCGCCAGCACCGGCAGCCCGCCTGACGGCGCCGGGCCGCCACCTATGGCCAGCGAACTGCCCGAAACCCTGCGCGCCCAGTTGCCGCCCCTGAAAATCACCGGCGCGGTCTATTCGGAAAACCCGGCGCAGCGCCTGTTGCTGATCAACGGTCTGGTGCTGTCGCAAGGCGGGTCGCCGGCCAAGGACGTGACCATCGAAGAGATCCGCGCGCAAAGCACCGTCTTCAGCTTCCGGGGCACGCGCTTCCGGATGTCGCACTGACACCGTCCAACGTCGGGCGTGTGGCGCCATGCTCGTGATGGCTTTTGATGGCAACCGCAAAGCAGGGTACCCCCTTACGCGATTTTTGCCATTTTTTTGGTCAAAATGGCATCAACCCATTGTCAGTTGGTGCTTTTTTGCTTCTGAATCAATAGTCCATGCAACCGCCAGCTGACACACTTTCACCCGCGACGGGCGCGCCCGTGATGTTGCGCATCGACGCACTTGTCTTCGGTTTCGGGTCCGCACGCCTGTTCGACGGCCTGTCTGCGCAGATCGGCCCGGGCGTGACGCTGGTGCGCGGCGGCGATGGCCGCGGCAAGACGACCCTGCTGCGCCTGCTCGCCGGGGTCCTCACCCCTCGCTCGGGTGATCTCGTGCTCGGCCCCATCCGTGCGTCCATCCAGCCCGCGGCCTGGCAGCAACGGGTGTTCTGGGCCGACCCGCACGTCAATGACAGGGATCAGATCGTCGTCCAGCACTGGTTCGACTCGCTGGCCGGGCACTGGCCAAAGCTGGATCAGCCCTTGCTGAAGGACCTGATTGACGCCTTGCGGCTCACCGAGCACCTGTCCAAACCGGTTTACATGCTCTCCACCGGGTCCCGTCGCAAGGTCTGGCTGGCGGGGGCCTTTGCGTCAGGCGCCGACGTCACGCTGATCGACGAGCCGTTCGCGGCGCTGGACCGCCCGGCGATCCGACTGGTCGGCGAACTGCTGGAGGACGCCGCCGCGCATCCCCGTCGCGCCTGGGTCGTAGCCGACGCGGTTGCGCCGCCCGACCTGTCGTTGGCCGGCCTGATCGACCTGGGCGACTGAACCGCCGGCAGGCGACCCTTTCGCTGCGCAGCGGCTTACTTGCGTTCGATCAGCTGGCCGCGAATCTCGCCGGCCGGATAGCGCGCGGTGTGGATGTTGATGTACCAGCGCCCCGCCAGCAACTGGGCCGCCTGCTGCTCGGTCAGCGTGGCATGACCATCGTAGGGACTGGTCACCGGTGCGGCCAGCGCCAGTGCAACGCCGGCATTGGCGCCCACCTCTGCCGGCCCATGAAAGTGGGCGCCGGTCACCGGGCCGGACAGACGGCTGAACGACATCTTCCAGCGCAGCAGCCGGGTTTCGGTGTTCAACACGGCATCAAGCTGGCCCAGCGCCGACGAATTCACCGGTGGCACCTCGTTGGCACCGGCCAGGCGGGTGGTGAAGGTGGCGAGCAGCGCCACATTGCTGGTCAGCGGAGGCGGCGCCGGCTTCGATGCCGCGGGCGCAGGCGGCGGCTGCCGGACCGGCGGTGCCGCGCAACCTGCCGCGAGCGCCGCAGCCAGCGCCAGCAAGGCCCACCGAGCCGGGATCAACAGTTTCCGTGACATGGCGAAGTCTCCTGATGCAGATGAACAGGGGGCATCGTAGCGTGCAATGCCTTCAGACAAATTTGTCGGCCTTTCGATGCCTTTTTGCGCCCTTGTGAACGCGCCGTTCAAGCTCCTGGCGCGATGGTCTCAGCTTGCGGTTTGCAAACCGCGCTGAAACCGCCAGGTGTCTTCGCACATCTGCGTCAGGCTGCTTGCGGCACGCCAGCCCAGCACCTGCTGCGCCAGCGACGAATCGGCCCAGAAGGCCGGCAGATCGCCGGCACGTCGGGGCGCAAACTGCCGCGCAATGGGCCGTCCGCAGGCGGCTTCAAACGCCTGCGCCACTTCCAGCACGCTGTGGCCCACTCCCGAGCCCAGGTTCAGCGTGACGCTGCCCGCACCCCGCTGCAGGTGCTGCAGGGCCGCCACGTGGCCGGCAGCCAGGTCATCGACATGAATGTAGTCGCGCACGCCAGTGCCGTCCGGCGTGTCGTAGTCGTTGCCCCAGATGTTCAGAAACGCGCGCCGGCCGCCGGCCACTTGCGCGATGAAGGGCATCAGGTTGTTCGGAATGCCCTGCGGGTCTTCGCCGATCAGGCCGCTGGGATGCGCGCCCACCGGGTTGAAGTAACGCAGGATGGCGATGCGCCAGGCCGCGTCGGCCTGCTGCAGGTCGCGCAACATGTCTTCCACCATCAGCTTGGTGCGGCCATAGGGGTTGACTGGTGCCAGCGGATGGGCTTCGGTATACGGCAGGAACTGCGGCATGCCGTAAACGGTGGCCGACGAGCTGAAAACCAGCGTCTTCACACCGGCGGCCTGCATGGCCTGCAGCAGGGTCACGCTTCCCGCCACGTTGTTCTCATAGTAGTCCAGCGGTTTTTCCGACGACTCGCCCACCGCCTTCAGCCCGGCGAAGTGGATCACGCCGGCAATCGCCTGTTCGCTCAGCACCCGGTCAAGCAACGCACGGTCGCGCACATCGCCGTGCACGGCGGTCAGGCGCTGGCCGCTGATGCGCTCGACCCGGTCAAGGGTTTCAGGCTGGCTGTTGCAAAAGTTGTCCAGCACCACCAGCCGGTAGCCCGCCGCCTGCAGCGCCACACAGGTGTGTGACCCGATGTAGCCGGCGCCGCCCGTGATCAGCAGCGTGGACGGGCGGGCGGACTGGTCGTGTTCGGTGGTCGGGGCCATGGACTTTCAGGCGGGTTGAATCGGTTTTCAGGGAGCGGTCGCCGACAGATCAATGCGTCACGGCCCCTCACAGAGAAGTTTTGTTACGTTGCGCGCCGCCGGCCGGGCAGCGCCCGCAAGGCAGGCGGCCTTACACTCACCGCCGCATCCTATCGAATTTTGGGCGACACACGTCGCCCGGTCATCTGCACTTTCAACCGCTTCGTTCTGCAATGCCCTCCACTGCCCTGCCCCGCCCGCTGATTCCCGTGATCCTCTCTGGCGGTGCCGGCACCCGGTTGTGGCCGATCAGCCGCGAATCGCACCCCAAGCCCTTCATCACGCTGCCTGATGGCCAGAGCCTGATCGAGAAGACCTATCGGCGCGCGCTC
>JACSRS010000218.1 GCA_014879655.1 Burkholderiaceae bacterium
CGCGAGGCGGTGCTGCGCGAACTCAAGCGCGGCGGGCAGGTGTACTTCCTGCACAACGAGGTGGAGACCATCGAGAACCGCCGCCAGAAGCTCGAAGAAATCCTGCCCGAGGCGCGCGTTGCCGTCGCGCACGGCCAGATGCCCGAGCGCGAACTCGAGCGCGTGATGCGGGATTTCATCGCCCAGCGCTACAACCTGCTGTTGTGCTCGACCATCATCGAGACCGGCATCGACGTGCCGACGGCCAACACCATCGTGATGAGCCGCGCCGACAAGTTCGGTCTGGCCCAGTTGCACCAGTTGCGCGGCCGTGTGGGCCGCAGCCATCACCAGGCCTATGCCTACCTGATGGTGCCCGACACCGAAGGCCTGACCAAGCAGGCGTCGCAGCGCCTGGACGCCATTCAGGCCATGGAGGAGCTGGGCTCGGGCTTTTACCTGGCCATGCACGACCTGGAGATCCGCGGCGCCGGAGAGGTGCTGGGTGAAAACCAGAGCGGCAACATGCTGGAGATCGGCTTCCAGCTGTACAACGAGATGCTGTCGGAAGCCGTTCGATGCCTGAAAGCCGGCAAGGAGCCCGATCTGCTGAGCCCGCTGTCGGTCACCACCGACATCAATCTGCACGCCCCGGCCCTGCTGCCCGATGACTACTGCGGCGACGTGCACCTGCGCCTGTCGTTCTACAAGAAGCTCGCCACGGCAAGAACGCCCGAACAGATCGACGGCTTGCTCGAAGAAATTGTCGACCGTTTCGGCAAGCTGCCGGCGCAGGCACAGACGCTGATCGACGTGCACCGCCTGCGCGTGCTGAGCGCGCCCTATGGCGTGGTGAAGGTCGACGCCGCGCCAGGGATGATCACCATCACCTTCAGGCCCAACCCACCGATTGACCCGATGAAGATCATCGGCCTGATCCAGAAGAACAGGCACATCAAGCTCGCTGGCAATGAAAAGCTGCGCATCGAACGCGCGCTGCCGGAACCCCGCGAGCGCGCCCAGATGGTGCGCGATGTGCTGCGCTCGCTGGGACAACCCATCGACGCAGCACTGGCGCGCTGAATCGGGCCGGGCGTCCAAGCGCGGGCATCCGGCTTTACAGGGCGTTGACCGGGCGTTTCGATCCGGTTTACCGCCAGGGGCAATACTCGGGTCTTCCCCAGTCAGAATCACCGATGAAGCTCAATCTCAATCCGCACCGTCCCTGGATCACACCACTGGTGATGGGCGCTTTCCTGCTATCAGCCACCACGGGCGTGCTGATGTTCTTTCACCTCGACTCCGGCCTGAACAAGACCGCCCACGAGTGGTTGAGCTGGGCGATGGTGGGTGGCGTCGCACTGCATGCGATGCTGAACCTGCCCGCCTTCAAGCGCTATTTCACCCAGACCACCGGGCGCCTTGTCATGGGCGCGTTCGCGCTGGTGCTGGCGCTGAGCTTCATCCCCGCGGGTGGACAGGGCGGCAAGGACCCCGGATTCGCCCCACCGGCGCGGGCGTTGGCCGCCGCGCCGATCACCGTGCTTGCACAGGTCGCCGGAACGGACGCGAATGAGGTCCGCGCCCGCCTGCTGGCGGCAGGCTACCCCGTGGCCAGCGACCAGCAATCGGTGCAGAGCCTGGTCGGCGGCGACCTCAAGGTGCAAATCCGCACCCTGAACCGCATCCTCGCCAAAGACCAGGCGCCTTCCAACCCTGCCAGGCCTTGAGGTTCTCGCCACGGCTGCGCCCCTGGCCCAAATGCGCCCGGCCGCTTCGGGAAGCCCAAACCAACGCGCCTGGCGACGCCTCGATAGCTGGCACGCTCGCACCATGCTCTGGAGCAGCCAGACCCGGGCGCCCCTGCTGCCCATCGACCACTGCACGAACGTCAACGGTTGCCTTCTCCCGATGCCACACGGGCGTGAGCAGCTATTATCCCCATAGCAAGCAACGCAGGAAAAGGACCAACATGGATCTCACGACTGCCTTCAAGCAGTACTGGCCACTCGTGGCGCTGGCGCTCTGGTTTGGCTACAAATGGTGGAATGCCCGTAAAGTTGCCGGCCTGCTGCCCGAACTCAAGCAACGTGGCGCCACCCTGGTGGACGTGCGCAGCGCCGCTGAATTTGCCAGCGGCCACGCCCCCGGCACCCTCAACATCCCCTTGCGAGAATTGGGAAGCCGACTGGGCGAGATACCCCGATCGTCGCCCGTCGTTCTTTGCTGCGCCAGTGGAACACGCAGCGGCATGGCCAAAATGGTGCTTCTGAAAAACGGCTACTCGGACGTCTACAACATCGGCACCTGGCGCACGATTTCGGGCTGATTTCCAGAGGAAATCGGCACTACCCAGCGTGTGATAGTCATATCACGCTATCTTTATTGAATATTTCCAATCCATGCCTCATACAGAATTCGCCCCCGGACTCGTAATCCAGGGTTTCACGCCGCCGCTGCGGCTGCACGACTACAAGCTGATCGCGTTCGACATGGACTCAACGCTGATCAATATCGAGTGTGTCGACGAAATTGCCGATGCTGCGGGCCGCAAGGCCGAGGTTGCGGCCATCACCGAGGCGGCGATGCGCGGCGAGATCACCGATTACAAGGAAAGCTTGCGCCAGCGCGTCGCGCTTCTCGAAGGCGTGACCCAGGAGCACCTGGAACAGGTCTACCGCCACCGCCTGCAACTCAATCCCGGCGTTGACGAACTGGTGGAGGCCTGCCGGGACGCCGGTTTGCAGACGCTGCTGGTATCCGGCGGTTTCACCTTCTTTTCAGATCGCGTCAAACACCGGCTGCGGCTGGACAACGCCCGCAGCAACCTGCTGGAGATGGTGGACGGGCGGCTCACCGGCCGCATGGTGGACCAGCCCTGGGGGGACATCTGCGACGGCGCCGAAAAGCGCCGCACCTTGCTGGAAACCTGCGAGCGCATCGGCTGCTACCCGAGCCAGGCCATTGCCGTGGGTGACGGCGCCAACGACCTGGAGATGATGGGCGTGGCGGGCCTGTCGGTGGCCTACCGCGCCAAGCCCAAGGTGCGCGCCCAGGCCAAGGTGGCGATCGACATGGGCGGGCTGGACCGGCTGCTGGAGGTCTTCGGGGCCTGAAAGAGAAAACGCCGCTGATTTGCGGCGCTTTTTTCTGGGCGGGGCCCAATCAGGCGGCTTCAGGCACGCTGGGCAAGCCCGACAGCGCCATCGCCAGTTCGGCCTCGTCGTACTGTTCGTCCTTGAGTTCGCCGGCAAAGTACTTCTGGTAGGCGGTCATGTCGAAGTGGCCGTGGCCACAGAGGTTGAACAGGATGGTCTCGCTCCTGCCTTCGCGCTTGCAGCGCAGGGCTTCCTCGATCGCGCCC
>JACSRS010000062.1 GCA_014879655.1 Burkholderiaceae bacterium
CGAATGGTTCTGCCCATACGCCTTGTCGATCTGGTTCAGGCTTTGGGCGATGAGGAAGCTGCGGATGCCGTAGCCGGCCATGAAGGCCAGAGCCGTCTCGAAGAAGTCCAGGCGCCCCAGCGCCGGGAACTCGTCAAGCATCAGCAGCAGCTTGTGGCGGCGCTTGATGCCATCGGAGCCGTCGAGCGATTCGGTGAGGCGCCGGCCGATCTGGTTGAGGATCAGGCGGATGAGCGGCTTCGTCCGCGATATGTCCGAAGGCGGCACCACCAGGTACAGCGACACAGGATGCTCTGCCGCAATCAGGTCGGCGATGCGCCAGTCGCAGCGCGAGGTGACTTCGGCCACCGTGGGGTCGCGGTAGAGGCCCAGGAACGACATGGCTGTGGACAGCACGCCCGAGCGTTCGTTGTCCGATTTGTTCAGCACCTCGCGGGCCGCAGAGGCGACTACCGGATGTGGCCCATCGCCCAGGTGCGGCGTGGTCATCATCCGGTGCAGGGTCAGCTCGAACGGACACGCAGGGTCGCTGAGGAAGTTGGCGACGCCGCGCAGCGTCTTGTCCTCGCCGGCATAGAGCACGTGCAGAATCGCGCCGACCAGCAGCGCATGGCTGGTCTTCTCCCAATGATTGCGTTTCTCTAACGCCCCTTCGGGATCGACCAGAATGTCGGCGATGTTCTGCACGTCGCGGACTTCATGCACGCCGCGCCGCACTTCCAGCAGCGGGTTGTAGGCCGCTGACTGGCTATCCGTCGGGTTGAACAGCAAGCAATGCGAAAAGCGCGAGCGCCAACCGGCGGTGATCTGCCAGTTCTCGCCTTTGATGTCGTGGATGACGGCCGAAGCTGGCCAGGAAAGCAGCGTCGGCACCACGAGGCCCACGCCCTTGCCCGAGCGCGTGGGCGCGAAGGTCAGGATGTGTTCCGGGCCTTCATGGCGCAGGTACTGGTGGTCGTGCTGGCCGAGGAACACGCCGGTCGGCTGCGTGAGGCCGGCCTTGCGAATGTCATCCGCGTTCGCCCAGCGGGCCGAGCCGTAGGTCGTGACCAGGCGCGATTGCCGCGAGCGCCAGATCGACATGCCGATGGCGACCACCACCGCCAGCAATCCGCTGCCGCCTGCGATGGCGCCGCCGGTGTCGAACACGCGCGGCGCGTAGGCGTCGAAGACGAACCACCACTCGAACAGCCGCCACGGGTGATAGACCGGCGTACCGAAGAAATCGAACCAGGGCGAGCCAAGGCGTAGCTGATAGCCCAGGGCGGCGGCTGTCCATTGTGTGGCGCCCCACACTCCGGCGATCACGATGCCGAACACCACGGCAATCTGACCGAACAGCACGTTCGTTCCCTGCATCATCCAGCCTCCGATCGCGGCACAGGCATGTGCCGCCCTCGTGAGGATCAGTGCCGCTGGGCGTGCCGGTCAAAGACCGTTATCGGCAGGTTGATGCCGCAAAAAGCATGGTTTCCGGCAGGGAAGAACTGGGGCGAAAGACCGCCACAACGGGCGCGCTGCTGCGCAGCGCGCAAAAAGGCGCAGGCACGCGCAGGTGCGTTGCGGCAAACCGACCATCAGAACTTCGGCGGTTCCTTCGGCGGCGTATAAGGCACCTTGCCGTCACCTAGGAAACGCCGGTTCGTCGCCTCGGCCACTCGGTTGCACAGCACGTCGCCCATCGTCGGACGATCCGTCTTGCACTGCTGGCGCAGTTCTCGCAAACGCACGGGGTCAGCAGCCAGTTCCTCCACGCTGGGCACGGCGGCGGGCTTGGACGGCTCAGACTTGCCGCAGGCGACCAGCAGAACTGCTAGCGACGACATAGCGATGATCTTGGATAGGTTCATGGCTTGAATCCTCCGAAGTGAAACGGGGCCAATGGCTAAGCGTCTCCCGGTCCCAGGGCTTCGACCCGCTCGATAAAGCGGGCTAGCGCCTGCGACGGCTCGGCGTCGCGGCGCAGCAGATAGGTAGTGAGCATGGGCGACTTTCCCGCGAGCGGTCGGCCCACCACGCCCGGCTCGCGGCTGGAAGCGATGTGCGCGGCGCCTGCGAGCCCCAGCGCCAAGCCGGCCGACACGAAAGTCATCATCACGTCGAACGTGGCGACGTACTGTTCGATCAAGGGCTCCCGGTCCTGCTTGCGCAGGATGCGGTCGATCTGC
Source organism: Burkholderiaceae bacterium (assembly GCA_014879655.1). Lineage (GTDB taxonomy): Bacteria > Pseudomonadota > Gammaproteobacteria > Burkholderiales > Burkholderiaceae_C > JACSRS01. Next base: position 2,169 of record JACSRS010000062.1, read on the forward strand.
TTGGCATGGCCTTCGCAAACTACCGGGTCGCCCAGCACCAGGGGATGTTGCAGCACTTCATCCAGCGGTACCCGCCTGTGGGCCAGTAGTTCATGGCGCGCGGGCATGGCGACCATCAGCTCATCCTCCCAGGCGGGTTCGATGATGATGCCGTCGCCCACCTCGTCGGCCATCGAGAAGCCCGCGTCGTATAGATCGTCACGCAGGCCGCTGAGTTGCTGGGCCAGCGGCACCTCGAACAGGCGGATCTCGATCTCCGGGTCTTCCTCGCGGCAGCGCGCCAGCAGCGCCGGCAGGCGCGAGGGGGTGATGCCGTCGGACAGCGCCACGCGCAACCGGCCGTGAAAGCCATTGGCTGCCGCCTTCACGCTCTCACGCGCCTGGTCCAGCGCCAGCAGCACGCGAGGCGCGTTCTCCATCAGCAGCTTGCCCGCCAGCGTCAGGCGCGTGCTGCGGCTGGTACGCACGAACAGTTGCGCGCCCAATTCCTCTTCCAATTCCCTGATGGCGCGCGACAGTGGTGACTGTTCGATATGCAGCCGCTCCGCAGCGCGGGCGAAGTGAAGCTCTTCGGCAACGGCCAGAAAGTACCGGAGGTGACGCAATTCCATGAGTCGATGTCCCTGTAAAGCTTGAAGGAGTCTGTCGTGGTGCCGTAACGGCGTTCATCGTTGTTCCTTTCAAGCGGCTACGCCCTCATGTGCAGGCTCTGCCGTGACATCCTCTTCCTGCTCGTCCGGGCGATGGGCCAGCCGATACAGAATCGGTAACACCAGCAGCGTCAGCACCGTGGAAGACAAGATGCCTCCGATCACTACGGTAGCCAGGGGGCGCTGCACTTCCGCGCCTGTTCCCGTGGCAATTGCCATCGGGATAAAACCCAGCGACGCCACCAGGGCTGTCATCAGCACCGGCCGCAAGCGCGTCAGCGCGCCCTCGCGGATGGCTTCATCCAGTGGTGTTCCGTCCTCGCGCAAGCTGCGGATGTAGGAAATCATCACTAGGCCATTGAGCACGGCCACACCTGACAGCGCGATGAAGCCCACGGCAGCGGAAATGGACAGAGGAATGTCGCGCAGCCACAGCGCCAAGATGCCGCCGGTCAGCGCGAACGGAATGCCAGTGAAGACCAGCAAGCCGTCTTTGACGTTGCCGAACATGGCGAACAACAGCAGGAAGACCAGCAGCAGCGACACCGGCACGACGATCTGCAAACGCTGCGTGGCTGATTGCAGGTTCTCGAAAGTGCCGCCCCAACTCGTCCAGTAGCCCGTGGGAATCTTGACCTGTGCCAGCGCCGCCTCGGCGTCAGCCACGAATGAGCCCACGTCACGGCCGCGCACGTTGGCGCTCACCACGATGCGGCGCTTGCCGTTTTCGCGGCTGACCTGGTTGGGGCCGGGTGCCAGTTCAAAGCTCGCCACCTCGGCCAGTTGGATGAAGTTCGTCCGTCCTTCGGCACTGCCGGTGCCACCCGTTCCGCGCGGCAGCGGAATCGGCAGGCGCTTCATGCTTTCCAGGTCGTTGCGCAAGGACTCCGGCAGGCGAACCAGGATGTCGAAGCGGCGGTCGCCTTCGAACAGCGTGCCAGCCTCGCGCCCGCCGATGGCGGTGGCCACGGCGTCCTGGATGTCGGCCACGTTCAGCCCATAGCGCGAGGCTTTTTGGCGGTCGATATTCACGGTCAGCATGGGCAAGCCGGTGGTCTGCTCCACCTTGACCTCGGACGCGCCGGGAATCTTCTGCAACATGGACGAGATTTCTTCACCTGTCTTATTCAGGACATCCATGTCGTCGCCAAAAATCTTCACCGCCACATCGCTGCGAACCCCTGAGATAAGTTCGTTGAAGCGCAATTGGATCGGCTGCGAGAACTCGTAGTTGTTGCCCGGCACCTTGCCCACGACCTCCTGAATGGCCGCCAGCAATTCGTCGCGCGACTTGCGCGGCTCCGGCCACTCGGACACCGGCTTAAGCATGATGTAGCCGTCGGAAATGTTCGGCGGCATGGGGTCGGACGCGATTTCCGCCGTGCCGGTGCGCGCGAAAACGCGGTCGATCTCGGAGAACTTAGCCTTCAGCGTCGCCTCCAGGCGCTGCTGCATCGCGACCGATTGCGACAGGCTGGTACCGGGAATGCGCAGGGCCTGGATGGCGAAGTCGCCTTCGTTCAGGCTGGGCACGAACTCGCTGCCCATGCGGGTGGCGATCAGGCCGCACAGCACCACTGCCACGGCGGCTGCCGCGAGCACCACCGCTTTGGCCGCCATCACGCGATCCAGCAGCGGGCCATACCAGCGCTTGGCCTGCACAACCAGGAAGTTTTCCGTCTCGCTGACCCGATGGCCGATGAACAGGGCGACCGCTGCCGGAATGAAAGTCACCGACAGGATCATGGCCCCCACGAGCGCAGCCACCACCGTGAACGCCATCGGGTGGAACATCTTCCCTTCCACGCCCGTCAGGGCGAAGATGGGTAAGTACACCACCATGATGATGAGCTGTCCGAACAGCAGCGCGCGGCGCGATTCCTTGGACGCCAGGAATACCTCATGAAAGCGTTCTGCCCGTGTCAAGGGCCTGCCATAGTGCGCCTGCGCATGAGCCAGGCGGCGCACGCAGTTCTCGACGATCACCACCGCTCCGTCGATGATGATGCCGAAGTCCAGCGCCCCGAGGCTCATCAGGTTGGCGCTCACCTTGTAATGCACCATGCCAGTGAAGGTGAACAGCATCGACAAGGGAATCACTGTCGCCGTGATGATGGCCGCGCGGATGTTGCCCAGGAACAGGAACAGGATCACGATCACCAGGATCGCACCTTCCAGCAGGTTCTTCTTCACTGTGGCGATGGCCTTGTCCACCAGCACAGTGCGGTCGTAGACCGTCACCGCATGCACGCCCTCGGGCAAGCTGCGGTTGATCTCCACCATCTTCTTGTCCACGGCCTGCGAAACCGTACGGCTGTTCTGGCCGATGAGCATGAACACAGTGCCCAGCACCACCTCGCGGCCGTTGTCCGTGGCCGCGCCGGTGCGCAGTTCACGCCCCAGCCCCACGTCCGCCACGTCACGCACCCGTATCGGCACGCCGCCCGCACTGCTGAGGATAACGTTGCCAATGTCCTCCAGGGTCTTGACTTGCCCAGGCGCACGGATCAGGTACTGCTCGCCGCGCTTCTCGATATAGCCCGCACCCACGTTGCCGTTGTTGCGATCCAGTGCCGTCACGATGTCTTGCAGGGTAACGCCGAGCGAAGCCAAGCGAGCGGGTATAGGTGCGATCTGATACTCCTTGGCATAACCGCCAATCGAGTTGATTTCAGTCACACCGGGCACGTTGCGCAACTGCGGCTTGATGATCCAATCCTGAATCTCGCGCAGGTCTGTTGCCGTGTAGGGCATGCCGTCGGGTTTCTTCGCACCGTCCTTCGCCTCGACCGTCCACAGGTAAATCTCCCCCAGGCCGGTGGAGATCGGCCCCAGCGCAGGTGTGATGCCGACCGGCAATTTATCCCGTGCTTCCTGGATGCGCTCATTGACCAACTGGCGCGCAAAGTAAATGTCGGTGCCGTCCTTGAAGATCACGGTCACTTGCGAGAGGCCATAGCGCGAAAGAGAGCGGGTTTGCTCCAGGTTGGGCAGGCCCGCCATCACGGTTTCAATGGGGTAGGTCACCCGTTGCTCGGTCTCCAACGGTGAATAGCCCGGCGCCTGGGTATTGATCTGCACTTGGACGTTGGTGATGTCCGGCACGGCGTCGATGGGCAACTTCTGGTAGCTGAACACGCCGACGGCGGCCATGCCAATGGCAGCTAACAACACTAGCCATCGGTGCTCGATGGCCGCGCGAATAAGTTTTTCAAACATGGGCGTAGCTCCGGCATCAATGGGTGTGCTCGGCAGAGGCTTTGCCGAGTTCAGACTTCACGACGAAACTGCCTGCGGCCGCATATGCCGCCCCTGCTTGAAGACCTTGCAGTACCTCGACCCGCTTGCCATCGCTGCGACCCAACTGCACAGGCTGGGCCACAAAGCCGTCCTTCACCTTGACGAAAACGACCGGCTTGTCCCCCACGCTCTGAATAGCGTCGCTAGCCACGCTGACTGGCACGGCGGTTTCGGACGCGATCACTTCCACATTGACGAACAGGCCGGGACGCCACGCGCCCTGGGGATTGGCCAAGACCACACGAGCCTTGGCCATGCGGGTTTGTTCGCCGATCAGCGCACCCACGAAAGTGATGGTCCCTTGCGCGCTGGCATCGAATGCTGTGGCTTTGATGCTGACCTTTTCACCCACTCTGACCAGCGGCAAATCCTTGGCGGGCACGTTGATCTCTGCCCACACCTGGCCCAGGTCGGACACCGTGAACACGGCGGCGTCTTCCTTGACGGCCTCGCCCAGGCTGAGGTGCTTTTCAATCACCACGCCATCGAAAGGCGCACGCAGCTCGAAGCGGTTCAGCCCGCCCGAGGAACCTGGGGCCAAGCCCACGGCCGACAGCTTCTGCTGCGCGTTGGCCACGGCGACCTGCGCCTCGTTCAGTGCCTGGCCGGCTTGCAGGTAGTCCTGCTCGGCGGAAATCTTCTGTTCCCACAGCCGCTTCTCGCGTTCAAAAGTTGTCTGGGCCAAGGCCAGCCGCTTTTGCGCCGTCTGCAACTCGCTGCGCTGCTCGGATGCGGCAGGGCTGGCGATAACGGCGAGCACCTGTCCCTTCTTGACCGTTTGCCCCAAACTGGCCTGCACACTTTCGACAACACCCGCAATGCGCGGAACAACGTGCGAGGTGCGGTCTTCATTCAGTCTAATCTCACCCGGCAATTGCAGGGCGGACTTGATGCTTGCAGCCCCTGCGGTGTCAATGCCGATGGATGCAGCCTTGATTTGCGGATCGCTGAGTTCGACTTTTCCTTCCTCCTGGCTGAAGCTGAACGTGAAAGGCGCGTTGGCCGTCTGAGCCACGATGTTGATCTCGAACGCATGGGGTTCCGGCACAATCTCTCGACTCAACAGGCTGTCCTTGTCGGGCGTGAAGTTGAGCGCCTGCTTCTCCCCAGTCAAGCGTGTAACGGTAGCGCTGACCTTGGCGGCGCTGCTGGCTAGCGCCTTTTCCTTTTCGTAAAGCCAGATTCGCAGACGTGGTTCGCCGCCGTCCTCAGCGAGTAAGGCTTCCAATCCAAAGTCCCCTTCTTTGAACAGCTTGCCGCCATGCGGGCCCTTGCTTGATCCCTCGTGGTGCTCGCCGTCCGCATGGCCTTTGTCATCCTCGTGGGAGTCTGCGCCTGTCTTGCCATGATGCTCACCATCACTGTGGGCCTTGGCTTCAACGTGGCTGCCGTGGCCCTCGCCCTCGGCGCTCTTGCCCGTCTTGCCGCCGAGAATGGCGCTGCCCAGTCCTATGCCCACTGCGGCGATCACGACGATGGCAATCCACTGCTTCTTGCCGACGTTCAGTTTGTTCGTTTCGGGTTTCATGTTCATTCCTTATTTGCAGGCGGGGTGATCGTGGGTTCGGATGCGCCGATCACGCGATCCATGTCCGCCGCCGCGCGATGCGCATCGGCGAGCGCCTTGAGGTACTGGGACTTGGCGGCAAAGTAAGTGCGTTGCGCGTCCAGCATTTCCAGAAAGTTGAACTTGCCGTACCCAAAACCCACGGTGGCCGCGTCATAGGCGCTCTTGGCCCCTGGCAGCACCTCTCGCTGCAATACGTCGATCTCGCCGCGAACCGACGCCAGCCGCTCGCGGGCTTGCGACACTTCTGTGCTGAGGCGTAGATTCAACGCCTGGAGTTCATCCCGCGCCTTGTCTTCACGCTTCAGCGCTTCCAGCAGATTGCCCTGATTGCGATCGAACAAAGGCAGCGGCACGGAAATGCCGAGCACTAACTGATTGCGCGCTAACTCGTTCGGACGCTTCACACCCAGGCTGACCGTGACGTCGGGCGTCTGCTTGCTGCGCTCCACGTCGGCCAGCGACCGACGGCGTTCGACCTCCAACTGCGCCCGGCGCAGTGCCGATGAGGCCGACAGGCGCTGCTGGATGTCATCCAGTGAAGGGACGGCCGGAAGATCGTCCACACTGCCTGCCACTTGGGTGAATCGCGGTGGATTGGCTCCCAGCAAACCCGCCAGCCGTGCGCGGGTGCTGCGTTGCTCGCTCTGAGCCTGCGCCAGTTCAACTCGCACGCCAGCTTCGGCCACCCGAGCCTTGGTCTCCTCGACTGGGGACACCTTGCCCGCCGTCACGCGCTTTGCGACTGCATCCGTCGCTTTCTTGGCCAGATCGACGCTGTCCTGAGCCAGCATCGTGCGATCCTGGGCAGCCAACGCCTCGAAAAAGGCGGAGACCACTGCGGCGCGAATTTCGACACGCCGCGTGTTCAGTTCTTCAACTGCGACGTCACGCCCCCGCTCTGCCGCGGCAATGCGGGCAGCGCGCTTGCCCCCCAGTTCGATGGGTAGATTGATCTGGACGCTTTGCGTGCGGGTTGGCGTGCGTTGGTCTTCGAGCGAGTACGTCAGTTCGGGATTGGGACGTACTCGTCCCTGAATTACCTGGCCTTCCACGGCCTCGATTTCCCGTTGGGCGACGGTCAGGTCAAGATTCCCCTCCAAAGCCAGCGCGATGGCCTCTTGCAGGCTCAGAGGCGTCGCCGCTTCAATCTGCTCCCCGCCGTTGGCGCTCCGCGCATGGCCAGGCACCGTCGGCAGTGCCTGGGCGGAAGCCGTCCCCGCCGTGAGCGCAAAGACCAAGCCTGCCGCGACCGCGCTCGCCCTGCGATTGTGAATACCCTTCAACATCCGATTCTCCAGTGACTTGAAATACACGAGGGAATCGGCGGGGGGCGATCCAGATGATCGCCAGCAACGTCGTCACATCAGCCGCACGAAGCCGGCTGGATACCGTAGCGCGCCATGCGCGACGGTAGTGGTGAGGACGAAGGGAAAGGAACGCGCTCCCCGCCGATCAGGCGAGGGCACGCCACTGAGGGCGCTCTAGACGTTCGGGTGGAGGCGCGGCAAGGCGCTCCGGGTGGTACGCTGTATCCAGGGACGGGCTGATCGACGACGCCAGCTTGATCTCCCCGGACAAGACCGAGAAGCACCCGGCATGACAGGACGCGCAATCAGGATCGCCGCCCAGGGTCTTGGCCGGATCAGGGCTGGCGTCCTTGCCGTCGGCCGCCTTGTGCTGGTGCGCATGGTGGCCGAAGTGCTTGGCCGCGGCCCCGGTTTCATGCTGGCAATAACTGGCCACAGCCGCCCAACTGAATTGGAGCGGCAAGAACACCAGCAAGACGATAGCCAGCCATTTGCGCATAGGGGTAACAGTGTAGCAGCTACAGGCTTCAATCCGCCACTCCTCGCTGCTTGGGTTTGTTTCAGAGTCCTCTGCGCGTAGCGTGCCTCCTCGCGGGTTCATCCAGAATGAAATAAGGACCGCTTCTATATTCGAATAGCTGTGGTCGCTTGACGCAACGAAGCGACACGAGGGGCACGGCAGCGCAGGGTATTGGCAGCAGTGTCAACCGCCGGAATACATTTCGAGCCGCGCACGCCGCGCTTCTGGTGATTCGCTGCGCATCTCATCGACAACCTGCTGGCGCGTCTTCGGCGCTTCGGAACTCTTGATGGGCAACGGTGCTCCACGTTGCAGGATTGCCAGCGTACCGTCCTTGAGGGCTGCCTCGACTTCGGCCATCACCTGGGCGCGTGTCTTGGTACTCTGGAAGTGATCCGGGTGGTACGTGAAGCCCTCCTCGGTGGGGGCCGGATGCCACATCGAACTGGCCTGGGCCGTCAGGGGGAGTGCCGTAGCCAGGACGATGGCCTTCAAGGCAGCAATATGGGGCAGTTTCATTTCATGGTCCTTTCCATTGCTAAGTACAGATAATCGATATGCCCGAAGGCATGAGGACAATGTAAGAACCGGCACCGAACGGGAGTAAAACGTGCAGATGACAATTTGGACAGGTTGCGAGAGACCGCGGCAGGAACGCTGCGCATGAAGCTGCTGATCGTGGAAGACGAAGCCAAGCTCGCGGACTATCTTCGCAAGGGACTCTCTGAAGAAGGCTATGTGATCGATGTGGCTGTCAACGGCATCGATGGCCTCCACATGGCCTCTGACGGCCACTACGACCTGATCGTTCTCGACACCATGCTGCCGGGCATCGACGGCTTTGGCTTGCTGGCCGCGCTGCGACAGAACAAGCAGACGCCGGTGATCATGTTGACGGCCCGTCATCGTATCGAGGATCGCGTGCGCGGACTGAAGACGGGAGCGGACGACTACCTCGTTAAGCCGTTCGCCTTTTCCGAACTGGTGGCACGCATCGAGGTGCTGCTGCGCCGCGCTGCTGGTACTGCACCCGCGCCTGATGCGCTGGTGCTGTGCCTTGGGGATTTGCAAGTGGACCTGGCGAGGCGGCGCGCTACTCGGGCCGGCCAGCGCATCGACCTGTCCGCAAAGGAGTTCCAACTGCTGACGCTGCTCTTGCGCCGCAAGGGCGAGGTTCTGTCACGTACCGAAATCGCGGAGCAAGTATGGGACGTGAACTTCGATCACGGTACCAACGTGATCGACGTCGCTGTGCGTCGCCTTCGGAGCAAGCTCGACCTGCCCTTCGAGCGCCCACTGCTGCACACCGTCCGTGGCATGGGCTACGTACTCGAAGATCGGCAGTCGTGAGACCCAGGCGTGCCGGATCGCTGGGACGGCGGCTTGCCCGTTGGCTCGCACTTCTCACACTGGTCGGGCTGGCCTTAACCTGCCTGGGCATTTACACCGTCACCGCGCTGAACTTCAAGGAGCGGCAGATGGACACGCTGCGGCAACAGCAGACCCAGGTGAACCATCTTATTGCCGAGGCAGCAGAGTTAGACAGCGGCACGCTCGCACACAAGCTCGACGATGGCATGGTCGGCCGACAGGACATGAAATTGATCCTGACCCGTGCCGACGGCAGCGTCATCTATGCCAGCGCCGGCATTCCAGTGCATCACCGCGTGATCGACATGCGATTCGAGGCTACGACCGGCATCCCCCCCATCCAGGCGGTGCTGAGTCTTGATGTCAGCGAGGACGATCGTGTGCTAGAACGCCTAGCCCGCACGCTCGTCGCCGCCGCACTCGCTGGCGCAGTGGTGATTGCTGCTGGCGGATTTACGCTGGTGCAAATCGGGCTGCGTCCCGTGCGCGACCTCTCGGCTCAGATCCAGGCACTGGAGGCCGATACTCTGCACCGGCTTCTGGATGGCTCCGCTCAACCCGACGAACTGGCTCCGCTGGTGGCTCACGTCAACGAGTTGCTGAAGCGTCTGCACAAAGCCTACGAACAACTGGAAGCCTTCAATGCTGACGTTGCGCATGAACTGTTCACGCCGTTGGCGACGTTGATGGGGGGCACTGAAGTTGCTTTGCGCAAAGCACGCGATGCCGACACGTTGCGAGACGTGTTGGGCTCGCACCTCGAAGATCTCCAGCGCATGTCGATGATCGTGCAGGACATGCTCTTTCTGTCGCAAGCCGACCGTGGGGCTGAGGCCCGCCGCGAGCACGTCGCCAGCATGGCAGGCGTTGCGCGCACGGTGGTGGAATTGCACGAGGCAGCCATTGAGGAAGCCGGGCTGAAAGTTCGTATCAATGGTGATGCCACTGGCTTGGCCGACGTGCGCCTATTGCAGCGCGCATTGTCCAACCTGATCGGCAACGCAACCCGGCACGCGCATCCGCACAGCACCGTTGTCGTGCAAATCGACCGGCTGGACGGCGAGATCGCCCTGCGGGTGGTGAACGAGGGGCAGACGATTTCAGCCGAGCATTTGCCCAATCTGTTCAACCGCTTCTACCGGGCAGATGCAGCGCGGTCGGATGCCGCCCGCAATCATGGACTGGGCTTGGCCATCGTGGCTGCCATCGCCCGCATGCACGGAGGGCGGACGATGGTCGATTCGAGCAACGGCATCACGTCTATCGGGCTCATGGTGCCCACCCCGCGCGCGCAATAGTCAACGGATCGGGCACCACCAACAGACTGGCTCCACTAGCCAATTACTTCTTCCAGCAGGAGAAGCGCCAGAAAGCCGACAAAGAACATCGCCGTCACCCAGGGGCGATCTGGCGTTTCGTGTGCTTCGATCAGCAGTTCTTCGGTCACGAGGTAGAGCAACGCAATCAGACCAAACGCGAAGAAGCCAGTCAGAAGAGGGTTGGGCAACAGCGCCACCGGCGCTCCAAGCAAGGCCCCGATCGGCAGCAAGAGCACGAGCGCGGCCGTGATCCAGACGACCCTGGCACGGGAGCGAACGCTCTCGCCGAGTTCCGTGGCCACTGTCAATCCCAGGAACAGAACCTCGATGGTCAGGGCGATGGTCAGAAGCAAGCCGACCTTTGGGCCAGCCGCAAACCCGATACCAAGCACCAAGCCATCAATCAGGATGTCGATGCCGATCACGGTCAGGAGACCGGCCGGCCCCTTCGCCAACGCTTCCAGATGCTTCACCAGCAGCATGGTGGCGACGCCGATTCCGCCGCCGATCATCGTCGCCCAAGGCGAGGCCCGGTGCATGATGTCGGGCAAGATTTCGCCGGCCGCCGCCGCGAACACGACGCCAGCGGCGAAATGCTGAATCGCGCTGACCAGTGTTGGCCCCGGCCGCACGTTCACCGCGACCGCAGCTCCGATGATGGCGGCCGCTGCCGGGATCAAGGTGTAGATCCAGGCCGAGATCACCATGACTTAAGTTACCGCGTTGCCGCACTGAGCACAGAATTTCGCGCCGATCGGAATGACGCTACTGCACTTCGTGCACGACGCTGGCACCAGCGATGTCCCGCACTGGCCGCAAAAGCGAGCGCCGTTCGGATTGATCGCTTTGCATTGCGGGCAGGTGATGCCACTGACCGAAGGCGCTGGATTGTGCCCCCAGTCGTGGCTGCTGGGGCTACCGTGGCCGCGGCTATTGCCATGCCCGTGGGAACTGCCATGCCCCCCGCCATGCCCGCCAAAAATTCGATCCAGAATTCCCATTTTCAACACTCCATATTCAGTTTTACTGACCCGCCCGCTGCCTGAGCAGCCTCAGCCCGTTGAAGACCACCAGCAGGCTCGCCCCCATGTCGGCGAACACGGCCATCCACATGGAGGCATCGTCGAAGATGGCCAGCAGCAAGAACACCAACTTGATGCCCAGCGCGAGCGCGATGTTCTGCCACAGCACGGCGTGGGTGCGCTTGGATAGCCGGATCGTTTCGGGCAGGCGGCGCAGGTCGTCGTTCATGACCACCACGTCGGCGGCTTCCATCGCCGTGTGGGTGCCCGCGCCGCCCATAGCGAAGCCGATGTCAGCCTTCGCCAGCGCGGGGGCATCGTTGATGCCGTCGCCGGTCATCGCCGTGACGCCCAGGCGCTGCTGAAGCTCGCCGATGGCGCGCAGCTTGTCTTCGGGCAGCAGGTTGCCGCGCACCTCGGCGATGCCCGCCTGGGCGCCGACGGTTTGCGCCGTCGCTAGGTTGTCCCCCGTCAGCATCACCGGCGTCACACCCAGCGCCTTCAGGTCGGCCACGGCCTGCGCCGACGAGGGTTTGATCGTGTCAGCCACCGCGCAGATGGCCATGACCCGTTCGCTGCTGGCCAGCAGCGTGACGGTACGGCCCGCTTGTTCATGCACTGCGAGGCGGGCTTCGAGTTCAGCCGAGCATTGCCCGCGCTCTTCGATCCAGCGGTGGTTGGCCAGCACATAGGTATGGCCGTCGATCACCCCCTGCACGCCGCGCCCGGCAACGGCCTGAAATTCGTCCACCTCTTGCGCGGCGGATGACACGCCGTCCGCGATGGCTTTGGACACCGGGTGATCCGACCGCGCCGCGAGGCTCTTGGCCAGCCCCTCCAGGACTTGCTGACCGAGTCCTGCGTCCACGGGCTCGAAGGCCACCAGCTTGGGCTTGCCTTCGGTGATGGTGCCGGTCTTGTCCAGCGCCACGGCCTTGATCTTGCGCGCCTCTTCCAGGTACACACCGCCTTTGATCAGGATGCCCCGCCGCGCCCCGGCGGCCAAACCGCTGACGACGGTGACGGGCGTGGAAATCACCAAGGCGCAGGGGCAGGCAATGACCAGCAGCACCAGAGCCTTATAGGCGGCCTGCATCCAGGTCAGCCCCATGAGCCACGGAGCCAACAGCGCAACGGCAACGGCCAGGACAAACACCGCAGGCGTGTAGATGGCGGCAAAGCGATCCACGAAACGCTGGGTGGGCGCGCGGGAGGACTGGGCCTGCTCAACGGCGTGGATGATGCGCGCCAGCGTGCTGTCGGAAGCAGGCGCCGTAACACGGATTTCCAGCGCCGCAGCCTGATTGATGGTGCCGGCGAAGACTTCATCGCCAGGGCTCTTGTCCACCGGCAGGCTTTCGCCGGTCACGGGGGATTGGTCAATGGCGCTCTGGCCCAAGGTCACGATGCCATCCAGAGGAAGGCGCTCGCCGGGGCGAATACGCACCGTCGCGCCCACAGTGACTTCCTTGACGCCGATGCGTGCCCAACTGCCGTCGTCTTGACGCACTTCGGCCTGCTCCGGCGCGAGCGCCAGCAAGCTCTTGATGGCACCGCGCGCCCGATCCACGGCGCGCGCCTCGATGGCTTCCGCAATGGCATACAAGGCCATCACCATCGCCGCTTCGGGCCACTGGCCGATCAGAAAAGCGCCGGTCACGGCCACGGTCATCAGGGCATTGATGTTCAAGCGGCCCTGTCGCAGCGCGGCCAGTCCCTTGCCGTAAACCGAGAAACCCGACAGCGCGATGGCCGCCGCAGCCAGTGCCATTCCCAGCGCCTTGACTGGCACGCTGTCTGGGAAGGCGAATGCCAAGCCTTCGGCCGCCACGGCGAGCCCCAAGGCGCCCAGCGACTTGCCCCAGGTCGTCCAGAAGCCCGTTGGCGAGGCAACCGCAGCGGCAGCAGCCGACGACCCGGTATCGCCAAGAGGTTCCGGCTTGAAGCCTGCCTTGCGGATCGCGTCCACCGCCTGCTGCAAGACAGGATCATCGGCGGCAATGGCCAGCTCGCGGTCGCCCAGATTGAATTGCAGGCTACGAATTCCCGCCATGCCGTCCAACGCCCGGCGGATTTCCGACTCCTCCGAGGCACAGTCCATGTTTGCAATGCGGAAGCGCTGGGCATTCTTCGCGCCGAGGGGTTCTGGCTTGAAACCCGCTTTGCGGATCGCTTCCAGGGCTTGGGGCAGCGCGTGGTCATCGGCGGCAATGGCAAGCTCTCGATCCCCTAGGTTGAATCGCAGGCCGCGAATCCCCGCCATGCCTTCCAGCGCCCGGCGGATTTCCGACTCCTCCGAGGCGCAGTCCATGTTTGCTATGCGAAAGCGCTGCGGCTCGACAGTCGTTGCATCAGACGGTGTTGGCTCGGGCACCGCAGGCACTGTTGCACAGCTACTCCCGCAGCAAGCAGCGTCGGCGTGTTGGCGTTGGTGGGCAGGGTTCATGAAATTCTCCTTTTCAGGCAAATTGGAAACCCTATACCCACTACAGAGTCAAGCGCCTACAATGAGCCTTGGAGAAAAACTCGCGACCGCTCAAGATGAAGCTATGAAAATCGGCGAACTGGCTAAGGCCGCACATACCCAGGTAGAGACGATCCGGTACTACGAGCGTGAAGGCTTGCTACCAGAAACGGCCCGTACAGATGGCAACTACCGCATGTACGCAGAAGAACACGTTGACCGACTGTCCTTCATCCGGCACTGCCGGGGTTTGGACATGACACTGGATGAAATCCGGGTTCTATTGCGCTTCAAGGATGCTCCGCACGAGAACTGCGCCCAGGTGAATGACCTGCTCGACGAGCACATCGACCATGTGGCTACCCGCATCAAGGAATTGAAAGCGTTGGAACGACAGCTCAAGACCTTGCGGGAAAGCTGCCGGGAATCCCAGCAGGCCAGCCAGTGCGGCATCTTGACCGAACTGTCCTCAGCATCGCGCCAGGTGCACGAGCCAGCAACGCGCAGGGGTCATGTTCATGGGGCACATAGCCTCAAGTGACTAGCTCAAAGAAACTCCAAGCCGACGCCCGATTTCCCATGAGGCCGCTCCGCCACGCACCGTCGCCGCAAGCTGCTGCCCCAGTCGCTGCTCGATCACTGGCTTCCACGGCACCAAGCTGAAGCCCATGCCGTCGTCCAGCATCGCGTACCGACCGCTGGCGAGCATGACGCTGCGCCGGTAGATACCGGCCACGCGCTGCCCGTCGGCCACCGGGCGATGCTCCAGGCCGGTGTCGGCCGCAATGTCTTTGGCGGCCTGTGCCAGTTCCCGATCGCGTAGTGTGCCCAGTAGGTTGCGCGCGAGGATCACGCGCTGCCCGCGCCGCTCGGCCAGTCCCTGTTCCGCCAGGAAGTCGGCGCGCTGCTGCATTGCCTGCTTGGCCTCGCCGCCAAAGCCCAGGTCGCCCAGGCCCGAGCCGCCGCCGATCAGTTGCTGGTCGAGCCAGGTGACCCCGATCACGCGCGCCTGCCGCTCGATGGGCAGGTGCGATTTCAGCTCCACGGCTACGCCGCCCAGGCGCTGCGCGTCGTACTGGCGGCCCTGCTCGGGCAGGTCGTCCGGCACCTTCCATAGCCCCTCGGCCACGCGCTCCACGATGCCAGTCCGGCGCAGAGCTTCGAGCCGGCGGACGTGGGCCGCGACGACTTCCTGTGGATCACGGCCCGGCGCGGCCTGACCCTGCGCGATGGCAAGGTGGTGGTCGGTGCGGTACAGGCCATCGCTCGCCAGTGCGGCGATGTTCTTGTCGGCCGCGCGCACGTCGGCCGATCCCTTCACCTCCACCACGGCGCCGGCCGGATAGTTCGCCAGCTCGTCGCGGGCGTTGAGCGCGACGTAGTGGGCCTTGCCGTCCACGCCGTCGATG
>JACSRS010000156.1 GCA_014879655.1 Burkholderiaceae bacterium
TTCGATCAGGCATCTTGGTACTCCTTTCGATGATCCCGGTTCGGTTATAAGCGAACGACTCGGTTGATTAACCCAATAGCGTCGATAGCCCTCGGGTCACGGGTGCGGCTCCCGGGGCAACGGCGCGGGGTCAAAGCGTAGTGTGGCCAGCGTGCCGGCCCGAAGCTGGGCGAACTGGTGCAGCGTGTGCGGGTGGTCCGGAAACAGATACGCGCCGGTGGCCGGATCCGGCGTGATCGCGATGGTGCCATTGTGAATCCGGTCGTAGAGCCAGTGAACCGAGCAGTCCAAGGCGCGAGCCAGTTGGGTGACCGTAAGGCAACCGGGAATCTGGCGCGGATGGGACTGGTGGCGGTCGCGCAACACCTGATGCTTAAGGCGGATGCAACGCACGGTATTGGGTAAAACCGCAGCCGGATTCATGGGCGAACGCAAGCCCGCGGCGGTGAGCTGCTCGGCGATGGCCGCGTCGTCGAGACCTTGCTGCGCGAGCGCCAGGATACGGCCTTCCAGCGCGGCGGCGTTGCCGAGTTCGGCTAAGGAGCCCACGGGGATCGGCAAATCCACCGTTGTGGTCTCGCCGCCTTTCCAGACGATGCGGGTATGGACCCGATCGCGGCGGTGGCGATGGACGACGACCTTGTCGATCAGGCAGCGCAGCAGGGCTTTTTTCTGGGCCTGCGAGAGCAGCGGAGTAGACCACAGCTCCGGCAGCTTCTGGCCGATGGCGGTGAAGGCGCGCTCCAGTTCGGGCGGCAAGGCTTGGGCAGAGTCAGGGGCGAGCGGTGCCTGGAGGCCAGCGGTTTCGGCCTGTTGGAGTTCGCGCAACGCCGCCTCCCACCGTCGTTCGAGTTCGACGGCGACCAGCCGGTTGTCGGGGTCGACTTGGTTGAACTGGCGCTCGGCCAAGGCTGCCTGATAGCGCAACCGCTCGAGTTGCTGGCGTCGCGCCTGATCCAGAGCCCGAGCGGCCTGCTGCTCGGCGGCCATCGCGTGGTGGTAAGCGTCGAGTTCGACCGGCGACAGCGCGGCAAAGAAGGCCTGCACCACGCAGTCGTCGATGGGATCGGCGGGGAGGTATTGGCAAACCGGGACCCCGTATTGCTGGCGCAAGGCGTTGCAGAGGTAGCGGGTGCCGGTCTTGTATTGGACGACCATCTTATGGCCGCATTCGCCGCAATAGACCAGCCCGTGCAACAAGGCCTTACCCGGACGCGGGATGCCGCGGGTCTTGTTGCGGTCGTATTCGGCGTAGTTGTCCTTGAGCAGCGCCTGAATCTGCTCGTAGGTCGCCCAGCTAATGTAGGCGGGGTATTGATCGTTCACCCGGATTTTCCAGTCCTCCAGGGGCAGTTTCCGCAGTCGCGCGTGCCGGGGGGCCGGGCCGGTGCGCACGGTGCGGGTGCGCCCGTAGGTAAAGGCCCCGGCATAAGCGGGGTGCTTGAGAATAGACAAAATAGCGGCCACGGTCGGTTTGCGCCAGACCACCGCGCCGAAGCGATCCCGCCGCGGCAGGGTCAAGCCCTGGTCGTTGAAGACCCGCAGGACCTGGCTGGCCGAGCGCACCGTCAAAAACGTCGAAAACACCAGCTCCAAGCGATATTGGACCTCCAGATTGGGGTTTTTGTGCACCACCCCGCTGGGGTCGCGCACCAACCCCACCGGTAGGGTGAGCGCCAGCTCGCCGCGCTGGGCTTTGTTGAGCAGGCCCGCCGTCAGGCGCGCGCGGATCGTATGGAGTTCCAGCTCGGAAAGCTGTCCCTTCAGGCCCAGCAAGAGTCGACCGTTGGCACTGCCGGGATCGTAAATCCCGTCGCGATCACCGATCAGGCAGCCGCGGTAGCCGCACAAGTCCAAGAGCGGGTACCAGTCCGAGCAGTTACGAGTGAGGCGCGTCACATCGAAGGAGAGAATGATGCCCACCGCCCCCAGGGTGACCTGCGCCAGCAGTTCTTTAAAGCCGGCCCGGTGCTCGGCGCTGGCGGCGGTAGTGCCCAGATCGCAGTCGATCACCGCGATGGCGGTGGCCGGCCAGCCCAACTCCAGCGCGCGGTGGCGCAGGGCATACTGCAAGCGCAGGCTTTCCTGGTTGCTGATCGCTTGCTGGGGGCTGGATTGACGGATGTAAATGATCGCCTTGCGCGCCAGGTGTTGGGGCGTGATGAGTTCGGATGTAGTCATGGATCACCTCCTGCACGACCGCCGTCAGTTCGTCGAAGATGGCGGTCTGAAGCCCGCCGGAGAGCCGGTGCCAGACGGTTTCGGGGGGAATGGACATAATGCTTCACACTCAGTAGCGAGCATGACCAACTCGGTCACGCTCGCCAGCGTGAGCTTGGTGGTGGCAGCAGGTCGAGGAACCCCTGGAGCGAGGTGGGTCGCGGCTAATGGAATCCGCAATCGCATCGGGTCACGGTAAATAACGATCGCAAACCCCAGGCGGTGCGTCGAAGTCGCGAGCGAAAACACTGAAAACCGCCGCCCAAACAGCGGATGCGTCGGATCGGTGACTTCGATCTCGCTGGCCGTTTCTACGGATGGGTCGTGGAAGGGGGCAGGAAGTTGATGGTTCGTTGCATCATATTCCACCTGCGGCCGCCCGCACCGCCCAGTCAATCCACGCGAAAATGATCCATAAATCAAAAGCCGGCTGGAAGCCGGCTTTGTCACGACGCGAAAGCGGGCGAAAGGCTGGATATTTTCACCTTTCGCCTTGAAGCCTTCACTACCGTTGCCGCACCACCTGATACGGCCGGGCCGGATAGGTGACTGGCACGCTCCAGATATGCACCAAGCGGCTGAACGGGAACACCAGGAACACGGTCATGCCCAGGACCATGTGCAGCTTGAACAGGAAACCGATCTCACTCATGGCCGCCACCGCTTCGGTCGGATCGAAGGTGACGATATTCCGCGCCCAGGTCATCAGCAGCAGCATGTTATGGCCGTCCGTGTGCATCAGCGACACCGGGACGGTCAGCAGGCCAAGAATCAGCTGCACATACAGCAGCAGCAGGATGAAAATATCCATTTTGCTGCTGGTGGCCCGCACGCGCGGATCGGTCAGCCGCCGCCGCACCAGCATGGTCAGGCCAGCGAAGCACATCAGGCCGAAGATGCTGCCGGCGATGATGGCCAGCAACTGCTTGGCGCTGGCGGAAACGCCGAGGGCGTGCAAAATCTCCGGCGGGGTCAACATGCCGAAGAAGTGGCCGAAGAACAGCAGGATGATGCCGACATGGAACAGGTTGCTGGCCAGCCGCATGTCCTTCTTGTTCAAAATCTGGCTGGAATGCGCCTTCCAGGTG
>JACSRS010000078.1 GCA_014879655.1 Burkholderiaceae bacterium
CGCGTCGGCATGGACGTGCCGGTGGCGCTGGGCGTGGGCAGCGCCTTTGCCGCCAGCGTCTGGGCGACGTTGACGGTAGCGGGCGAGGTGTACTTCGATTCGGTGACGATGTTCATTTTCTTCCTGCTGACCGGGCGCTATATGGAGATGATGGCGCGGCAGAAGGCGGCGCGCGGTGTCGAGGCCATGGCCAAGGCGATTCCGGCTTTCGCCGAGCGGCTGCCGCATTGGCCGGCCGACGAGGCAGAACGCGTTGCGGTGGCAAACCTCGCCGCGGGCGACTGCGTGCGCATCAAACCGGGCGAGACGATCCCGGGCGACGGGCAGGTCATCGAGGGCGAGAGCAGCAGCGATGAATCGCTGCTGACCGGCGAGAGCCGGGCGATTCGCAAGGCCGTCGGTGATGCGGTGACGGGGGGCAGCGTGAATATCACGAGCCCGCTGGTCGTGAAGCTCGACCGGGTGGGTGAAGCCACGAGGCTGGCTTCGATTCGCCGGCTCATGGAGCAGGCGTCGGCGGAAAAGCCCGCGCTCGTGCAGCTGGCCGACCGCATCGCCATGCGCTTTGTCTGGGTATTGCTGGCGCTGGCATTCTCGACCGGACTCTACTGGTTGAATGCCGATCCCGACCGGGCGCTGTGGGTCTTCGTTGCGGTGCTGGTGGTGAGTTGTCCGTGCGCGCTGTCATTGGCGACGCCGGCGGCCCTGACAGTGGCCACGGGCGCGCTGGCACGCGAGGGGGTGCTGGTGACGCGCGGCCATGCCATCGAAACGCTGGCGCGCGCGGATCATTGGATCTTCGACAAGACCGGTACGCTCACGGTGGGGCGGCCTTCGGTCGTGGCGTGGCGTGTCGGACCGGACCACGGTGAGGCCGATGTCTTTGCGTGTGTGCGGGCGCTCGAGCAGGCCTCGGAGCATCCGCTCGGCAAGGCCCTGCTGTTAAAAGTCAGCGCTGGCGAGACGGCACCGGTCAGAAACTTGCGCGCCGTGACGGGCAAGGGCATCGAGGCGCAACTCGATGGCCGGCCGCTGCGTATTGGCGTGCCCGCGTTCGTTGCCGAACTGCACGGCCAATCCCTGCCGGAAGAGATGGCCGATTGGCTGGCGGCAGGCGACAGTGTGGTTGCGCTGGGAGATGCAACAGGTTGGCAAGCCTGGTTCCGCATTGCGGATGCCCTGCGGCCGGGCGCAATACAGGCCCTGGATGGACTACGCGCGCTGGGCGTCAGGCTGACCATTCTTTCCGGCGATGCACCGCAGACCGTCGCTGCGGTGGCGCAGGAGTTGAGAGTCCACGACCATCATGGCGGCATGACACCGGAGGGCAAGCATGCCTATCTGGGCGAAGTCCAGGCCCGCGGCGCAACCGTGGCGATGGTGGGTGACGGCGTGAATGACGCCCCCGTGCTGGCGCAGGCGCATGTCTCGGTGGCGATGGGCGGCGGCACCGAACTGGCGCGCGGGCAGGCCGACGTGGTGTTGCTGTCGGATGATCCGGTGCACTTGGTCAATGGCGTCTTGCTGGCGCGCCGGGCGCTGGCCATCATCCGCCAGAACCTGCTCTGGGCCTTTACCTATAATTTCGTGGCGATTCCGCTGGCCATGGCGGGCTGGATCACGCCCTGGATGGCCGGCATCGGCATGTCCGCGAGTTCGCTGCTCGTGGTGTTGAACGCCCTGCGGCTGCAGAAGGCCGCGTAAAGAGAATATGGAAAGCCTCTACCTGTTGATTCCCGTGTCCGTGCTGCTGGTCTTCGTGATCGGCGTGGTGTTCTGGTGGTCGTTGAAAAGCGGGCAGATGGAAGACCTCGAAGGACCGGCCTACCGCATCCTGATGGATGACGATCGGGCCCAGCCGCCTCAGGACGGCACGCAGCAAACGGGTAAGCGAACATCTGTTGACGCAGATCAAAGCACCTGATTGGTGCCAGTCACATACTCCGCCCCGTTCCGTTCGGGTTTGACTGTAGTAACTGCCGAACGAAGGGTTTATCGGTTAGTCTCTCTGTTGGGGTTGGGGGTGCGCGTTTCGCGCACCCTTTTTTTTGCTTGAAGCCACACTATTAAAATGGTTAAATAACCATATAAATAATACTGTCTTGGAAAAAAGTTGACCTGAGTC
Source organism: Burkholderiaceae bacterium (assembly GCA_014879655.1). Taxonomy (GTDB): domain Bacteria; phylum Pseudomonadota; class Gammaproteobacteria; order Burkholderiales; family Burkholderiaceae_C; genus JACSRS01. Next base: position 2,126 of record JACSRS010000078.1, read on the forward strand.
AAATTGCCGCAGACATAGTGAAGTATCCTTCGCCCCCAGCCTCCAGGGAGTAGCCATTTGGGGGAACAAGTTTTGTTTTTTTATCGAGAGAGGTGAGAACCATCATGCAATCGCAAGCGACTTACAACTACAAAGTCGTGCGCCAGTTCGCTGTGATGACCGTTATCTGGGGCATCGTCGGCATGCTGGTCGGCGTCATCATTGCCGCCCAGTTGGTCTGGCCCGAACTGAGTGTTCACGAGTTCCTGAGCTACGGCCGGCTGCGTCCGCTCCATACCAACGCGGTGATTTTTGCGTTCGGGGGTTGCGCACTATTTGCCACCTCTTTCTGGGTCGTGCAGCGTACCTGTCACACCAGCCTGTTTGCTCCGGGTCTGGCGACGTTCATCTTCTGGGGCTGGCAACTCGTGATCGTCCTCGCCGCGCTGTCCCTCCCGCTGGGTTTCACCCAGGGTAAGGAATACGCCGAGCTCGAGTGGCCGATCGACTTGCTGATCACCGTGATTTGGGTCGCCTATGCCATCGTGTTCTTCGGCACGATCGGTATCCGCAAGACCAAGCACATCTACGTGGCGAACTGGTTCTACGGTTCATTCATCATCGCCGTCGCCCTGCTGCACATCTTTAATAGCGCTGCGATCCCGGTTTTTGAAGCCGGCATGCTGACGCCCAAGTCCTACTCCGCCTACGCCGGGGTGCAGGACGCGATGATCCAGTGGTGGTATGGCCACAACGCCGTGGGCTTTTTCCTGACCGCCGCGTTCCTGGGCATGATGTACTACTTCGTGCCGAAGCAGGCTGGCCGTCCGGTGTATTCCTACCGCCTGTCGGTGGTGCACTTCTGGGCGCTGATCTTCACGTACATGTGGGCCGGCCCGCACCATCTGCACTACACCGCGTTGCCCGACTGGACCCAGTCCGTTGGCATGGTCTTCTCGCTGATCCTGTTGGCCCCGAGCTGGGGCGGCATGATCAACGGCATCATGACCCTGTCGGGCGCCTGGCACAAGCTGCGCGACGACCCGATCCTCAAGTTCCTGATCACCTCGCTGTCCTTCTACGGCATGTCGACCTTCGAAGGCCCGATGATGTCGATCAAG
>JACSRS010000118.1 GCA_014879655.1 Burkholderiaceae bacterium
AGCACGCGCATGTTCTCGCCGTAGCCGGGCCAGACGAACTTGCCTTCAGCATCTTTGCGGAACCAGTTGACGCAATAGATGCCGGGCAGCGTGTGGCCCAGTTCTTCGAGCTTGTGCTCCATGTCCAGCCAGTGCTGGAAGTAGTCGCTCATGTTGTAGCCGCAGAACGGCAGCATCGCGAACGGGTCGCGGCGTACCACGCCCTGCGCGCCAAAGGCGGCGGCGGTGGTTTCCGAGCCCATGGTTGCCGCCATGTAGACGCCTTCCATCCAGCTGCGCGCCTCGGTCACCAGCGGCACCGTGGTCGAGCGCCGGCCGCCGAAGATGAAGGCGTCGATGGCGACGCCGTTGGCATCGTCCCACTGCGGGTCGAGCGCCGGGTTGTTGGTGGCGGCCACGGTGAAGCGCGAGTTCGGGTGCGCGGCCTTGGCGCCGGTGGCCTTGGCGATCTCGGGCGTCCAGTCCTTGCCCTGCCAGTCGATCAGGTGGTCGGGCAGCTTGCCGGTGTCCTTTTCCATGCCTTCCCACCAGACGTCGCCGTCATCGGTAAGCGCGACGTTGGTGAAGATCACGTCGCGGTCCAGCGAGCGCATGCAGTTGGGGTTGGTATGCATGTTGGTGCCGGGAGCGACACCGAAGTAACCCGCTTCGGGGTTGATCGCGTACATCTTGCCGTCGGCATGCGGCTTGATCCAGGCGATGTCGTCGCCGATCGTGGTGACCTTCCAGCCCTTGAACGCCGCCGGCGGCACCAGCATCGAGAAGTTGGTCTTGCCGCACGCGCTCGGAAAGGCCGCCGCCAGGTGATACTTTTTGCCCTCAGGGCTGGTCACACCCAGGATCAGCATGTGCTCGGCCAGCCAGCCCTGGTCGCGGCCCATGGTGGAGGCGATGCGCAGGGCCAGACATTTCTTGCCCAGCAGCGCGTTGCCGCCGTAACCGGAGCCGTACGACCAGATTTCGCGCGTCTCGGGGTAGTGCACGATGTACTTGGTGGTCGGGTTGCACGGCCAGCTGGTCTCGTCCTTCTCACCATCGGCCAGCGGCGCGCCGACCGTGTGCATGCAGGGCACGAATTCGCCGTCGGTGCCCAGCACGTCGTAGACCGCCTTGCCCATGCGGGTCATGATTTTCTGGTTCACCACCACGTAGGCGCTGTCGGTCAGCTCGACACCGATGTGGGCGATGTGCGAGCCCAGCGGGCCCATCGAGAACGGCACGACGTACATCGTGCGGCCCTTCATGCAGCCGTCGAACAGCGGCCGCAAAGTCGCGCGCATCGCTTCAGGCGCCATCCAGTTGTTGGTCGGGCCGGCGTCTTCTTTCTTCTCCGAGCAGATGTAGGTGCGGTCTTCGACCCGCGCCACGTCGGACGGGTCGGAGCAGGCCAGGTAGGAATTGGGGCGCAGCACCGGGTTCAGCCGCTTGAAGGTACCGGCTTCGACCAGTTCGGCGCACAGGCGGTCGTATTCGGCCTTCGAGCCGTCGCACCAGACAATGTCGTCGGGTTTGCACAGCGCCACCATGTCGGCCACCCAGGCGACCAGCCGGGCGTTCTTGACATGGGAAGGCGTGTTCAGGTTGAGTCCTTGCATCACGGGTGAGTTCATCGGGAAAGCTCCAAGGTTGAAAATCGTCTTTCCGAAGGCGCAGGCCTTGCAAAAAACGACTCGGGTATGTTCGGGACGCAGGGTTGCCGTGGGTCAGCAAACAGGGGCGTGAACGATGATTCACAGACTGCCGGTGAGCAGGGATGTCAATTTTATGAACCCGGGCCGGCGGGTGGCTTTCAATCGAGGGGTTTTTCATGCAAAAAATGCATGAGGTTATGCGGATGGAAGAGCGGATGATTGACGGGAATTGGTTTCGCCGCCGGCTGCTGCAGCAGGCGGGTGCAGGCGCCTGCGCGGTGCTGCTGCCCGCTCTCGCGCGTGCGGAGAACCCGCCACCCGCCGCTGTGCGGGTGGCGGCCGCCAGTGATCTGAAGTTTGCGCTTGCTGACGTGGCGACGCTCTTTCGGCAACAGACCGGGCAGTCGGTGACGGTGCAGCTGGGTTCGTCCGGCAACTTCGCGCGGCAGATTCGCCAGGGTCTGCCGGTGGACATTTTCATGTCGGCCGACGAAGCGATGGCCAACGAACTGGTGGCGGCCGGCCTCACCAGCGACGGCGGGGTCTTGTATGCCGTTGGTCGCATCGTGGCGGTGGTGCCGGCAAGTTCCGGCCTGAAGCTCGAACCGGACCTGCGCAGTCTGCTGGAGCCCGCTGTGCGCAAGATCGCCATCGCCAACCCCGAACACGCCCCCTATGGCCGTGCGGCGCAACAGGCGTTGCAACGCCTGGGGCTTTGGGAGCCGCTGCGGAGCCGGCTGGTGATGGGTGAAAACATCGCCCAGGCCACGCAGTTCGTCACCACCGGTGCCGCTCAGGCCGGGATTTCGGCACTGTCGCTCGCACGGGCGCCCCAGCTGTCCAGCCAGTTGCGACACCTGTTGCTGCCGGACGACCTGCACGCCCCGCTGCGCCAGCGCATGGTGCTGCTGAAGGCCGCGTCGCCACAGGCGCTGGCGTTCTACCGCTACCTGCAGTCGCCTGCAGCGACCGGGGTTCTGGAAGAATACGGTTTTGCCGTGCCGGGCCGGATACCAGCCCCCCCAAAAACGTGAACAAGCACCAACCTGGCCCCATGAACCGCTCTCTTCCCTTGGCCGGCGGCCTCGCCTGCAGCGGGCCGCGCTGAATTCATGCAGGCCTACATCGTTTCGCGACCGGTCACCGTTCGCGCATCCGGGCAAACCAGATGGCTGGGCGCCGCAGCCAGTTTTCAAACACCCCATGTCTCCGAGGTGCAGATCGCTGCCGCCGGCGAGATTGAAGCGGTCACGGAGCAGCTGGGCATAGACCATCCGGGCGTTGAGACACGAACGCTGATCAAGGGGCTTGCGCACCGGCATCTGGCGAAATGGCCCCATTTCCCGATGCCGCTGGGACGGCAACCGACGGACGACGGCACGTCGGATGTGCCCGTGCTCCCGCAGCAGTTGCAGGCCTTGCGGGACCGGCATCCGAACCGCCGCCATTTCCGCCTGCTGATTGCCAATGGCTTCGGCACCAATCTGGGGGACACGCTGACCGGCCTGGCCGCGTTTCGAAATGCGTTGGTAACGATCCGCGAACATCTGCCGCTCGTCACCGTTGATGTGCTGCTGGGCTGGCAGGTACGCGATTCGGTGGTGCAGATGTATCTGGACTGCGAGGGCATCGGGACCGTGTTTCGGCAAGGCCCGACGCTGCAGGCGCTTTCGCGCTATCAGGGTGCGTTCGACACCTCCGCGCTGATCACGCTGCCGCGATACGGACAAATGCCCCATGTCGACTGGTATCTCTGGTGGCTGGGGCTTGATCCACGCGAGATACCGCCGGCGAGCAAACGCAATGTGGCCTGCCTTGACGAAACGGACATGTTGCTGGTCCGCGAGCGTCTGGCCGCTGTTCCCGGCAAACGCATCCTGCTCAACCCGATGGCATCGGAGCCCCTGCGTCGCATGACCCTGCCGGCGGTGACGGCCCTGGCAGACGCCCTGCTGGCGCGAGATCCGGAAATCCGCGTGGTTTTTGACCAGCCGGTCGCCATTCAGCACCCACGGGTTGTCCATCTTGCCGACATCATGGATTCGCCGGGGCGGGTGTCAGCGCTGGTGGCCCAGGTCGATGGCGTCATCACGCCGGATACCTTCCTGCAGCACATCGCTGACGCGCTCGACACCCCCTGCTGTACGGTGGTCACGTCGCTGCCTGCCGATCATTTCCGCTACTACCCTTACGGTCGGACACTGGAGTTGCCCGGTGTGCGCGATCTGCCGGGATGGGGCAAGGTCAAGGTCTCCCGCGAACAATGGAAATCGATGCAGGCGGACTACAACCGGGCCTGGGATCGATTGCCGGCACAGGAGGTCCTGGACGCTCTGGATCAGGCGATCGCCGCTGCCGGTTCTGTCAACCATGGCCGCAAGCCACCGCCGATGTATCGGGTGGCGCAAACGCGGTCGCGCATGCCGCTGGTCAGCGAGCCGCACCCGCAAGCAGGGAGTCTGCAGCCACGTGGACAGATCGCCGATCCACGAGGCGAGCGGCTGGTGGAGAAGTTGCTGGAACTGGGCGAGCAAATTCTGGCGAATGGAGACACCGTGGTACTGCTGGGTGCGGGAAGCGGCGACTTTGCGCTGTCGTTGGCGCATCGGATCGCGCCCGCTGGATGGCTGGTGGCCATCGAACCCCGGCGCCTGGTTCATCAGCTGCTATGCGCCAACCTGATCCGCTCGGGGCTGACCTGCGCGCAGGCCCACTGGGCCGAGCCGGTCGGATCGTCATTCAGAGTTGTTCAGCGGCGAGGGCTCGCTCTCGATGAAGATCATTTGGCCACCGCCGCCGCCAACCAACTCGTTGAAGAGCCAGTGCCTGCCTGGCCGCTCGATGCGCTGCAGCTCAATCACTGCCGCCTGATCGTGCTTCAGCGGCCGATCCCGATGCTGGAGGCGCTGGCTGCAGCGGCCGCCACCATCGAGCGGCTGCGGCCGACCATCCTGGCCGCAGACGTTTCGCCAGACCAGTTGCCGCTGTGGCGGGCGGCGCTCGAACCGCACCGCTACGACATTCGGATCATGGCGCCGCAATCGCCGCAGGAGGCACAAGCGCGAGGTGATCGTGCGCCGGCCCCGGTCGGCTGGATCGTCATCGCCGAGCCGACCCGGCCGGCACCTGCATCACCCGCCGGAGCCGCACCATGACACCATCCTGGCCTGCAACGCCGCTGCTTCCCGTGGCCTGGGGTGAGGTTTTCGACAAGCTGACCATTCTGGACATCAAGCTGATGCACCTGCGGGAACCGGCGCAGCAGCAGCGCCTGCGGCACGAGCAGTCGTCCATCGAAGCGGTGATCGGCGATCGGGGGCGTTTTCCGCCCGAACTGGAGGCGCTGGTGGCGCAGTTGCGGGCACTCAATCATCAGCTCTGGAACATCGAGGAAGGCAAGCGGGCCTGCGAGCGTGCGCAATGCTTTGATCAAAACTTCATTCAGCTGGCGCGCGACGTCTATCTGAAAAACGATCAGCGGGCCGTGATCAAGCGGCGGATCAACGATTTGCTGGGCAGCGGCATCCGCGAAGAAAAATCCCACCGAACGGTGTCCTGAGGGCGCCCGGCGCCGCCTCCGGGGTCACGGGGAAGCGCTGATGCGCACCGGCACCCTGCGTGGTCCGAACGAACCGGCTTTTTCATCGAAGCGCCCGGCCAATGCCGCGCCGCAGTCCGGGCAGCAGCCGTCCGGGCGCAGCCGGTAGTCCAGGATGCGGTACCAGTCGCGCACGATCAGGGGAGCCTGGCACTGCGTGCAATGGGTGGTGCCGCCGGCTTTGTCGTGAACATTGCCGGTGTAGACATGGTGCAGGCCGGCATCCCGTGCGATCTGGCAGGCGCGGGTCAGCGTCAACGGCGGCGTCGGTGGCGTGTCGCGCATCCGGTGGTCGGGGTGGAAGGCGGTGAAATGCAAGGGCACGTCCATGCCCAGTTCCCTGGCCACCCACTGCGACAGCGCCCGGATTTCGGCGTCACTGTCGTTGGCGCCCGGGATCAGCAGCGTGGTGATCTCGACCCAGACAGCGGTTTCGTGGCGCAGGTACAGCAGGGTGTCGAGCACCGGCTGCAGGTGCGAGCCGGTCAGCTTGAAATAGAAATCTTCGGTGAAGGCTTTCAGGTCGACGTTGGTGGCGTCGATGTGTTCGAAAAAATCGCGGCGGGCCTCGTCGTGAAGGTAGCCGGCCGTCACCGCCACCGTCTGCACGCCGCGTTCATGGCAAGCGCGGGCCACGTCGATCGCGTATTCGGCAAAGATCACGGGGTCGTTGTAGGTGAAGGCCACGCTCCTGCAGCCCGCGGCCGCCGCCGCTTCGGCGATGGCCGCAGGCGACGCCTGGTCCATCAGCGCGTCCATGTCACGCGACTTGGTCATGTCCCAGTTCTGGCAGAACTTGCAGGCCAGGTTGCAGCCGGCGGTGCCGAACGACAGCACGCCGGAGCCGGGGTAGAAATGGTTCAGTGGCTTCTTTTCGATCGGATCAATGCAAAAGCCCGATGAGCGGCCATAGGTGGTGAGCACCAGCCGGTCATCCACGCGCTGGCGCACGAAACAGGCGCCACGCTGGCCATCGTGCAGCCTGCAGTCGCGCGGGCACAGGTCGCATTGCACCCGGCCGTCGTCGGTCTTGTGCCAGTAGCGCGCGGGGTAGGCGGCGGGTTCAGCAGCCGGTTTCATGGATGCCCCCCGGTGCTGGCCACCGGTTGCGGCTGAACCTCCGCCTCTTTCCATTTGCGGACCTTGTAGCGCGAAAGTTGCACGTCATCGCTCCAGAAATCCCCCGCGAGTCCCGCCTTGCGCTTGAGCTGGGCCATGAACTGCGCGGCGTCCGGGAGCTGCTCCCAGACCTGCGGCAAGAACGTGCTGCGGTACCGCCCGCAAGTGAAAATCACGCCATCGACCCCGGGCCGCAACTGGGCCAGCGCCTCGGCCTCGGACCTGAAAGTCAGCGGCTGCGCCGTTGTGAGCACCGAGACCTCGACCCGGGTGCGCCCGAGCTCGGCGGCGCTCAGCGGTTGAAAACGCGGATCCCTCAGCGCGGCAGCGACGGCGTTGGCGCGCACATCGTCGGCAAGCGCGCGGTGCGCCTGCAGGGAGCCGATGCAGCCGCGCAACTGTCCGTTCTGCGTCAGCGTGACGAAACTTGCGCCCGCCGCGTGCAACCACGGCGAGCCAGCCTGTACCACAGCAGTCGACTTTTGGCCGAGTGCGTGCGCAATCGCGGAGCGGGCCAGCGGCAGCAGCACCCGGCCCGCGTCCGGCGGCAGCGTCGCCGGGTCGGATGCCGCTGGCTGCGGGGCCTCCGCCGCCACGGGCGGCGCCTGCACGCGCAGCGCGGCGTAACCGACCACGCGGTTGCGGTCACCGGCCGTGTCGCCGGAATTGCACCAGCCCAGCAGCTCGAGCTTGAGGCCACGCGCTGCCAGCACCTGCATCAGGCCGTTCAGCGGCGTGGCGCCGCAGGCCTGGGTGTGGGTCAGCGGGCCGTGCAAGGCCAGCAGCGACTCCAGGCTGTGCCGGTCGGTCTGGCGCGCCGCGTCGTAATCCATGAAATGCGACAGGTCGGTGCTGATGACGATCAGCGTGTGGTCGTCGCCCCAAAGCCGTTCCAGCACCTGGGCGACTTTGTCAGCGGACACATCGCCGACGGCCAGCGGCACCAGCGTGAAGCGCTCCAGCACCGTCTGCAAAAAGGGCAGCTGGACCTCCAGCGAATGCTCCTGCGCATGTGCGGCTGCGCTGACGCCGACCTGCGGCAGATCGGCCAGTCGCGTGCGGGCCTGCGGGTCGATCGGCACCTGGCCCAGCGGCGTGGCAAACGCATCGGCGGCGGGCAAGGCCAAGCCGCGCACCGCCACCCGATGCGTCGGGCCCAGCAGCACCACGCGGTTGATGGCCGTGCGCCATGGCTGCAGCAAGGCGTAGGCCCTGGCAGCGGTGGCGCCGCTGTAAACATAACCGGCGTGCGGCACGACCAGCACCTTGGGTGGCCGCGCGGGCGCGCCGGTTTCGGCACTGGCGGGCACGTCAGCAAGCAGCTGCCTGAGCATGCGCGACAGCGCGGTCGCTTCAGCGGGGTAGAACATGCCGGCCACGGCGGCCGGGCGGACAGTCGTCATCAAGGCACCTCCATCAAGTCCTTGAACTTTTTATTCTGCGACAGATGGCGGCGCCTGTCTTGTGCCAGGTCAGGAAAACGGCATGTTCGGCGCAGCGCCCGCCGGGCGCGCGGGCAGGTGGCGCCGATAATCGATCTCCATGGATTGGCAGTCAGCCCGTGTTTCGCTGTTGCTGGCGGTATTGACCGCTGCGGTGCTGTTGCCGCCGGGTCTGTGGCTGGCGCGCTGGCTGGCGTTGACGCACTGGCGCGGCAAGTCGCTGGTGGAGGCCTTGCTGATGCTGCCGCTGCTGCTGCCGCCCACGGTAGTGGGTTTTTACCTCTTGATCGCCTTCGGCCAGGGTTCGCCGCTGGGGGCCTGGCTGGATGCGCAGCTGGATCTGCGGCTGGTTTTCAGCTTCGAGGGCCTGCTGCTGGCCAGCGTTCTGGTGAACCTGCCGTTCATGGTGCAGCCGATGCAGCGCGCGCTGGCCGCGATTCCGGGCTCGCTGCGCGAAGCGGCCTGGGTGTCGGGGCTGAGCCACTGGCAGACCTTCTGGAAGATCGAGCTGCCGCTGGCGTGGCCGGGCCTGCTGGCCGGCGTGGCGCTGACGGTGGCCCACACGCTGGGCGAATTCGGCGTGGTGCTGATGGTGGGTGGCAGCATTCCGGGTGAAACGCGCACGCTGTCGATCGCCATCTACGACCGGGTGCAGGCCTTTGACATGGCCGGCGCGCACCTGATGGCGCTGGCGCTGGTGGGCTGCTCGCTGCTGGCGCTGGTGTTCGTGTTTGCGGCCGACCGGCCCGCACGCGGCGGCCGGCCGCTGCAGGACCGCTGACGCGAACCCACCCGTTTACCGCCCGCCTTGATGGATCGCCTCAGCGTCAACCTCCACAACACCACGCCGATGCCGCTGGCGGCTGCGTTCGACTGCGCGTCGGGTGAACTCGTGGCACTGGTCGGCCCGTCGGGCAGCGGCAAGAGCAGCGTGCTGCGTGCGGTGGCCGGCCTGCTGCGCGCGCCGGGGCTGCGTGGATCGGTCAGCGTCGGTGACGGCGAGCGCCGCGTGGCCTGGTTCGACAGCGAACGCGGCATCAACCTGCCGCCGCAGCAACGCCAGGTGGGGCTGGTGTTTCAGCACTACGCGCTGTTCCCGCACCTGAGCGCCTGGCAGAACGTCGCGCTGGCGGCGGGAGATGTTGATGCACAGGCGCTGCGCCCCCGGCTGGATGCGTTGTTCGCGCGGCTCGGGCTGACCGGACTGGAAAACCGCCGGCCGGCGCAACTGTCGGGCGGGCAGCAGCAGCGCGTGGCGCTGGCACGGGCGTTGATGCGGCTCGACCCGGTCGCGGCCACGTCGTCGAACGCCGGTGTGCTGCTGCTGGACGAGCCGTTTTCTGCCGTTGACGCGCCAACTCGCCAGACGCTGTACCGCGAGCTGGCCAGCCTGCGCCAGAACCTGTCGACGCCGATGCTGCTGGTCACCCACGATCTGGCCGAAGCCCGGCGCCTGGCCGACCGCGTCGTCATTCTGGACGCTGGCACCAGCCTGCAGACCGGCGCCCCGGCGCACGTTTTTGCCAGCCCGCGCAATGCGCGCGTGGCCGAACTGGTGGGCATTCAGAACCACTTTCGCGGCCGCTTCCAGAAAGACAGTCCCGGCTGGGCGGTGCTGGCCTGGGGTCCGCCGCAGGCGCCGGTGCGGCTGCGCGTGCCGGACAAGAACCGTATCGACGACGGTGTGGACGTGACCTGGGTACTGGCCGGCGAACTGGTGGATGTCGGCCCGGCGCCGGGTTCGGACGCCGATGGCGCCCGGAGCCCTGCAGCTGCCGATCCGCTCGAAAACACACTGGTGTGCACCTTGCGCGAGGTGTTGTCTCTGGGAGAGACCAGCCTGTGCACGCTCGAACCGGCCGCGCTGCCGGCTGAGCGGGTGACGCTGAACCTGTCGAGTGCGCTGCTGCGCGGACTGGGCGCGGCGCCGGGATCGCGGCTGGCGCTACACATCGCGCCGGCGGCGGTGCACATCATGCCGGTACGGGGTCTGGCCTGATGGGCGATGGGGTCAAAATACTACTGAATCAGTAGCAACATCACACCATTTGACGCTGGGATTTGGCCAAAAAGGTATAAAAGGGCAATAAAAAAGGCCAAGGGGGTCCCTTGGCCTTTGACTGGAGAAGCCTGCGCTGCGGAGGACGCGGAAGAACGGCCTCAGGCCATCATGACGGCGATGAAGGCCAGCAGGAAGATCAGTACGGCACCCACCACCGGCAGCACCACGTGGATGTTCGGAACAACGCTTTCGACGACATCGGTGGTCTCTGCGGCGGCGTGGGTCTGGTCGTGTGCGGACATGGAAATTCCTGGATCGGTCTGAGATGGAAGGCAGATTTTAACGTTTTGGGCGCAGCCGCGGCTTGTCCGCGCGGCGCGCCGGGTTACAGCAACGCATAGGTCGTGCTGGCCCGGCACACGCTTTTGCCGTCGTCGGCGCCGCAGATGTCGATTTCGCCGAACGCCAGCGCCTTGCCGGCGCGCAGCACCCGGGCCGTCACCAGCGCGTCCTGGCCCGACAGGGGTTTGAGAAAGCTGCTGTTCATCTGCACCGTGGTGCAGGGCCGGAACGCGCCGAAATGACGGATCAGCGCCAGCACCATTGCGGTGTCGGCGGCGGCCATCATGGCCTGCCCGCACAGCATGCCGCCGACGCGGCTGAGCTGGTCGCTCTGCGGCAGGCGCAGCGTGACGACGGTCGCGTCCGGTTCGACCGGCTCCACCCTCAGGCCCAGCGCCTGCACCCAGGGGGCAAAGTAGTCGGTCAGTGCGTCTTGCAGCAGTTCGGTTTTCATGGGTTGATTCGGCCAGAGCCGCAGAGGGTTGAGCGAGCACAAAGCGGGCACACGGCGGGTCCAGACGGGCCGCGTGCCGCCGATGGTCGTGCAAAGCCGACCGCGGCGTCAACCGTGCGGACCCGCAGGCGCCGCCCCGGTGCGGCGCGCTTCAGGCCGGTGCCACCTGAAACCCTTGCCCACGCAGCCGCTTCACCACCTCGGCGACGTGTTCCGGGCCGCGGGTCTGGATCACCAGCTCGATCTCGACGTTTTGAGCCGCCAGCATCGTGAACGCCCGCTGGTGGTGCACCTCGTCGACATTGGCGCCCGCTTCGGCCACGGTCCGCGTGATGGCAGCCAGCATGCCGGGCACGTCGCGGGCACTGACGCGAATGCGTGCGAGCCGGCCGGCCCGCACCATGCCGCGCTCGATGATCGACGCCAGCAGCAGCGGATCGATGTTGCCGCCGCACAGCACCAGCCCGACCTTGCGGCCGCGAAACTGCGCCGGGTGGCGCAGCAGCGCGGCCAGGCTGGCGGCGCCGGCGCCCTCAACCAGCGTTTTCTCGATCTCCAGCAGCATCACGATGGCCTGCTCCACATCGCCCTCGTCAACCAGCAGCATGTCATCGACCTTTTCGTGGACGATGGCTCGGGTGATCATGCCCGGCGTGCCCACCGCAATGCCCTCGGCCAGCGTGCTCGCGCCCTGCGGCAACTGCGTGCCCTTCATCAGGTTGTACATGCCGGGAAAACGCGTCATCTGCACGCCGGTGATGCGGATGTCCGGCCGCAGCGCCTTGGCGGCCGTTGCCATGCCGGCGATCAGCCCGCCGCCGCCGACGGCCACCACCAGATCGTCCAGATCAGGCACGGCTTGCAGCATCTCCAGCCCCACCGTTCCCTGGCCGGCAACGATGGCTTCGTCGTCATACGGGTGAACGAAGCTCAGGCCCTCGCTGGCCGCCAGCGCCAGCGCGTGGGCCCGTGCCTCGTCGAGCGTATCGCCGTGCAGCACCACCTCGGCGCCGAAGCCGCGGGTGCGCGCCACTTTCACGCCTGGCGTGAAGCGCGGCATGACGATCACCGCGCGCAGGCCCAGCCGCTGCGCATGGTAGGCCACCCCTTGCGCGTGGTTGCCGGCGCTCATCGCCACCACGCCGCCGGCGCGCTCGGCCGACGTGAGCTGCATCAACTTGTTGCAGGCGCCGCGCTCCTTGAACGACGCGGTGAACTGCAGGTTCTCGAACTTCAGGAACAGCCGCGCGCCGGTGATGTCCGACAGCGTGCGCGACTCCACAAACGGTGTGTCCGGCACCTGGCCCTGCAGCCGCCGGGCGGCGTCGCGGATGTCCTGCAATTCAATCATGGGGTCATTTTCCGTGCGAAAAGCCCGTTTGCAAGCGTGGTGTTTTCCGCAGCAATGTCTTCCATGGCGCATCAGAACGCGTTATGGTGCAGGCGGGTTCACTCCTGCTGGAGGCTCACAGATGGTCAGGCGTTCGGTTTCAGATGCGGCAATCGGCCCGGCTTTGCCTTCGCCCGGGCTGCAGTCTGCGCCGGTGCTGGACCTGATGTGCTCGCATTTCCTGCTGACGCTGGCGGCCAAGCAGGGCCCCAAGTTCAACGTGCGCCGCGACCTCAACGGCCTGCTGTCGCTGACCGGCCGGCATCTGGTCTGGCCGGCGCCGGTGCTGGCGCGGCTGCGCGAGTTTCTGCAGCGCCGATGCCGCGACAACGAATTCTGGAGCGGTCACGAGGCGCTCGCTCCGCGTGAATTCCTCAACCGCCATGGTGCCTGGCGCGGCCCTTATGAAGAGGGCACGCTGTTTTTCTACCTCGACGAATACGCCAAGGACGCGCCGAAAGACCTGCTGGCCGTGCTCAGCGCCACCGGCACCTGGCTGCGTCATGCGCTGAAGAAACAGTCCACGCTGGTCGAAAAGAACATCGACGCACTGGCCGGCCTGCTGCAGCTGAACAAGGCCGAGCGTGCGCTGCTGCTGTACGGCACGCTGGCCCGCTACCAGCGCGACCTGCGCAGCATGCTGGTCGAGTTCAAGGTCAGCAACGCGCCCGAAGCCTACGCTGCGCTGGCCGAGGTGGCCGGTGTCAGCGCCACGGAAGTGGGCGAGGCGCTGCGCGCCGGCTCGCGGCTGGAGCGCATCGGGCTGGTGGAAAACCTGATCTCCGAGCACAACATCACCGATCTGGCCGACCTGATGAAGGTCAGCGAAAAGCTGCCGCCGGTGCTGATGCGCGAGTACCGCGACCAGTCCGAGCTGATGGCGGTCTTTGCCCGACCCGCCGAGCGCAGCGAACTGGCTCTGGCCGACTTTGACTTCATCGCCGACGACGCCGCGGTGCTGGTCACCTTGCTGCGCCGCGCCATCCACGACAAGGCCGCCGGCATCAACGTGTTGCTGTACGGCCCGCCCGGCACCGGCAAGACCGAACTGGCCAAGGTGGTGGCGCAGGCGTCCGGGGTCGACCTGTTCGAGGTTGAATACGCCGACCGCGACGGCAACAGCCTTAGCGGGCGCGACCGCTACCGCTCGCTGCAGATCGGCCAGGTGTTTTTAAAAGGCGCGCAGCAGGCGGCGCTGCTGTTCGACGAGGTCGAAGACGTCTTCCCGCCGATCAGCGTGGACGCCGCCGGACTGATGGCGCGCCAGGAGCAGCAGTTGCTGCCGGCCGCCGCCAGCCATTCGGTCAACGGCAAGGCCTGGGTGAACCAGATTCTCGAATCGAACCCGGTGCCCACCATCTGGGTCACCAACCGCATCGAGCAGATCGACCCGGCCTTCCGGCGCCGCTTTGCCTACCACCTGGAGCTGAAAAGCCCGCCGCCCGGCGCGCGCGAGCAGCTGCTGCGCAAGGCCCTGGCGGGTGTGGCAGTGAGCGAGGCCTTCGTCGCGCGGCTGACCGAGCGCAAGGGCCTGACGCCGGCGCAGATCCGCACGGCAGTGCGTTTTGCCGGTCTGGCACAGGCCGAAGGTGAAGTCGGCGCGCCGACGATGGAGTCGCTGATCGACAGGCAGCTGCGCAATGCCGACGCGGCGCTGGGCAACAAGGCCGCAGCAGTCGGCGAAGTTCGCCCGGCGGTGACCACCTGGAGCCTGGCGATGCTGAACGTCGAGACCCGCTTCGAGATCCCGCGCATCGTCGAGGCGCTGAAGGCGCGCGGCCATGGCACCCTGTGTTTTTATGGCGCGCCCGGCACCGGCAAGACCGCGCTGGGCGAGCACATCGCCAAAGCGATGGGCCGGCCGCTGATCGTCAAGCAAGCCAGCGACCTGATGAGCAAGTATGTGGGCGAGACCGAGCAGAACATGGCGGCGATGTTCCGCGAGGCCGAAGCCGAGAAGGCCGTGCTGCTGCTCGACGAGGCCGACAGCTTTCTGCAGGACCGGCGCGGCGCCCAGCGCACCTATGAGGTGACCGAGGTCAACGAGATGCTGCAGGGCATGGAGCGCTACCGCGGCATCTTCGTCTGCACCACCAACCTGCTGGATCGCATCGACCAGGCGGCGCTGCGGCGCTTCACCTTCAAGATCCGATTCATGCCGCTGACGGCGCCCCAGCGCGAGCAGATGTTCGTGACGGAAGCACTGGCCGGCGACGCCACGCTGCTGACCGACGCGGTGCGCGCCCGTCTTGCCAAGCTGGAGCAGCTGTGCCCTGGCGACTTTGCCGCCGTCAAGCGCCAGACCGACATTCTGGCGACCCACTTCAGCGTGGAAGAGTTCATCGAACAGCTCGAAGCCGAACACCGCATCAAGCCCGAGGTACGGGAAGCCCGTTCGATGGGATTTTTACAATGAAAATGACCATTTCCCATCGTCAAATGGTCCTTTGTTGCTACTGAATTTGTAGAGCGTAACGGGCTTGGCGCTGCTGGTCAGGCCGCTGTGTACGTGGGCGAACGCTCAGCCAAATGGCCGATGCACCATACTTTTGGCAGAGGCCGCATCACCCGTTTGGCTGATGCCGGCGGCCGGGACAAACGGTAGATTGGCGTCAGTGCTGTCACACACGTTCGCGACGACCGGAATTCTGGTGAATCAAAGTACCCATGGTCCAATGCGAAGCGAAGGCGACTATTGGCAACCGTCGTCGTCAAACGGTGGTTTCTTCCTCCATGACCTGAAGTGCCCTCACGGCCGTCAGCTCGATTTCAGCCCCTTCTCAGGCCGTCCCACACACCCGCAGCACCTCGGTCCCGTAGGCCTCCAGCTTCTTCACGCCCATGCCGCTGATGCTGCCCAGCTCATCCAGCGTCTGCGGGCAGCGCTCGGCCACGGCTGCCAGCGTCGCGTCGTGGAAGATCACGTAGGCCGGCAGGTTGTGCTCGCGGGCTACTTCGGCGCGCCAGGCCTTGAGCGCGGCAAAGCGCGCCAGGGCGGCTTCGTCCAGTGCGGCGGCGGCGGGCGGCGTGGAGCGGGCGCCGGATTTTTCGCGCCGCGGGCGGCGCTCGGGTGGGCTGGCGGTCGATTCGCGCAGCTTCACCGGCAGCTCGCCTTTGAGAACGGCGCGCGAGGCTTCGGTCAGCGTCAGGGTGTCGAAGCTCTGGCCGCTGGTCAGTTCGACCTTGTGCAGCCCGAGCGCACCCATCGCCATCAGCTGGCGCAGCACCCCGCGAAGCTGTTGTTCGCTGAAGGTCGCGCCCAGGCCAAAGGTGCTGAGCGTGTCGTGGCCGAACTGCGTGACCTTGTCGGTGGTCTTGCCGCGCAGGATGTCCATGATGTGACCGGCGCCAAAGCTGATGCCGCTGGCCTGCTGCACCCGGTAGATGGTGGAGAGCAGTTTGCGCGCGGCGTCGGTGCCGTCCCAAGTCTGGGGCGGTGAGAGGCAGTTGTCGCAATTCCGACAGCCCCCACGCTCCCCCGCTTCGTGTGGGTCGCTGCCCCCCGAGGGGGCTCGCCCGCCTTGGGGCGGCCCGGCGGCGGGCGGGCCACAGTAAGTTTCGCCAAAGTACGCCAGCAGCCGCACGCGCCGGCAGTCGGCGGCCTCGGCCAGCGTCAGCAACGCGTCGAGCTTGCCGCGCATCACCTGCTTGAACTCTTCGGCCGCCGGGCTTTCGTCGATCATGCGGCGCTGGTTCACCACGTCCTGCAGGCCGTAGCTCATCCACGCATCGGCGGGCAGTCCGTCGCGACCGGCGCGGCCGGTTTCCTGGTAGTAGCCCTCGATGTTCTTGGGCATGTCCAGGTGCGCAACAAAGCGCACGTCGGGCTTGTCGATGCCCATGCCAAAGGCAATCGTCGCCACCATCACGATGCCGTCCTCGCGCAGGAAGCGGTCCTGGTGTGTCTGGCGCAGTCTGGCGTCGAGCCCGGCGTGGTAGGGCAGCGCGTTGATGCCGTGGTTGCACAGCGTGGCGGCCGTGTCTTCCACCTTGCGGCGCGACTGGCAGTAGACGATGCCGGCGTCACCGGTGTGTTCGCGTTCGATGAAACGGATCAGCTGCTGCGTCGGGTCTTTCTTCTCGACGATGGCATAGCGGATGTTGGGCCGGTCAAAGCTGCTGATGAAGAGTCGGGCTTCTTCCAGTTGCAGCCGTTCGATGATGTCGGCGCGGGTCAGGTCGTCGGCGGTGGCGGTCAGCGCGATGCGCGGCACGCCGGCGTAGCGCTCGTGCAGCACCGTGAGCGCGCGGTATTCGGGGCGGAAGTCATGGCCCCACTGGCTCACGCAGTGCGCCTCGTCGATGGCGAAAAGGCTCAGCGCACCGCGCTCGTGCAACTGGTCGAGCAGCGCCAGAAAACGCGGCGTGGTGACCCGCTCGGGCGCGGCGTAGAGCAGCGTCAGCTCTCCGCGCAGCAGGCGCTTTTCGACGTCGGCGGCTTCATCGAAGTCGAGCGTGGAGTTCAGAAAAGCCGCTTCGACGCCCGCCTCGTGCAGCGCTCCGACCTGGTCGTGCATCAGCGCGATCAGCGGCGAGATCACGATGGCCGTGCCATGGCCGGCCTGCTGGCGCGCGATGGCCGGAATCTGGTAGCACAGGCTTTTGCCGCCGCCGGTCGGCATCAGCACCAGCGCGTCTCCGCCGTCGCTGACGTGGCTGACGATGCCAGCCTGCGGCCCGCGAAAAGCGGAGAAGCCGAACACCTCG
>JACSRS010000147.1 GCA_014879655.1 Burkholderiaceae bacterium
AGTTCGGTGATGTGGACCATCCCTTCAACGTACAGTTCGTCGAGCGTCACAAAGATGCCGAACGATGCTGCCGAAGTCACGACACCGCTGTACTCCTCACCCAGATGCTCACGCATGAACTTGCATTTCAACCAGGCTTCAACGTCACGACTGGCCTCGTCGGCACGCCGCTCGTTCGCGCTGCAATGCAGTCCTGCGGCTTGCCACGCCAGCTGGTCGGCTGAAAGCTTTCTGGGTTTGAGTTCAGGTTCCCGCACCCTGCCGGCAAGCCCTTTTTCGAGCCGTTTGGCCAGCTTGGCATGGGCTTCACCCGGCATCGGCAAGGCGGGCAGCTGGTAGCGTTGGCCGGCGAGGATGGCCTTGATCACCCTGTGCACCAGCAGGTCCGGGTAGCGTCGAATCGGACTGGTGAAATGCGTGTAGGCCTCGTAGGCCAGGCCAAAATGTCCGCTGTTGATGGGGGTGTAGATGGCCTGTTGCATGGACCGCAGCAGCATCGAATGAATTTGCTGGGCGTCTGGTCGCTCTTTGGTCACTTCCGCAATTTTCTGGAATTCGGCAGGCACCGGTTCGTCACTGATGGACATGCCGACCCCTACCGCCTTGAGGTAATTACGCAGGACTTCCTTTTTCTCCGGAGTCGGACCCTCGTGGACCCGGAAAAGCCCGGGGTGCTTGCTCTGGGCAATGAAGTCGGCACTGCAGACATTGGCCGCCAGCATGGCTTCCTCGATAAGCCGGTGGGCCTCGTTGCGGGTCCGCGGGACGATCTTTTCAATTCTGCCGCTGTCGTCGCAGACGATCTGCGTCTCGGTGGTTTCGAAATCGACCGCTCCGCGCACCTGACGCTGCGCCAGCAAGGCCCTGTATACGTCGTGAAGGTTGAGCAGGTCGTTAACACGTTCACCGCGACGCGCGGCTTCCGGACCGCGAGTATTGGCCAGAATCGCCGCGACCTCGGTGTAGGTGAACCGGGCATGGCTGAACATGACAGCCGGATAGAACTGATAGGCCTGAACCTCACCTTTTGCAGTGACCAGCATATCGCACACCATGCACAGTCGCTCAACTTCGGGATTCAGCGAACACAGGCCATTGGACAACTTCTCGGGAAGCATCGGGATCACCCGGCGAGGGAAATACACCGAAGTGGCCCGGTCATAGGCGTCCACATCGATCGCACTACCCGTTTCGACATAGTGACTCACGTCTGCGATGGCAACCAGCAGACGCCAACCCTTGGCCCGTCCGATACGCGCAGGCTCGCAGTACACGGCATCGTCAAAATCGCGTGCATCCTCACCATCGATCGTGACCAGAGGCACATCCGTGAGATCGACCCGGCCTTTCTTGTCCTGAGCGCGCACCTTGTCCGGCAAGGACCGCGCCTGCGCAATGCAGGCCTCCGAGAACTCGTAGGGAACGCTGTATTTGCGTACCGCGATTTCGATTTCCATGCCCGGATCGTCGATTTCGCCCAGCACCTCCTTGACCCGACCGACAGGCTGGCCAAACAGGGCCGGTGGCTCGGTCAGCTCAACCACAACCACCTGACCCGGCTTGCCAGCGCCGGTGGCACTCTTGGGAATCATCACATCCTGACCGTAGCGCTTGTCTTCCGGCGCGACGATCCAGATGCCGCTTTCATGAAGCAGGCGACCGATGATCGGTTGCGGCGGTCTTTCGACAATCTCAAGAATCCGGCCCTCTGGTCGCCCTTTCCGGTCCTGGCGGGCGATCCGTACCCTGACCCGGTCCTTGTGCAACACTGCTCGCATTTCGTTCGGCGGCAGATAAATGTCTGACTCGCTGTCGTCCCGAATCAGGAAACCGTGCCCGTCGCGATGCCCCTGCACAGTTCCTTCAATTTCGTCGATTGCGGTTGGGTGAATGTCCATTTTTTTGATATACAATCCTATCTTTCCTGAGATGCCCAGGTGGCGGAATTGGTAGACGCACTAGTTTCAGGTACTAGCGAGTAACTTCGTGGGGGTTCGAGTCCCTTCCTGGGCACCAAGTTGAAACAAACCTTATTCAGGTTATCGATGTAAAAAGCCGCTGCCAGACCAGCGGCTTTTTGCTTTGTGCTGGCAGGCTGACCTGATTCAAACTGCTGCCAGTCCGGCCTGGCACTTGTATAACCGCAGCACGATGACATTCCGTGGCGCTGCAAGTCGCTGCGGCTCATCAAACCGGCACCGCCACCAGATCGTGACCCTGCGTTGCCACCACCCGCGCGCGTGTGAATTCGCCAACCTTCAGGGTCTTGCTGATTTTGTCCGGTGGCAGCAAGCGGACGGTTCCGTCAATTTCGGGCGCGTCCGCGTAGCTGCGTCCGACCCCGCCCTTGCGGCCGAGTGCCGGCGCAGAATCCACCAGCACCTGCATCGTCGCACCGACGCGGCGCTCCAGCCGCGCGGTCGAAACGCTTTCGGCCACCGCCATGAAGCGGGCCCTGCGTTCTTCGCGAACCTCGGCCGGCAACATGCCATCAAACGCGTTGGCGGCCGCACCGTCTACCGGTGAATAGGCAAAGCACCCCGCCCGATCAATCCCGGCTTCCCGAACAAAATCCAGCAGGTGCTCGAACTCGCTATCGGTTTCACCCGGAAAGCCAGCGATGAAGGTACTGCGAATCACCAGTTCGGGACAGATTTCGCGCCAGCGCTGAATGCGCTCCAGATTCTTCTCGCCGCTCGCCGGGCGCTTCATTCGCCGCAGAACATCCGGGTGGCTGTGCTGAAACGGCACGTCCAGGTAGGGCAGGATCCGGCCCGTCGCCATCAGCGGCAGGATTTCATCGACATGTGGATAGGGGTAGACATAGTGCAACCGCACCCACGCGCCATGCGGCTCGGCAATTTCAGCGAGCGCCTGCACCAGTTCCAGCATCCGCGTCTTCACCGGCCGACCGTCCCAGAAACCCGTCCGGTACCGAACATCGACGCCATAGGCCGACGTGTCCTGGCTGATCACGAGCAACTCGCGAACGCCCCCCTCGAAGAGCGCTTTCGCTTCGGACAAGACGTCGCCCACCGGTCGACTCACCAAGTCGCCCCGCATCGAGGGAATGATGCAGAAGGTGCAGCGATGATTGCAGCCTTCGCTGATTTTCAGGTAGGCGTAGTGCCGCGGTGTCAATTTGATACCCGCAACACCGAATGCATTGGGAACCAGATCGACGAAAGGATCGTGCGGTTTGGGCAGATG
>JACSRS010000026.1 GCA_014879655.1 Burkholderiaceae bacterium
GCAGAACGCCATCGTCGCCAGCCTGCCGCACGGCGACCAGCGCAAGCTGGAGGTGGCGCTGCTGATGGCGCTGGAGCCCAAGGTCTACATGTTCGATGAACCCACGGCCGGCATGAGTCACGAAGAGGCGCCGGTGATCCTGAACCTGATCCGCGCGCTGAAAGCCGACCGCAGCAAGACCATCCTGCTGGTCGAGCACAAGATGGACGTGGTGCGCGAACTGGCCGACCGCATCATCGTGCTGCACAACGGCCAGCTGGTCGCCGACGGCGACCCGGCCACCGTGATCGCTTCGCCGGTGGTGCAGGAGGCTTATCTGGGGGCAAGCCACCAGGACGTTTCGGTGCCGGATGGCGCCGAAGCGCAACCCGACCTTTCCCCTGCAGGGAACAGGAGGAACCCGTCATGAACGCAAACCTGCTCGAACTCAAGGGCGTGCACACGCACATCGGCGCCTATCACATCCTGCACGGGGTGGACCTGGCGGTGCCGCGCGGGCAGCTCACCATGTTGCTCGGCCGCAATGGCGCCGGCAAAACGACAACGCTGCGAACGATCATGGGCCTGTGGCCGGCGTCCAGCGGGCAGATCCGCTTTGACAGCCAGGACATCACCGCGATGGCCACGCCGCAGATCGCCAACCTGGGCATCGCCTATGTACCCGAAAACATGGGCATCTTTGCCGATCTGACGGTGCGCGAGAACATGCTGCTCGCCGCGCGCAACGCGTCGACGGTCGAAAAGATCGATCAGCAGCGGCTGCAGTGGATATTCCAGCTGTTCCCGCCGGTCGAGAAGTTCTGGAACCACCCGGCGGGCAAGCTCTCGGGCGGACAGAAACAGATGCTCGCGGTGGCCCGCGCCATTGTCGAACCGCGCGAACTGCTGATCGTCGACGAGCCGAGCAAAGGGCTGGCGCCGGCCATCATCAACAACATGATCGACGCCTTTCTGCAGCTCAAGCGCAGCGGCGTGACGATCCTGCTGGTCGAGCAGAACCTGAACTTTGCCCGGCGCCTGGGTGACGCGGTGGCCGTGATGGACAACGGTGTAATCGTGCATGCCGGGTCCATGGCCGAACTGGCCAATGACGAAGACATGCAGCGTTCGCTGCTGGGGCTGGCGCTATGAAAAATTCAACCGATGTGGATATCCGCCCGCTGCTGCTGGTGCCGGTGCTGGCGCTGCTGGCCTGGCCGCTGGTGGGCTCAGGCTCGACCTGGGTCACGCTCACCGTGGCGGGGCTGGCGATGGGCATGATCATCTTCATCATCGCCTCGGGCCTGACGCTGGTGTTCGGCCTGATGGACGTGCTCAATTTCGGCCACGGAGTGTTCATCGCACTGGGCGCTTTTGTCGCCGTGTCGGTGATGGCCGGCATGGGCAGCTGGGCGACCGCCGACGACCTGCTACAGAACCTGACGGCCGTGCTGGTTGCCATGACCGCGGCGATGGTGGTGGCCGGCGCGGTGGGGCTGGCGTTCGAGCGCTTCATCGTGCGCCCGGTGTACGGCCAGCACCTCAAGCAGATCCTGATCACGATGGGCGGACTGATCATCGGCGAGGAGTTGATCAAGGTCGTCTGGGGTCCGCAGCAACGGGCCTTGCCCTTGCCCGAGGCCTTTCGCGGGTCGCTGCTGATGGGCGACGCCGCCATCGAGAAATACCGCGTGCTGGCGGTGCTGGTGGGTCTGGCGGTGTTCGCCCTGCTGGCCTGGACGCTCAGCCGCACCAAGATCGGCCTGCTGATCCGCGCCGGCGTGCAGGACCGCGAAATGGTGGAGTCGCTGGGCTACCGCATCCGCCGCCTGTTCATCGGTGTGTTCGTGGCCGGCAGTGCGCTGGCTGGTCTGGGCGGCGTGATGTGGGGGCTGTACCAGCAGAGCGTGACGCCGCAGATGGGCGCGCAGGTCAACGTGCTGATCTTCATCGTCATCATCATCGGCGGGCTGGGTTCGACCGGTGGCGCGCTGATCGGTTCGCTGCTGGTGGGGCTGATGGCCAATTACGCCGGCTTCCTGGCGCCCAAGGTGGCGCTGTTTTCCAACATCGCGCTGATGGTGGCCATTCTGCTGTGGCGGCCGCAGGGGGTCTACCCCGTCGCGAACCGATGAAGAGCCGCCCCATGCTCAACCGCATCCTCTCCGGTGACTTTCCGCGCAGCAAGCTGCTGGCGGCCATCCTGCTGGCCATCCTGTTCGGGCTGGCGTTCGCTCCTTTCCTGTTCCCCGGCGTGAAGGCGCTGTCGGTGGCGGCCAAGGTGCTGATCTTCATCGTGCTGGTCGCCAGCTTCGACCTGCTGCTGGGCTACACCGGCATTGTCAGCTTTGCCCACACGATGTTCTTCGGCATCGGCGCTTACGGCGTGGCGATCGCCAGCATCCACGTCGGGCCGACCTGGAGCGGCCTGGCCGTCGGCCTGGCGGGCGCGCTGGTGCTGTCGTTCGTGCTGTCGCTGGCCGTGGGGCTGTTCTCGCTGCGGGTGCGGGCCATCTTCTTCGCGATGATCACGCTGGCGGTGGCCTCGGCCTTTCAGACGCTGGTCTCGCAGCTGTCCGAGATCACCGGCGGTGAAGACGGCCTGAACTTCAAGGGGCCGGAGTGGCTGCGGCCGAGCCACGACTTTCTGGAGGCCCCGCTGTTCGGCGTCTCTGTCGATGGCCGGCTGCTCACGTATTACCTGATGTTCGTGGCCACGGTGCTGCTGCTGCTGGTGCTGCTGCGCATCGTCAATTCGCCGTTCGGGCGCGTGCTGCAGGCGATCCGCGAGAACGAGTTCCGCGCCGAAGCCATCGGCTACCGCGTGGTGGTGTATCGCACCACGTCCAGCGTGCTGTCGGCGCTGTTTGCCACACTGGCCGGCGCGATGCTGTCGCTGTGGCTGCGCTACAGCGGGCCGGACACCTCGCTCAGCTTCGAAATCATGATGGACGTGCTGCTGATCGTGGTGATCGGCGGCATGGGCACGATCTACGGTTCGGCCGTTGGCGCCGTGCTGTTCGTGATCGCGCAAAGCTATCTGCAGGATCTGCTGCGGCTGGGTAGCGAGGCGGCTTCTTCGCTGCCGATGCTGGCCGCGCTGCTCTCGCCCGACCGCTGGCTCCTGTGGCTTGGGGTGCTGTTCGTGCTGTCGGTCTACTACTTCCCGACCGGGGTCGTGGGGCGGCTGCGCGCGGGTGCGGCGTTGCGCCGGCTTGCGGCGCAAGGAGGCGAGGCATGAGCGTCACTTCAAACTATCTGCGCTGCGCCGGGCGCGAAATCCATTTCACCGACTGGGGCAGCGGCGACGCGGGCACGGTGATCGCCTGGCACGGGCTGGCGCGCACCGCCAGCGACATGAACGAGCTGGCCCAGCACCTGGCGGCGCAGGGTTGGCGCGTGATCTGCCCGGACACGCCGGGGCGGGGCCTTTCGCAATGGAGCCCGGACCCTCGGCATGAATACTGCCTGGCGTTTTACGCCCGGGTGGCGCGCGAGCTGTTCGACCAGCTGCAGATCGAGCGGGCGCACTGGCTGGGTACCTCGATGGGCGGCGCGATCGGCACGGTCTGCGCGTCGGGCTATTTTGAGCCGTCGATGAAGGCGCGCATCCGCTCGCTGGTGCTCAACGACAACGCGCCCGAACTGGCGCAGGCGGCCATCGAGCGCATCAAGTCCTATGCCGGCAACCCGCCCGCATTCGATTCGGTGCTGGAACTCGAGGCGTTTTTCCGGCAGGTCTACAAGCCCTACGGCTGGCTCAGCGACGCGCAGTGGCGGCGCCTGACCGAAACCTCGACGCGACGCCTGCCCGATGGGCGGGTGACACCCCACTACGACCCGGCGATGGTCCAGCAGTTCATCCACCATCCGGACGATTACCGCATCTGGCATCACTACGACGCGCTGGAGATTCCGGTGCTGTGCATGCGCGGCGCCGACTCCGACCTGGTGCTGCGCGAGACGGTGGTGCAGATGCGCCAGCGCGGTCCGGGCCAGCGCGGCCAGTTGCAGGTGGTCGAGGTGCCGGGTTGCGGCCACGCCCCAGCGCTGAACGTGCCGGATCAGCTGAACCTGGTGACGCAGTTTCTCAGCGGTTTGTCGGCTGCTGCCTGAAAGGTCAACCGACCGCGTTGAGAAGGGGTACCCCCGGAGGGGTCAATAGAGAAGAATCAGATGATTTTGACGCAATCCCAGCGTCAGATGGAAATTTGTTGCTATCAATAAATTACTGATAGACGCCTGAGACGATTCTCAGCGCTTGGCGCCCAGCGCCAGTGCAGCCGCCCGGCTGGCCGCCAGTTCGCCATCCGATGGCGCCTGCCGTGTCGGCCAGCCGGCCAGGTGCTGCTCGGCGATGCCGGTGAGCGCGCCGATCCACGGCAGGCTGTCGTTCAGGCAGGGGATGTAGTTGAACTCCTTGCCGCCTGCGTGCAGGAAGGCTTCGCGCGCTTCCATCGAGATCTCTTCCAGCGTCTCCAGGCAGTCGCCGGTGAAGCCGGGGCAGATCACGTCGACCCGCTTCACGCCCTGACCGGCCAGCGCCACCAGCGTGGGCTCGGTGTAGGGCTGCAGCCACTTCGCCTTGCCAAAGCGCGACTGAAAAGTGACCTGGTAGTCGGCAGGTGTCAGCGCCAGTCGCTCGGCCAGCAGCCGCGCGGTCTTGTAGCACTCGCAGTGATAGGGGTCGCCCAGTTGCAGCGTGCGCTCGGGCACGCCGTGAAAGCTCATCACCAGCTTGTCCGGCCGGCCGTGGCTCATCCAGTGATCGCGCACGCGCCGCGTCAGCGCCTCGACGTAGCCCGCGTCGTCGTGGTAGTGGTTCACAAAACGCAGCTCCGGCAGGTTGCGCACCCGGGACGCCCAGGCGTAGACCGCGTCGAACACGCTGGCCGTGGTGGTGCCGCTGTACTGTGGGTAGGCGGGCAGGATCAGGATGCGGGTGGCGCCCTCGGCTTTGAGCTTGTCCAGTTCGGACGCGATGGACGGGTTGCCGTAGCGCATCGCGTAGCGCACCGTGACCCGGTGACCGCGCTCGCCGAGGTGGCCGCGCAGCAGCACCGCCTGCTTCTCGGTCCAGACCCGCAGCGGCGAGCCTTCGGGTGTCCAGATCGAAGCGTATTTCTGCGCAGACTTGGCCGGCCGGGTGCGCAGGATGATGCCGTGCAGGATCAGCCACCACAGGACGCGGGGTATTTCGACCACCCGGTGGTCGCCGAGGAACTCGGCCAGGTAGCGGCGCAACGCCGGTGCGGTGGGTTCGTCGGGCGTGCCCAGGTTGCACAGCAGCACGGCGGTGCGGGGTGCCTGGCCATGCTGGAAAGGGGGTTCGGGTCTGAATGCCATGCGGTATTTTCACGCAAGCGGTCTGCCGGGCCCGCTCCGCCCGGGCAATGACCCGCGAGCGTGCCGGGGCCAACGCTTGCGCCATACTCGGGCGCTGCCGAGCCGCTCGCATCTCCACCCGCTTTTCCTTGCCTTTGTGAACCCCTCCACGACTTTTGACCCCGACCGCGTGCGCGCCATCACGCTGGACCTGGACGACACACTGTGGCCCACCTGGCCGACGATTGCGCGTGCCGAAGCCGCGCTGCAGAAATGGCTGACTGAAAACGCGCCGGCCACCGCAGCGCTGTGCGCGGCGCCGGGCGCATTGCGGGAGGTGCGCACGCACATGAACACCCACCGACCGGATCTGGCGCACGACATGAGCGCGCTGCGCCGCGAGTCGATCCGGCTGGTGCTCTGCCGCGCTGGCGACGACCCGGCGCTGGCCGAGCCGGCGTTCGAAGTCTTTTTTGCCGAGCGCCAGCGGGTCGAGTTTTTTGACGACGCGCTGCCGGCGCTGGAGTTTCTGGCCAGCCGCTTTCCGGTGGTGGCGGTGTCCAACGGCAATGCCGATGTGCACCGCGTTGGCATCGGCCGGCACTTCCGCGGCGCGGTCAGTGCTCGCTCGCTGGGCGTGGGCAAGCCCGACCGTCGCATCTTTGACGCTGCCGCCGCCACGGCGGGCGTGGCGCCGCAAGCCGTGCTCCACGTCGGCGACGATGCGCATCTGGATGGCGTGGGTGCCCTGAACGCCGGCATGCAGGTGGCCTGGGTGAATCGCGAAGGGCACAGCTGGGAACACGCGCCGCATCAGCCGCACCTGACGGTGCGCGAACTGCGCAGCCTGTGTGAGCTGCTGGGGCGCTGATGCCCTGCGGGTTGTGAAGGTACGCGCCCACCGGTGCCGTGCATCCATGAAAATGTATTGATGAAAACACTCAAAGACATCCGCCTGTCGATGCTGGACCTGGTCGCCGTGCGCGAAGGCGGCACCGTGGCCGAGGCGCTGGCTATCTCGCTGCGCACCGCGCAGCACGCCGAATCGCTCGGTTTCACCCGCTACTGGCTGGCCGAACATCACAACATGGCGGGGATTGCGAGTTCGGCCACGGCGGTGCTGGTGGGGCATATTGCCGGCGGCACTTCGCGCATCCGCGTCGGCTCGGGCGGCGTGATGCTGCCCAACCACGCCCCGCTGGTGGTGGCCGAGGCCTTTGGCACGCTGGCCGAGCTGTACCCCGGCCGCATCGATCTGGGCCTGGGCCGCGCACCTGGCACCGACCAGCTGACGATGCGGGCGCTGCGCCGAGACCGGGTCGAGTCCGAAGAAGACTTCCCGCGCGACGTGGCCGAGCTGCAGCAGTTGCTGGCACCGGCAACACCCGGTCAGCGCCTGGTGGCCATGCCGGGTGCGGGCACCAACGTGCCGATCTGGTTGCTGGGCTCGAGCCTGTTCTCGGCGCGGCTGGCGGCGCAGCGGGGCTTGCCGTACGCCTTTGCGTCGCACTTTGCGCCGCGACTGCTGCTGCAGGCGCTGGACCTGTATCGCCGCGAGTTCCAGCCTTCGGCCACGCTGGCCGAGCCGTATGTGGTGATCGGCGTGCCGCTGATTGCTGCACCCGACGATGGCGAAGCGCAGTACCTGGCCAGCAGCGTCTACCAGCGGGTGCTGAGCATCCTGACGGGCCAGCGCGGCCGCCTGAAACCGCCCGTGCAGTGGTTTGCCGAGCAGTTGCGCGAGGACGAGCGCGCCGCCATTGCCGACTTTCTGGCCGCTGCGGTCATTGGCGGTCCGCAGACGGTGCGTCAGGGATTCGAGGCACTGGCGCAGGCAACGCAGGCCGATGAGTTCATGCTGGTCTGCGACGTGTTCGACCCGGCGCTGCGGCTGCGTTCGCTCGACCTTGCCGCGCAGGCGATGCGCTGACCGGCTTCGCGTGGTGCTCGACGCACCATACGGCGATGCGCTGAATCAGCGCCAGCGGAAGCGGTTCCTTGAACGGAAACTGAACGCTGCCGCGTCCAAGTTTCCAGGGCGCAAGCTCCTCCCGGAAGGCCGCCATGGCGGCGGCACCCGGGTACACGCCAATGTGGCGGCTGAACGCGGCGAAATGGATCAGGTTGCGCCCCTGCCAGAAGGTCGGGATGCCGTAGCTGATGCGCTCCTCCGCTTGCGGCAACACAGTCCGAATCGTGCGCCGTACGGCCTGCAGCAGCACCTGCACCTCAGGCGGGAACTCGGCGATGTAAGCAGCGATGCGTGGGGGCGGCGGTGTCATTCATGGCGTCTCAACGCGGATCGTAAGACGAATGCACCCGCATGCGCAGGCTCAGATCCGTGCGCGAGTCGGCGTTGGCCAGCGCCGTGTCCTGGTCGATCCGGCCGTCCTTGCAAAGCTGCAGCAGCACCTGGTCGAAGCTCTGCATGCCGACCACCCCGCTTTTTTCGATGGCGCGCTTGAGTTCGTCGACCGAGCCGCGCTGGATCAGATCGGCCACATAGGCCGAATGCAGCAGCACCTCGGCCGCCAGCACCCGATCGCCATGCAGGCCGGGCAGGAGCCGCTGCGAGATCACGCCCTGCAGGTTCAGCGACAGGTCCAACTGCACCTGCGGGTGCATGGACTCGGGGAAGAAGTTCAGGATGCGCCGCATCGCCTGACTGGCGTTGGCGGCGTGCAGCGTGGATACGCACAGGTGCCCGGTTTCGGCATAGGCCAGCGCGTGTTCCATGGTTTCGCGGTCGCGGATCTCGCCGATCATGATCACATCCGGCGCCTGCCGCATCGCATTGCGCAACGCTTGCGCGAAGCTCAGGGTGTCGATGCCGATCTCGCGCTGGTCCACCGTGCACTGATCGTGGTGGAACAGGTATTCGATCGGGTCTTCCACCGTGAGGATGTGGCCGTGTGAGTGGCTGGCGCGGTGATTCATCATTGCGGCCAGCGTGGTGCTTTTGCCCGAGCCCGCCGCACCCACCACCAGGATCAGGCCCCGCGGCGCCATGGACAGGTCGCGCACAGCTGGCGGCAGGCCCAGTTCCTCGAAACCGGGCACTGTGTCGTTGATGTGCCGGGCCACCATCGCCGTTTCGCCGCGCTGGCGGTAGACGTTGATTCGGAAACGTCCGATGCCGTCGGCGGTGTAGGCGATGTTGCATTCCATCGTCTGTTCGAATTCGGCGATCTGCGCCTCGGACATCGTCGAGTAGGCCAGTGACTGTGCCTCCCCGCGTTGCAGCGCCGGCAGCTTCAGCGGCCACGACCGCCCCTTGACCTTGATGTGCGGCGGCGCGCCGGTCGTCAGGAACAGATCGGACGCCTGATGCCGGACCATCTGGGCGAGCAAATCGGTCAGTTGTGCGGTTTCCATGTCTTTCCTCCCGGTCGGATGGCCAGCTACATTTTCGGCGAGTGCGCCGGTGCAGCATACCCCCCGCCGCATCGGTTTGCACTTCATGCTAGCGCCGCAAGGGAAGGCAGCACCAGCCCTGACTGCAATTTTCTTGATTCAGGGCAAATTGGCGGCGTCGCGGCCACTGCGAACCGCGCCTTCCAGCGTGGCGGGATAGGGGCCTTCGACGTAGTCGCCGCAGGCCACCAAGCCGGGCGCGAGCGCCATGGCCGGGCGTACCAGGCCGGGCGTGCAGGCAAAGGTGGCGCGCTTTTCAATGATGGTCTGAAAGGGCGTCACCGTCAGGCCCAGCTGCGCCTGTGCCTGACGGGTGACGGCCTGCGCCAGTTCGTCGCGCTCGCCGCTGCTGGCGCTGATCACAAAAGCCAGCAGGCCTTGCGGCCCGCCGAGCTGGCCGCGATCAAAGACGAATTGCGCCGGGTTTGCGCCGTCGCTGCGAAGCGACAGCATCGGCCGCGGCAGATCTCGGGCGGCCATCGCGTAGACGGTGGTGATGACCTCGGGCTGAAGGGTCGCCGCCTGTGCGATCCAGCGGCTGAGCGATGCCGCCGGTTCGGGCGCTGCCGGCGGGACCAACTCACGGACCAGCCGGACCGCCTCTGACCACGGCGTGGCGACGATGACACGGTCGAACGCCTCGCCGGCCAGTTGCCAGCAAGGGTTCTGGCCCCGGCCGGCGACGGCGCGCAATTGCGTGACGCGATGGGCCAGCCGGACCCGATGGCCTTGCGATGTCAGCCACCGTGCAGCCGCTTCGGGAAACAGCGCGCCCAGGCTGACGCGCGGCAGCAACAGGTTGGAGCCGCCACTGCCGCTGAACAGTGCGTCGCGAAGCACGCGCAGAAACACGGCGCCGCTGGCGCGATCGGCCGGCGTGTTCAGCGCCGAAACACACAGCGGCTCGATGAACTGGTCGCGCAGGCGGGGGCTCAGCGATTCGCAGAGTTCGGCCACGCTTTGCCGGGCGTCGCAGCGGAAGCCGCTGGCGCGCCAGGTCAGGGCGGTCTTCAGCAGGCTGGCCTTGTCGCGCCACGACCAGCCGCGCGCGGCCAGAATGCCAGCCAGCGCGTCCAGCGGCGCCGGGGCACGCGGCAGAGCCAGACCGCTGCCATCCGGAAAGACCAGCGCCAGCGGCAGTCGCAGCAGAGCCCGGTTGGGGTCCACGCCGACCGATCGCATCAGCCGCAGGGTTTCGCTGTAGGCGCCGATCAGGATGTGCTGGCCGTTGTCCAGCGTCACGCTGCGCCCGTCGGGCAACTGCCCGTCGACCGGGCGGGCGCGGCCACCACAAACGCGCGCGGCCTCCAGCACCGTCACCTCATGGCCACGCTGCGCCGCCGTGACCGCCGCCGCCATGCCGGCCCAGCCACCCCCGATGACCGCGACTTTCATTCGCTTCGGGTCACATCTTGCCCAGCGCCTGCACCTTCCAGGCGAGCCAGAACTTGCGCAGGGGCGTGAGCGCGATGCGCTGGTTCAGCACGCGGAAGTCTTCGTGTTCGATCTCGCGCAGCAGCGTGCGGTAGATGCTGGCCATCATCAGCCCGGGCTTTTGCGCCCGGCGGTCGGCGGCCGGCAGCAGCGCCAGCGCCTCGTCATACAGCGCGTGGGCACGCTGCGCCTGAAAGCGCATCAGTGCGGTGAAGCGGTCGGAGTGTTCGCGCTTGAGCAATTCGTGCGCCTTCACGTCGAACTGCTGCAGCTCGCTTACCGGCAGGTAGATGCGCCCGCGCAGGGCGTCCTCACCCACGTCCCGGATGATGTTGGTGAGTTGGAAGGCCAGCCCCAGCCGGTGGGCATAGGCGGTGGTCTGCGCCTCGGTCTGGCCGAAGATGCGCGCCGACACCTCGCCCACCACGCCGGCCACCAGGTGACAGTAGCGCTGCAGGCCGGCGAAGTCGAGGTAGCGGGTCTGCGACAGGTCCATGCGGCAGCCCTCGATCACGGCCTGCAGATGAGGCTCCTCGATGCCATACACGGCAAAGTGCGGCGCCAGAGCCTGCAGGGCCGGGTGCGTGGGCTGGCCGGCAAAGGCGCGGGTCACCTCGTTTTGCCACCAGGCCAGCTTGGTCTGCGCGACGCCGGGGTCGGTCACGTCATCGACCACATCATCGACTTCGCGGCAGAACGCATAGAACGCAGTGATGGCCGCCCGCCGCGGTTTGGGCAGGAACAGGAAGGCGTAATAGAAGCTGCTGCCCGAGGCGGCGGCTTTTTGCTGGACGTAGTCTTCAGGGGTCATGGGTCGGTGGATGGCCGGCGGCGACGCGCCGCGCCGGGGCCATTGTCCCATCCCGGCCGGTCACATCCGCAGCGCCCGCCACAGCAGCAGCGGGGCATCCCGGCCGCCCAGCCGCGGGCGCTGCTGCAGGGTGCGCACGCCGAGCCGGCGCGACTTCTCAAGCACCCGCAGCCCGCCTTGCACCACCAGCCGCAATTCCCAGCCGACCCTCCCGGGCAGTTTTTTGGCCAGTTTGGAGCCTTTTTGCATCAATTCCATCGTCCATTGGTGCATTTCTGCTATCAATACGGAAGTCTCCGGGCCTGCTCCCGGCGCCTTGGGGTCGACGCCCAGTGCGGCGCAGCGGTCCTGCGGCAGGTAGTAGCGCCCGCGCGGCAGGTCGACGCTGAAGTCCTGCCAGAAATTGATCAGTTGCAGCGCGGAGCAGACAGCGTCGCTTTGCGCCAGCGAGGCCTCGTCGCTCACGCCATACAGGTGCAGCAACAGCCTGCCCACCGGGTTGGCCGACCTGCGGCAATAGTCGAGCAGTTCGGCCGCGTCAGCGTAGCCGGCACCGGCGCGGGTCTTCTTCACGTCCTGCTCGAAGGCGGTTAACAGATCATCCAGCAGCGGCACCGGCAGGCGGTACTGCGCCATCACCGGTGCCAGCGGGCCGAAAACAGCAGGCCAGCGGGCCGAGACGGGCAGACCTTCTGCGCAGGCGAGCAGGTCGGCGCGGAAGGCGGCCAAATCGAGCAGCCGCGCCTCGGACGTGGCGTCGCCCTCGTCGGCGATGTCGTCGGCCGTTCGTGCAAACCCATAGATGGCCGCAATGGCCGGGCGCAGGTGCGCCGGACACAGCCAGGACGCCACCGGAAAATTCTCGTAGTGGGTGACGCTTGGCGCCAGCACTGGCGAAGGGGTTTGCGGCGTGGCCGGCGCGGCGGGATTCGGGTCGGGAGCTGCTTTCACCGGCGCATTGTCGCTTGACAGGTTGCCCGAATCTGAATAAATTACTAACCAGTCAGTCAGTAATACTTGCCGGAGTTTCTCATGTCGCGCCGAATCCGTGTAATTTCCCGTCGTGCAGCCGCTCCGGCGCTGATCGGCCTGGCCGCCATTGCCCTGGTGGCCTGTTCCCGCCCCGAGCCGCCTCCCGAGCCGGTACGCGCGGTCAAGGTGATCACGGTGGGTGAGGGCGCCTTCCAGTCCGGGCACGAATACGCCGGCGAGGTCAAGGCCCGTGTCGAGTCGCGCCTGGGCTTTCGGGTGCCGGGCAAGATCACCAGGCGTCTGGCCGATGTCGGCCAGCACGTGAAGGCTGGCCAGTTGCTGGCCCAGCTTGATGCCAGCGATTACCAGCTCGCGGCTGACGCCGCCCGCGCGCAGGTCACGGCGGCCAACACACAGCGCGATCTCGCAGCGGCCGAGTTCAAGCGCTACACCACGCTGCGCGACCAGAATTTCATCAGCGCAGCCGAACTGGAGCGGCGCGAGGCGACGCTGCGCTCGGCCCAGGCCACATTGGCGCAGGCGCAGGCCCAGCTGGCAACGCAGGGCAATCAGTCGGGCTACACGCAGTTGCACGCCGACGCCAACGGTGTGGTGACTGCCGTCGAGGCCGAAGCGGGGCAGGTGGTGGTCGCCGGGGCGCCGGTGTTCCGGATTGCCCAGGACGGCGCGCGCGACGTGGTCTTTGCGGTGCCGGAAGACCGGCTGGCCACGGTGAGCGTCGGCGCGCCCGTGACCATCCGGCAATGGTCGGGCGGTGCGGACCTGGCCGGGTCGGTGCGCGAAGTCGGCGCGAGCGCCGATCCGGCCACGCGAACCTACGCGGTGAAGGTCACGATCGCCGACACCGGCAACGGCGCCGCGATGCCGCCGCTGGGCGCCACCGTCTATGTCCTGCCCGCCGCGGCGACGGCCGCCCAGGCGCGGGGGCGCGTGATCAAGCTGCCAACCAGCGCGCTGCGCCAGGACGGCAAAGGGACGGCGGTCTGGGTGCTCGATCCGGCGTCGATGACCGTGCGTTCGCAGCCGGTGGAAATTGCCACTGCCGATGGCAACGAGGCGGTGGTTGCCGCCGGGCTGACGCCGGGGTTGATGGTGGTTTCGGCCGGTGTGCATGTGCTATCCCCCGGGCAGAAAGTGACAATTTATCAATCAAAATCGGCCAATACCAGCGTCAAATCGTCTGTTGATGCTATGAAAACGGGACTTTCAGAGGCGCCGCCGGTGCCAGCCGCATCTGCCACAGCCAGCGCTGCCCGGTAAACCGCCATGAACCGCACCGAACCGAAGGCGGGTTTCAACCTGTCCAAATGGGCGCTGGACCATCCGGCGCTGACCCGTTACCTGATGATCGTGCTGATGCTGCTGGGCTTTGCCGCCTACTTCCAGCTCGGCCAGGACGAAGACCCGCCGTTCACCTTCCGCGCGATGGTGGTGCGCACCTACTGGCCGGGCGCCACCGCACAGCAGGTGGCCGAGCAGGTGACCGACAAGATCGAGCGCACGCTGCAGGAGGTGCCCTACGCTGACAAGATCCGCAGCTATTCCAAGCCTGGCGAGTCGCAGATCATCTTCCAGATCAAGGACTCGTCCCGCGCTGCCGAAGTGCCCAACGTCTGGTACCAGGTGCGCAAGAAGGTCGGCGACATGCGCGGCACGCTGCCGCAGGGCGTGGTCGGGCCTTTCTTCAACGACGAGTTCGGTGACGTCTATGGCGTGATCTACGCGCTGGAGTCCGACGGCTTCAGCGACGCCGAGGTCAAGACCTTTGCCGACGACGTGCGCCAGCAGCTGCTGCGCGTGAAGGACGTGGCCAAGGTCGAACTTTTCGGTGTGCAGGACGAGAAGGTTTTTGTCGAAATCTCGCAAAAGCGCCTGGCGCAGATGGGGCTGGACATGAACGCGGTGCTGGCGCAACTGGGCCAGCAGAACGCCGTCGAGTCGGCGGGTGCGGTGCAGACGCCGCTGGACGTGGTGCAGGTACGGGTGGCCGGTCAGTTCAACGCCATCGACGAGTTGCGATCCATGCCGATCCGCGGCCCGTCGGGCCAGCAGATCCGGTTGTCGGACATTGCCGAGATCAGGCGCGGCTACGTCGATCCGCCGGCCATCAAGGTGCGGCACCAGGGGCAGCCGGTCATTGCGCTGGGCGTCTCGATGGCCAAGGGCGGCGATATCATCGCGCTGGGCAAGGCGCTGAAGACAGCCACTAACCGTATCGAGCTCCAGTTGCCCGCCGGCATGAAGCTGGTGCAGTTGCAGGACCAGCCGAAAGCGGTGGCGCGGTCGGTCAACGAATTCATCGGGGTGCTGATCGAGGCCGTGCTGATCGTACTGGCCGTCAGCTTCGTCAGCCTGGGGTTGCACAAGCGGCCCGGCAACAACCCCTTGTGGCGGCGATGGACGCTGGACATGCGGCCCGGTCTGGTGGTGGGCATCACGATTCCGCTGGTGCTGGCCCTGACCTTTCTGGCCATGCAGTACTGGGGCATCGGGCTGCACAAGATCTCGCTGGGTTCGCTGATCATCGCGCTGGGCCTGCTGGTGGACGACGCCATCATTGCCGTGGAGATGATGGTGCGCAAGATGGAAGAGGGCTACGACAAGGTGCGCTCGGCGACCTTTGCTTATGAACTGACCGCCATGCCCATGCTGACCGGCACGCTGATCACCGCAGCCGGCTTTTTGCCGATCGGCATCGCGCGATCGGTGACGGGTGAATACACCTTTGCCATTTTTGCAGTGACGGTGATCGCGCTGGTCCTCAGTTGGATCGTCTCGGTGTATTTCGTGCCGTATCTGGGTACGCTGCTGCTGAAAGCGCCGCCACATGTGCAGGCCGCCGCCGACGCCGGTGTTGCGCACGACGAGCCCCACGAGATGTTCGACACGCCGTTCTACAACGCGTTTCGCCGCGCGGTGAATGCCTGCGTGAAGCACCGCTGGATCACCATCGGCATCACGCTGCTGATCTTTGCGCTGGGCATCGCCGGCATGGGCAAGGTGCAGCAGCAGTTTTTCCCGGATTCGAGTCGGCCGGAAATCCTGGTGGACCTGTGGTTCCCTGAAGGTACGTCTTTTGCCGCCAACGAAGAAGTCGCAAAGCGGGTGGAAAAGCGGCTGATGCAGGAGCCCGGCGTCACTGCTGTCAGCCAGTGGGTGGGCTCGGGCGTGCCGCGTTTTTATCTGCCGCTGGACCAGATCTTTCCACAGACCAACGTGTCGCAGCTGATCGTGCTGCCGCAGGACCTGAAAGTGCGCGAATCGCTGCGCGTCAGGCTGCCCGCGCTGCTCGCGCAGGAGTTCCCGGAGGTGCGGGGCCGCGTGAAACTGCTGCCCAACGGACCGCCGGTGCCGTTCCCGGTGCAGTTCCGGGTGGTGGGGCCGGACCCGCAGGTGCTGCGCGAGCGGGCCGACGAAGTCAAGGCTGCCCTGCGCGCCAGCCCCGACACCCGTGGCGTGAACGACAACTGGAACGAATCGGTCAAGGTGCTGCGGCTGGAAGTGGACCAG
The DNA here is from genome assembly GCA_014879655.1 of Burkholderiaceae bacterium. GTDB lineage: Bacteria > Pseudomonadota > Gammaproteobacteria > Burkholderiales > Burkholderiaceae_C > JACSRS01. The sequence goes on from JACSRS010000026.1 coordinate 15,467, forward strand.
GCCAAGGCGCGCGCGCTGGGCGTGACCAGCCAGTCCATCGCACAGGCTTCGCGCACCATCCTGTCGGGCACCACGGTCGGCCAGTACCGGGAGGGCGACAAGCTGATCGATATCGTGCTGCGCCAGCCGCTGGACGAGCGCAGCGCGATCACCGACATCGGCAATGCCTATCTGCCCACGGCTTCGGGCAAATCCATTCCGCTCACGCAGATCGCCAGACCGGTCTTCACCTGGGAGCCGGGCGTGATGTGGCGCGAGAACCGCGATTACGCGATCACCGTGCAGAGTGACATTCGCGAAGGCCTGCAGGGCGCGACGGTGACCAACGCGCTGCTGCCGCAGCTCAAGGCGCTGGAGGCGAAATGGGCGCAGCGCGGCCAGGGTGCGTACCGGATCGAGGTGGCCGGCGCGGTCGAAGAGAGTTCGAAGGGATCGGCTTCCATCGTGGCCGGCGTGCCGATCATGCTGTTCATCACCTTCACTTTGCTGATGCTGCAGTTGCAGAGTTTCAGCCGCTCGCTGCTGGTGTTCCTGACCGGTCCACTGGGCATTGCCGGTGTGGCCGGTGCGCTGCTGCTGCTCAACCGCCCGTTCGGCTTTGTCGCGCTGCTGGGGGTGATCGCGCTGATGGGCATGATCCAGCGCAATTCGGTGATCCTGATCGACCAGATCGAGCAGGACCGCGCCCGCGGCGTGCCCGCGTGGGACGCCATCGTCGAGTCGGCCGTGCGGCGGCTGCGCCCCATCGTGCTGACGGCAGCGGCAGCGGTACTGGCGATGATTCCGCTCAGCCGCAGCGTTTTCTGGGGGCCGATGGCGGTAGCCATCATGGGCGGGCTGATCGTCGCGACCGTGCTGACGCTGCTGGCGCTGCCCGCCATGTACGCGGCGATGTTCCGGGTCCGGCGAGAGCCGGCCGTACCGATCTGAACCCTGTTGCGGCAAATGCTTCCCCGGAGGCAGGGTTCGGCCGGATACCGATAGCGGCTAAAATCTAAGGTTGACCGATTTCATGCGGGCGGTCGGATAGGTTCACGGCTGCGCCGTATCTCCATCCGGACGCGCGTGTCTGTTTTCAAGCCCGCGCGGGTGGCGAAATTGGTAGACGCACCAGGTTTAGGTCCTGACGCCAGCAATGGTGTGGGGGTTC
>JACSRS010000164.1 GCA_014879655.1 Burkholderiaceae bacterium
CGTCCGCCAGCTGCTGCGTGGCCCCGGCAGCGGCGTTCCAGGCCTTCACCCGCGCCGCGAGGTCGTTGCCATAGCGGGTAAAGTCGGTGCGGTCGGGCAGTTTCGATTCGGCAGAGTGGCCACCCAGGCCGGGTCGGGGGCGAGCAGGAGGGCGGTGTCCAGGAACGGGGTAGCGCCATGGCGCCATTTCAGCGCCTTGTCCGGCCAGCCGGGCACCACCGCCTGCTGAAAGTGCTGCAAGTGCCGGCGCAGCTCAGACCGGGCCGATGCGGTCGCGCGTCCAACGGCGCCCCCAACGGCGCACGGGCGACTCCAGCCAGCGTTCGCTGAGCATGGCCGCCAGACACGCCGCCACCAGCACCGCCAGCGCCAGCAGCCAGCGCCACGGACTTCCGGCTGCCAGCGGCGGCAACACGAACCAGGTGAGACTGAAAAACAGCACCGGGTGCAGCAGGTAGCTGCCGTAGGTGATATCGCCCATCCAGCCGGCCAGCGGCTGCAACGCTGCCGGCACCCGGGCGCGGGCGCTGACGGCCACGGCCACCAGGCAGGCCAGCGGCAGCAGCACGCCGGGCAGGCCCAGCAACTGGTCGCCGGGCTGGGCCGGGTTGAAGGCCAGCAGCAGCGTGCCCAGCGCCAGCCAGACCGCCAGCGCCACGCCGAATGGCCAGCTGGAAGGCTGCTGGCGCTGCCACCAGCCGATCAGGCAGCCGCCGACAAAGTAGGCGCCAAATGCCGGCAACTGGTGATAAGCCACATCGTTTACGGCGTAGCCCGATGGCGCGCCGGCCGTGAGTCCGATCCACCAGGCCTGCAGCGCAGCGGTCGCCAGCAGCACCGTCCAGCCGAGCCACGGCCATCGCAGCGTCAGCGCCAGCAGCGGAAACAGCAGGTAGTAGCCGAATTCGATGCCCAGCGACCAGCCGCCGATCGGCAGCGACCAGGTCACCGGGTCGAAAAAGCCGAAGGCGTAGCTTAGGTTGAGCGCGAAGCGCAGCGGCAGCTGATCCACCCACTCGCCCGAGCGGGCGCTGAACATCACCACCGACAGAGCGGCCACCACGGCGAACAGCGGCGTCAGGCGCAGCCAGCGCAGTGCCAGAAACGCCGCCACCGCCCGAGCCGAATGCAGCCGGTCGCCATAGGTGTAGGCCAGGCTGGCGCCGGACAGCGCAAAAAACAGATAGACGCCGTGGGTGCCCAGCGTGTGCAGCGCCGCCAGGTCCAGCCACAGCAGCAGGTGGTAGCTCGCCACCGCCAGCGCGCACAGACCGCGCAGCAGGTCCCAGCCCCAGACCCGCTCGAAAGCCCGGGCTGGCACGGTTGCGGATGGCGTCACAGCGGCTCGACCTGAGCGGCGTCGGGCCGCGCCAGCCACGCGGCAAATGCGTCGGCGAGCTGTTCACTGGCGGCAACGGCGGTGCGCCAGGCCGCGACGCGCGCCTGCAGATCGGTGCCGTAGCGCGTGAAGTCGGTGCGGTCGGGCAGCTTGCCGTTTGGCAAGGCTCGTACCCAGTCGGCGTCGGGCGCGAGCACGATGACGTTGTCAAGAAAGGCCGTGGCGCCGTGCCGCCAGGCCAGGTGTTTGTCCAGCCACCCCGGCACCACGGCGCGCTGGAAGTGCGGGTAAAGCACCAGCTTCGGTGCGCCCGGCGGCCGGCTGAGCATGGCTGCGCGGTAGTTCAGGTGCAGGTGGTAGTCGGTGATGCCGCCATCCCAGTAGGCGCCACGCGGCGCGCCGGCAATGTTGTGCACCGCCTGCAGCACAAAGGGAATCGAGCAGCTGGCCTGCAGCGCCGGTGCGAAGTTGGCCCGGGTCAGTGCGACCTGGCGGGTGCGGTAGTCGGCGGGGTCGAACGGCAGCGGGGCAATGACCGGGTCTGCTGCGCCTTCTGCCACGGTTGACGAAAACACCACCCGCTCCAGCCACGCGCCCATGGCCCGTCGCTGCACGGCATTGGTCAGGAAGGCGCCCAGGTAGCCCAGCGGCGCCCGCAGGCCGGCTTCGCGCGCCAGCAGATGCCGCCCGCGCGAGGTCAGGATGTGCAGCCGAAAGCGCGGATGCCCCAGCACCTGCGTCACCCGCCCGCCAAAAAATGCCTGCAGGTTCTGCCCGAACAGGCGGCTCACCACGGCCGGCGGCGGGCGCTTGCGGCCCGGCTCCAGCGGGTAGTCCTGGTGGATGTAGTCGTGCTCCAGGCGCTGCAGCGCCTGGACCGGGTCGTCCAGGCAGGCGGTGGCCATGCGCCAGGCGCCGATCGAGCCACCGATCAGGTCGACCGGTTGGCTGCTGCCGGCCAGCCAGTCGCCGAAGATGAAGCGGTCCAGCGGCCCGAGGATCAGGCCCTTGGGACCGCCGGCCGCCGCGGCAATGGCCGCGATATCGTTCGGCCGCAAGCCGTGGCGCTCGATGTGCTGGCGGGCCAGCGGACCGGCATGAATGCGCAGGACCCTCATGGCTTCATTTCAGGAAAATATCAGTCAAAATGGCATCAATCCAGCGTCAAATCGTTAGTTATTGCTATCATTTGAGGACTGTACGGGCACTGCCTGACGGGTCGGTCAGCGCGATCCCTGCGGATTGCGCAGCCTGGCGAAGGCCGACGCCATGGCCGACGGTGCGGCCGGCGCGCCGCCACCCGTGCGCTGTGGCGCCCGTTGCCCCCGCCCTGCCCCTTCGTAGCGGTTTTCGCGCGGGCCGTTGCCCCGCCCGCGTGGCGGCGCCTCGCCCAGCTTCATTGACAGGCCGATGCGCTTGCGCTCGACGTCCACTTCCATCACCTTGACTTTCACGATGTCGCCGGTCTTGACCACCTCGCGCGCATCGGTGGTGAAGGTGTGGCTGAGCTGGCTCACGTGGACCAGTCCGTCCTGGTGCACGCCCAGATCGACGAACGCGCCGAAGGCGGCGACGTTGCTCACCGTGCCCTCCAGCACCATGCCGGGCTGCAGGTCGCGGATATCGTCCACGCCTTCGTTGAAGCGCGCCACCTTGAAGTCCGGACGCGGGTCGCGGCCGGGTTTTTCAAGCTCGGCCAGGATGTCGCGCACGGTGATGACGCCGAACTTCTCGTTCGCAAAAAGCTCGGGTTGCAGGGTCTTGAGCATGTCGGCGCGGCCCATCAGCTCGCCCACCGGCTTGCCGGTGTGCTTCATGATGCCCTCGACCACCGGGTAGGTTTCCGGGTGCACCCCGGTCAGGTCCAGCGGGTTGTCGCCACCCCGGATGCGCAGAAAGCCCGCACTCTGCTCGAAGGTCTTGGGCCCCAGGCCCGCCACGTCCAGCAGCTGGCGCCGGTTGCGAAATGCACCGTGCTCGTCGCGCCAGCGGACCACCGCATTGGCCACACCGGCTGACAAGCCCGACACGCGCGACAGCAGTGGCACGCTGGCGGTGTTCAGGTCGACGCCGACACCGTTCACGCAGTCTTCCACCACCGTCTCCAGCGTGCGGGCCAGTTCGCTCTGGTTCACGTCGTGCTGGTACTGGCCGACGCCGATCGACTTGGGGTCGATCTTCACCAGTTCGGCCAGCGGGTCTTGCAGGCGTCGGGCAATGCTGGCGGCGCCGCGCAGGCTGACGTCGACGTCGGGCATCTCCTGCGAGGCGAATTCGCTGGCGGAATACACCGAGGCGCCCGCCTCGCTGACCACCACCTTCTGCACCGCTGGCGCGCCGCCCTGCCGCGCCAGCAGCTTGATCAGGTCGGCGGCGAGCTTGTCGGTCTCGCGGCTGGCCGTGCCGTTGCCGATGGCGATCAGTTGCACGCCGTGCTTTTCAGCGAGCTTTTGCAGCGTGTGCAGGGCGCCGTCCCAGTCGCGGCGCGGCTCGTGCGGATAAACCGTGGCCGTGTCGACCAGCTTGCCGGTGGCGTCCACCACCGCCACCTTCACGCCGGTGCGGATACCGGGGTCCAGCCCCATCACCGCGCGCGGCCCGGCAGGCGCCGCCAGCAGCAGGTCGCGCAGGTTGTCGGCAAACACTTTGGTCGCGACTTTCTCGGCGCCTTCGCGCAGGCGGGTGAACAGGTCGCGTTCGGTGGAAAGGCTGAGCTTGACGCGCCAGGTCCAGGCCACGCACTTGCGTATCAGATCGTCGGCCTTGCGGCCCTGGTGGCGCCAGCCGATGTGCAGCGCGATCTTTCCCTCGGCCAGCGTCGGCTCGCCGGGCTCGGGCTCAATTGGAAGGATCAGCCTGGCATCCAGCATGTCCAGCTGGCGACCACGGAACACGGCCAGCGCCCGGTGTGAAGGTACGCGCCCGATCGGCTCGGCGTAGTCGAAATAGTCGCGGAACTTGGCCACATCGGGATGGTTCTCGTCCTTGCCCTCGATGCGGCGCGACTGCAGCAGCCCTTCTGTCCACAGCCATTCGCGCAGGGTCTGCACCAGCACCGGGTCTTCGGCCCAGCGCTCGGCCAGGATGTCGCGCACGCCGTCCAGCACCGCCGGCACGGTCGAAAAATCCGGCCCGGGTTTGCCGTCGTCCAGTACCTCGGCGGGCCGCAGGAACGCTTGCGCCTCGATCGCCGGATCGAGCGTGGGATCGGCAAAGAGGCGGTCGGCCAGCGGCTCGATGCCGGCCTCGCGGGCGATCTGACCCTTGGTGCGGCGTTTTTGCTTGAACGGCAGGTACAGGTCTTCCAGCTCCTGCTTGGTCGGCGCGGCCTCGATGGCGGCGCGCAGCGCGGGCGTCAGCTTGCCCTGCTCGTCGATCGCCTTGAGCACGCTGGCGCGGCGCTCCTGCAACTCGCGCAGGTAGCCCAGCCGGTATTCGAGCTCGCGCAGCTGCACATCGTCGAGCGCCCCGGTGACCTCCTTGCGGTAGCGAGCAATGAACGGCACCGTGGCGCCGCCGTCGAGCAGTTCCACCGCGGCCTTGACCTGTTGTTCCGATACCCTGATTTCGTCGGCAATCTGCCGAATGATGTTTTGCATGCCGCTGGCGTCTTCTCTCTGGTTCACAAGGGGCGGGAGTTTGCCACAGGGGCCTGCCGGCAGCCTTCGCCTGCGCCCGGCGGCGTCGCGCCGCAACCGGCGATGGCCGGGCGACGATCACGCCAGGTACCTGCGGCTACCATGCGCGTCATGGTCAAAACCCTTGCGCAACGCCCGCTGTGGATCACCTTTCTGCTGTTCCTGGGGCCGATGCTGCTGAGCAACATCCTGCAGGCGCTGTCGGGAACGATCAACAACATCTATCTGGGCCAGATGCTGGGCGTGAAGGCGCTGGCGGCGGCGGCGGTGTTCTTCCCGGTGCTGTTCTTCTTCATCGCGTTCGTGATCGGGCTGGCTTCGGGCGCTTCGGTGCTGATCGGTCAGGCCTGGGGAGCGCGCAACCGCGACAAGGTCAAGGCGGTGGCGGGCACCACCCTGGGCGCGGGCGCGCTGCTCGGTTGTGTCGTCGCGCTGCTGGGCGGTACCTTTGTCGAGTCCATCCTGCGGCGGCTGGGAACGCCGGCCGACATCCTGCCCGAAGCCGTGCGCTACGCCCGCATCATGTTTCTGGCGGTGCCGCTGCTGTTCGTTTTCATTCTGTCGACCAGCATGCTGCGCGGCGTGGGCGACACGGTCACGCCCTTGCTGGCGCTGATGCTCTCCAGCACGGTCGGTCTGACGCTGACACCGGCGCTCATCCGCGGCTGGGGCGGTCTGCCGCAACTGGGGGTGACCAGCGCCGCCTGGGGCACGGTGGCATCGATGGCGGTGGCGCTGTTGTGGCTGGGCTGGTACCTGCGGCGCAAGAAGAGCCCGCTGGCGCCCGACGCCCAGTTGCGGCAGCACCTGCAGGTGCGATGGAAGCTGTTCAAGCCGGTGCTCAAGCTGGGGCTACCGACGGGGCTGTTCATGGTGACCAGTTCATCGGCCGACCTGATCCTGCTGTCGCTGGTGAACGGTTTCGGCTCGAACGCCACGGCTGCCTGGGGCGCGGTGGCGCAGGTGTCGGCCTATGTGCAGTTCCCGGCGATGTCGATTGCCATCACCTCGTCGATCCTGGCGGCGCAGGCCATCGGTGCGGGGCATTCGACACGGCTGGGCGCAATTGTGCGCACCGGGTTGATGATGAACGTGGTGCTGACCGGATCGCTGATCGCATTGGCGGCGGTTTTTGCCCGGGATATCGCCGGTCTGTTCATCACCAGCGCGCCGGTGCTCGACCTGACGCAGACCGTGTTGCGCATCAGTCTGTTCGGCAGCCTGTTCTTCGGCCTGGCCAGCGTGTTCAGCGGCGTGATGCGCGCCAGTGGCGTGGTGCTGGTGCCCACGCTCGTCTCGCTGGGTTGCCTGATCGTCATCCTCTCGCCCTCCGGCTGGCTGCTCAGTCGCGCCGTGGGCGTGCAAGGTGTCTGGATGGCCTACCCGATCACGTTTTTCTGCGCGCTGCTGATGCAGGCGGCCTACTACCAGTGGGTGTGGCGGCGCCTGCCGATCGTGCGTCTGGTCTGAGCGCTGCCCGGATTTGACCGCCACCCTGGCAGGCGCCGCCGCGCGCGCACCGCGTCCGCCGACTCAGCCGGCGATCCGTACCACGACACGGCCACGCACCTTGCCGTCCATCAATTCGGTGGCCTTGGCGATGGCGTCATTCAGCGGGACTTCTTCGACCAGGCTTTCCAGCAGGGACGGATCCAGATCACGGGCCAGCCTGTCCCAGGCGCGCTGGCGGCGTGCCAGCGGCGCCATCACCGAGTCGATACCGGCCAGTGTGACGCCGCGCAGGATGAACGGCATCACCGTGGTGGGCAGATCGGCCCCCTGTGCCAACCCGCAGGCCGCGACCACGCCGCCGTAACGCGTCTGCGCCAGCGCATTGGCCAGCGTGTACGAGCCTACCGCATCGACAACGCCCGCCCAACGCTCCTTCTGGAACGGCTTGCCGGGTGCGGACAGTTCGGCCCGGTCGATGATGGTGCGCGCGCCCAGATTCGTCAGCCATTGCGACTCGGCCACCTTTCCAGTGGCGGCAACCACGTTGTATCCCAGCCGGCTCAGCAACGCGACGCTCACGCTGCCAACGCCCCCGGTGGCACCGGTCACCAGGATTTCGCCCTTGTCCGGCGTCACGCCGTGGTCTTCCAGTGCCAGCACGCAGAGCATGGCGGTGTAGCCGGCGGTGCCGATGGCCATGGCCTGGCGGGCGGTGAAGGCCGCTGGCAGCCTGACCAGCCAGTCGCCCTTCAGGCGGGCCTTTTCGGCGAGGCAACCCCAATGGGTTTCACCGACGCCCCAGCCGTTGTGCACGAAGGCGTCGCCCGGCTTCCACGCCGGGTGGGTCGACTCCAGCACCGTTCCGGCGCCGTCAATACCGGCAACCATCGGCCAGTTGCGCACCACCGGGCCTTTTTGCGTGATGGCCAGACCATCCTTGTAGTTCAACGTGGAATAGTCGACCTTCACCAGCACGTCACCGGGCGGCAACGCTGATTCGTCCACGCTCTGGACGCTGGCCTTGAATGCATCGCCTTTTTCGAGCAAAAGGGCATTGAACATGAGGTGATTCCTTTCTGGTTGCGGGTGAACCGCGATGACAATGCCCCATTCTGGCCCGGATTGCCGAACCCGTATTCATATGGGGACACAGGTATTTTATACAGCATAATATAAATCAACAGCTTAGAGCATATTATTCATTTGACTTCTCATATACATGCCCGTATTCTCCGCGCCATGCCACGATTGCTCGCGCTGCTGATCTTTTTTGTCTGTGCCTCGGCGCAGGCTGTCCCACTCGGTAACACCAGCGACGATCTGGACCGCATCCTGGCTGAAAAAGGCCTGATGGAGCGCATCGGCGGTCAACTGGAACAGGCGCGGCAGACGGTAGGCGGCAAGGCTTCTGATCTGGTTGTCACCGCGATGGGTTTTCTGGGCGTTCCCTATCGCCGTGGCGGTGAAAGTGCCGAATCCGGGTTTGACTGCAGCGGGTTTGTGCGGGCCATGTACGAGCAGACCATCGGTCTCGTGCTGCCGCGCCGGGCCAACGAACAGGCGGCGGCCACCCAGACCATTGACCGCGAAGATCTGAAACCCGGCGATCTGGTCTTCTTCAACACCATGCGCCGCGCCTTCAGCCATGTCGGTATCTATGTGGGTGACGGCAAGTTCATCCACGCACCGCGCCCGGGCGCCCAGGTACGGGTCGAAGACATGCGGGTGGCTTACTGGCAAAAACGTTTCAACGGTGCGCGCCGGGTATCCGGCACGAACGGCGAATCGGCTACAAGGCCCTGATCTCGACCTTTCGACGGCCCGTTTCAGCACCACTGGCCTGTCAGCCCGGCATCGGCTACTTCAATATCAGTAGCATTACATGACCATTTGACGCTGGCCAGTCCCGAAAATGACCAAAAAAATGGCTATCTGGAGGCCACAGGGGTCACCGGCTGAGCCGGCTCAAACTGGCTGCCCAGCGCCAGATGCAGTTTTACCCGCTGCACCCGCTGCTCGGTCTGCAGCCGCAGCTGCGGCAACTGCGCTGCCAGCGCCGCCATCTGCAGTTGCGCCACGCTTCGCATGTCACGCGATCCGACCCGGAAACGCACTTGTTCCAGCGCCAGCGCACGCCGGCTTTCGGCCAGTCCCTGGCTCACAATCGGCGCCCGATCTTTCAACGACGCTTCCGCAGCCAGCGCAGACTCCACCTCATTGAAGGCTTTCTGGGCTGTCATTGCGAATGCGGCAGCCGCTTCCTGCTGCTCGGCCGTACGGAACTGCACCTGCGCTTCGAGCTGTCCGCCGTTGAAGACCGGATAGATCAAGGTCGCCCCCAGCCCCAGCGACGGGTTGTTGACGTCCTGCAGCACAAATACGCTGCTGGAGATCGACGACAGCGCCGCCGTCAATGAAACGCTGGGCAGGCGGGCAGCCTTGGCCTCGCCCACGCGGGCAAACGCGGCTGAAACACGCAACGCCGCGGCCGACACATCGGGGCGACGCTCCAGCAATTCGGAAGGCAGCCCGGCGCTGACAGGTGCAGGCGCCTTGCCCAGACTGTGGGGTAACGCGATTTCCGCCGCCGGGTAGCGGCCCAGTATCAGTTCCAGCGCCCGTTGTGCCTGGGAAAGTGCCAGCTCCACCTGCTTTTCGCTGTCCGTGTAAGACTGCAAGGTGGAAGCCGCCTGCGCGACGTCGGTCGACGAACCCACGCCGACGCGCTGACGATCCTGTGCGAGCTGCCAAAGTTGCTGCGCGACGGCTGTCATCTCGCCTGTCAGTGCCTTCTGCTGAACCAGCTCCGCGGCCATGTACCACGCAACAACGAGATTGGCGACGATGGATTGCCGGGCGTAGAAGGCGTCAGCCTGCGCCGACGCATACTGGTCCTGCACAGCGCGTTGACCGTAGCGGATGCGTCCCCACAGGTCCAGATCCCAGGAAGCGGACAGCACGCCGCCACTCAACTGGCCGGATGCACCGGTTGCCGAACCACTGCTGCGGCCGATCAGGTTGGCCGTCGGATACAGGCCTTGCGCCGAAGCATTGACTGCCGAGCGGGCCGCCTCGACACGCGCAGCGGCCGTTTTGAGGTCGACGTTCCAGGCCAGGGCCTCCTGCACCAGCGGCGCCAAGCGGGGGTCGCCAAAATCGGTCAGCCAGTCGTCCTTGGTCGCTCCCGCCGTCGCGGCGGATTTCCAGCTCTGCGGCAGCCTGGTGTGGGACAGTTCGGTCTGCGTCAGCTGCCTGATGTCCGGAGAGGGATCCAGCGCGCAGGCAGCCAGCATCAGCACGGCAAGCACCACCGGAGCGCGTCGAAAAACGATTCGGCCGACCATCAGTGCAGCTTCAGGACGAGGTAGTTGGTGATGGCGCTGACCCGGACCATCACTTTGCGGATCACATGCAGCATGGCTCCGTGCTCGGTGAAGATGGCGCCATCGCCAACGGCGCCGGCGGCCAGAAAGACGTCGCGGTCACGTTCCGCCACATCCAGCTTGACGGGAAAGCGCCCCGGGGCCTGCGGCGCATAGCCCGTCACGGGAATGGTGCCCGACTGCGCCACCTGCCCCTGCCCCTGCGCCCAGATGATGGAGTTGACCGTCGCCTTGATGACCCGCCCGGGCACCATGGCGAAGGCGACTTCGGCCTCGTCGCCCGGTTTGACCAGTACCAGCTCGTTCTGGTGGTACATGGCAATCACGCTGAATGTCTCTTCGACAAAACTCATCGCCGGGGCCAGCGGAATCGACGTCACCATGGAGCCGGGTCGCAACTGCACGTTGATGGCGTAGCCGTCGGCAGGCGCGTAGACCGAGGTCTGGTCGAGTTCCCACTGCGCATTGGCGAGCTGGGCGCGGCTGGCATCGACCGCAGCCTTGGCCGCCGCGATCTGCGCCCGCGATGACGCCACCGACGCCTGCTCGCCATTGACCACGGCAGAAAGCTTCTGCGCCACAACCGCTTCATTGGCAGCGGCCGCGTCGAGCTGTCCTTGCAGCTCGGTGACGTTGGCCTCGGCCTGCTCCAGCGCGAAGCGGTCACCCGCGCCGGTTGCCACCAGCTCGCGGTTCTGCGTGACGCGCAGACGCGCCAGATCCAGCCTTGGGCGAATGGCCGCGAGCTGGGATGTCGCGGCCTTGAGCTGTTCGCGTAGTTGTCGCACACCGGCGCTGGCCTCGGCCAGCCCCGCGCCGCTTTGCGCAAGTTTGGCCTCATCGGCGGCGAGTTTGGCCTTCGCGGCATCCAGGGCCGCCTGATAAGGCTCGGACTCGATGCGAAACAGCAGCGCCCCCTTCTTGACCAGGCGATTGGGCTCGACCGGCACTTCCGTCACCCTGCCCCGCACCTGCGGCACCACCTGAACCACGTACTTGACCACCCGGATGTCATTGCTGGACGGCGCCACCACGTTCAGCGTCAGGATCATCCCGGCCATCGCGACGATCGGAATGATGACCACCGTGACCTGCCAGGGCCGTGTCCACGGCAGCCACTTGAACTTGATGAAGATCAGCCAGACAAAAAACGAATAGATGCCGAGGAGAATGGCTTCCATCAGACGCTCCCGCCTTCGCCGGCCGGCGTCGCCGGCACTTTTTCAGCCGAGTCTGCGCCAGCAACCGGGCGATTGTTCAGCGATGCCGCCATTTCACGCCGCAGCTTGCCCAGACTGCCCGGCAACCGGGCCTTGCGGGCCATTTCGTCGAGTTCTTCCAGCAGTTCGGCACTGGCTTCATCGTCCAGTTCCCCGGCACGCCAGCGCACTTCCATCTCGTGGAAGTAGTCATGGTGCTTGTCGGTGCCAAAAGCCAGTACGTTGGTGACCGGACGGGTGTAGGCCCAGAGCCATGCCAGTGGCCACAGCAGCCCGCCTACAAAAAGCGACAGGAGGCACAGCACGTGGATCGCGTCCTTCTGCGGGTGGTGGCGTGCTTCGGCAATCTTCTCCGGCAGCACGTGGAGCTTCCAGAACAACACGATCAACGCCACCGGCAGCACAATGACCACGCCCCAGGCAATGCCCATCGCCATGCTGTCGAGCGCATCGCCTGAAAGAAAGGACGCAAACGCAGCTTCCGACGCCGATAACAGCGCGACAAACGCTGCCGCGGCAAACGGAAGCCGTCGATGCCTGGCCCCAGACAGAACCCGGGCCATCATGTGGGCTCCAGGAGAAAATGAGGGGTAGCTTTGATGGGCAGCATCTGCAAGGTCTCCCAAGGCTTGGAGGGAAATGGGGGAAGCGTTGCAACAATCGCTTCGAAGGGAATTTTCATGCGGGGCGCAACAGGTGTTCGCGCGATGGCTTTGCCCGCCTCTGCGGATGATATTCGAACCGGCGCAGTACCCAAAACAACGACGCCGGCATGTGCCGTCGTCCGACCGTTCATGCGGCAAGTATTCGTGAACCAGCCGACAGGGCTGCCTCATACCGCGGTGCGCGCTTCCAGTACTTCGTCACCCCCCGGAAGCGGCGGATGCGTCACGATGGTGCGCAGCTCGGGCCGCGGCTTCGCCAGCGCCGCCAGGTCAGGCCTCGCCCGCGCCAGCTTCGTTGTCGCGGCAAAGCGGCGTTCCAGCGCGGCACCCATCGCCAACAGTCGGCTGTCCTGGTGCAACGGCCCGACCAGTTGCAGCCCAAACGGCATGCCCGCCTCATCGAGGCCGCAAGGTAACGCCAGCGCGGGATTGGTGGCCAGGGTAACGAGGTAGGTCAGGCTCAACCATTCGTAGTAGTTGCGCTGCGCATGGCCATCGATGGTTGTGGCGTAAAGCTCAGTCCAGGGGAAGGGGCTGAGCGGTGAGACCGGGGAAAGGATCAGGTCGTAGCGCTCAAAAGCCGTCTGAAACTGACGCATGATGCGGGTCTGGGCCAGGTGCGCCCATGCACGGTCCGCCAGCGTGATGCGAGCGGCCATCTCCAAATTGCTTCGCACGTTCGGACCCAGCGTTTCGGGATCCTCACGGTAGATTTCGTCAAACGCAGCGACGAAGCTTTCGGCGCGAATGATGTCGAAGCACCGATGACCGTCCACCAAATGCCAGTCCAGTGGCTCGCACACGGCCACCTCGTCCGAAATCGCCTCAACACGATCACGAAAAATGCGGCGGATCATCGGATCCACCGCGCAGACGCCAAAATCCTCGGTGTAGGCCACGCGCAGGAGCCGCAAATCCAGTTCCGGAACGGGCCAGACAGGCTCGTGCCGAACGCCCAGGCTGAGCGGGTCCATCGGGTGTGGGCCCATGCTGGCCTGAAGCATGAAGGCCGTGTCGGCGACATCGCGACCCATGGGACCCAATACCGAGATTGCCGACCAAGCCAGTGGCCGCATGTCGTTGGCAATGAGGCCGGGTGACGGGCGCAGCCCCACAACGCCGCACAGTGCAGCCGGGATGCGCAGCGAGCCGCCAGTGTCCGAGCCGGTGCACAGCGGCAGCATGTCTGTGGCCAGTGCTGCCGCCGAGCCACCCGACGAACCGCCAGCGTTGAGCGCAGGATTGAACGGGTTGCCCGTCGCGCCCCAGACCGGGTTGCGCGTGTTGGCACCCGCGCCCAGGTCCGGCGTATTGGTCTTGGCGGTGACGATTGCACCCGCCTCCCGCAACCGCGCGACCAGGGACACGTCCGCGGGAGGAATGTGCCCGCGCAGCCGCACGTTGCCGCTGGTCGTCAGCAGGCCAGCGGTGGCCTGCAGGTCTTTCACGCCCAGTGGCAGGCCGTGCAGTGGCCCAAGCGGGTCGCCGCGCATCAAGGCAGCCTCTGCAACACGTGCCTGTTCCCGGGCGCGGTCGAAATCCGTGGCACAAATTGCATTGACGGCAGGGTTGACAGCCTCAATGCGGGAAATGCAGGCCTCCATCAACTCAACCGGTGACAGATGTCGCAAACCAATCTGTCGCCGCATCTCCCGAGCGGTCAGTTCCAGCATCGTCACCGTCACTGCACGGGAATGCCTGCGCGATGCACCGAGGCACGCAGCAGTGGCAGTTCACGCGCGACCTTGGTGTCGTAGGCGCTGCCTGGCTGATAGGCGACGTCCAGGCCCTTTTGTTGCAGTTCGGCGGACACGGTGGGGTCGGTCAACGTCTCCTTCAATGCTTTGGACAGCAAGGCGCTGACATCGGCAGGAAGGCCGCGACGAGCCACCAGTGCAACCCACGGCACCATTTCATAATCCGGATAACCCGACTCGGCGACGGTTGGCACCTTGGGCATCTGAGCCGAGCGCTTGGATGTGGTCACGGCAATGGCCTTGACTTTTCCCGCTGCGATTTGCGGCATGGCCGCCACGGTGGTGTCGAAGCTGAGTTGGATCTGGCCACCAATCAGGTCTGTCATGGCCGGGGCGCTGCCCCTGTAGGCGACGTGTGTCATTTTGGCGCCGGACATCACCATGAACATTTCGCCGGCCAGGTGAGCCGTGGTGCCAACGCCGAAGGAGCCGTAGTTGAGACCCTTCGGTTCCCGTCTGGATAGCGCCACCAGTTCGGCAACGTTGTTGGCGGCGATGCCTTGGTTTGCCAGCAACACCAGTGGCGAGGTGCCAATCAGGCCAATTGACTCGAAATCCTTCTGGGGGTCGTAAGGGAGCGAATTCTTCAGCACCGCGTTTACAGTGAACGTGGTGTTGGAAGAAATGAGCAGCGTATAGCCGTCTGGTGCGGATCGGGCAACAGCCGTTGCACCAATGGCCGTGCCTGCTCCGGCACGGTTGTCGACGATCACTGTTTGGCCCAGCCGCTTTCCCATCGGTACCGCCAGCACCCTTGCAATGGTGTCTGTCGCACCGCCTGGCGGGTATGGCACCACCAGAGTAATCGGCTTGTCGGGATAGGCTGCATGGGCCATCAGCCCAACGCCGCACAAGGCAGCGGCCAGAAAGGCTTGTTTCATGACGGATCTCCTGTTGATTCAGACACTTGGATGAAGTTTGAAAGCACCTGCAACTGCGGCGCTATCGCGGGTTCGGCCGCAAAAGGCGCCACCAGGCCCATGCCCCGCAAAGCGGAGAGCACAAAATCCATTCGCGCCTTGCCTGCTTCGCCCTGGCACATGCGGGGAAAAATTTCGGCCATACGGCCATGCACGCTTTCGGACAGCGCAGCCCGCTGACTGACGATGTGCGCCATCACCGCCGGGTCGTCCCGTGCGGCCAGATACGCTGTCCAGGCCACGGCGAACCTTGGCTGCCCATACAGCCGCGCCCATGCCTCTCGCACGAAGTGGTCAGCACGACGCTTCAAGGGCCAGTTCTTGGAAGGCCAGAAGTCGTCGGCGACTTCCAGCTGAGCGACAACTCGAGCGAGGACTTCAAGCATCAACGTGGCCTTGGTGGCGAAGTGGTGTTGCACGGCGCCGGCCGTCATGCCCGCCTCGCGCGCAACCTCGTGCATCGACAACTGACCATAGCCCTTGGTCTGCAAGAGGGTCATTGCTGCATTCAGCAGGCGCTCACGCGTCTTTTCGCTGCGAATCTGGTGAAGTGTGGTCACGGAATTACATTATGATTGTAATGTAAATTACGCGGAAATGGGGATAACCCTCACGCCCCCGGTGCACATCACCAAAACAGTTTTTCACGATATTTCCGGGAAGTTTGTGCATCCAGCAATGGATGAGCCATCCCCACTCCCGGAACTGAACCGGTGTGAAGAGGTGAACAAGGGGACTTCACCTCAAGAGACCAGCCAGCAATGCCGATCGCTGTCCACTGCAAACTCTCCCTCGGGCGCGTATGCTAATGCCCATGTCGGCACCGATGCTTTGGTGCCGTCGTCACTGGAAATATCAACATGCGACATCACCCACTCGGCCGAAGCGGCCTCTTCGTTTCCGAACTGTGCCTTGGCACCATGACCTTTGGTGGCAATGGCGAGATGTGGAGCAAGATCGGCCAGGTGCAGCAGTCCGAGGCCGAGCAACTCATCGGTCAGGCAATTGACGCCGGCATCAACTTCATCGACACAGCGGACGCCTATTCGGGTGGCGTTTCCGAGCAGATCACCGGTCAAGCCCTCAAGAACCTGAAGATCCCCCGCGAAAAGGTCGTGGTCGCCACGAAGGTCTTCAGCGAGATGGGGTCAGGACCAAACGACCGGGGCGCGTCGCGCGGTCACATCATGGATGGCGTGAAGGCCAGTCTGAAACGCCTTCAGCTCGATCACATCGACCTCTATCAGATTCACGGTTTCGATGCGGCCACACCGATCGAGGAAACGGTACGGGCGCTCGATCAGTTGGTGCGACAGGGACATGTCCGATACGTCGGCGTGTCGAACTGGGCCGCCTGGCAGATCATGAAGGCGCTCGGTATCGCCGAACGGCTGGGTTTGTCGCGCTTTGAATCCCTGCAGGCGTACTACACGGTTGCTGGACGCGATCTTGAACGGGAACTGATCCCCATGTTGCGCAGCGAGGGCGTGGGCCTGATGGTGTGGAGTCCGCTGGCGGGCGGCCTGCTCAGCGGCAAATACGGACGCGAACATCAAGCCGAACAAGGCAGCCGGCGCCTTGCGTTCGACTTCCCGCCTGTCAACAAGGAGCGAGCCTGGGAATGTGTGGATGTCATGCGTCCGATGGCGCAGAAACGCGGGGTTTCCGTTGCGCAGATTGCGCTGGCGTGGCTGCTGCATCAACCCCAGGTGACCAGCGTGATCGTGGGCGCCAAGCGGCCCGAGCAACTGGCTGACAACATCGCGGCAACCCGGGTCATCCTGAGCGCGGAAGAGCTGGAAAAGATCAACAGTGCCGGCCAGTTGCCCCCCGAGTACCCGGGCTGGATGCTTGCACGTCAGGGTGAGTACCGGCGCAAGCAGATTGCCGAATCGATCGCCTCGCGCGAAATTTGATGCGATCTGTGCAATTGCCGGGGCTAGACAAAATGAACTGCGTGGCCCGGCATCGTTTTACCAGCCAGACAAGCAGGCCAACACCGACGATCAGACTGCCCGCTGCCGATCGCAGTGACAAATCGAAGTTCTCGATTCCAGCCGGTTTTCCGCCGCAAAAAATCAGAGGTTGCGCACCACCAACGAAAACGGCACCCGAAAGTGCCGCAAGTCATTGATGCATATGGTGGGTGATGCAGGGTTTGAACCTGCGACCCCTGCCGTGTGAAGGCAGTGCTCTACCGCTGAGCTAA
>JACSRS010000219.1 GCA_014879655.1 Burkholderiaceae bacterium
GCGCCCGTTGTTGTCGGTCAGCGTGCCGTGGTCCATGACCTGCAGCAGCACGTTGAAGATGTCCGGGTGTGCCTTCTCGATTTCGTCGAGCAAGAGCACGGCGTGTGGCTTCTTCGTCACCGCTTCGGTCAGCAGACCGCCCTGGTCAAAGCCTACGTAGCCTGGCGGCGCACCGATCAGGCGACTGACCGCATGTCGCTCCATGTACTCGGACATGTCGAAGCGCATCAGCTCGATGCCCATGATGTAGGCCAGTTGCTTGGCCGCCTCGGTCTTGCCAACGCCAGTCGGACCGGAGAACAAAAAGGAGCCGATCGGCTTGTCGGTTCGGCCGAGGCCCGAGCGGGCCATCTTGACCGCACCAGCCAGCACTTCCAGCGCCTTGTCCTGCCCGAACACGACGCTCTTGAGGTCGCGTTCGATGGTTTGCAGCTTGCTGCGGTCGTCATTGGAGACATTGGCCGGCGGAATGCGGGCGATCTTGGCAACGATGTCTTCGATCTCGGATTTACCGATGGTCTTCTTGCGCTTGGACGCCACCAGAATTCGCTGGGCTGCGCCGGCTTCATCGATCACGTCGATCGCCTTGTCCGGCAGGTGCCGGTCGTTGATGTACTTGGCCGACAGCTCGGCGGCCGCCTGCAGCGCCGCGTTGGCGTATTTCACGCTGTGGTGTTCCTCGAAGCGCGACTTCAGCCCCTTGAGGATGTCGACGGTCTCCTGCACGGTCGGCTCGACCACGTCCACTTTCTGGAAACGGCGCGACAACGCCGCGTCTTTCTCGAAAATGCCGCGGTACTCGGTGAAGGTGGTCGCGCCGATGCACTTGAGTGCACCCGAGCTGAGAGCCGGCTTAAGCAGGTTCGAGGCATCCAGCGTACCGCCCGAGGCCGCGCCGGCACCGATCAGCGTGTGGATCTCGTCGATGAACAGGATGGCGTGGGGTTTGTCCTTCAGCGCCTTGAGCACGCCCTTGAGCCGCTGCTCGAAGTCGCCCCGGTACTTGGTACCGGCAAGCAGCGCCCCCATGTCCAGCGAGTAGACGTTGGACTCGGCCAGGATTTCCGGGACGTCCTTTTGCGTGATGCGCCACGCCAGGCCTTCGGCAATGGCCGTCTTGCCCACACCGGCCTCACCCACCAGCAGCGGGTTGTTCTTGCGGCGGCGGCACAGGATCTGGATGACGCGCTCGACCTCGTACTCGCGGCCGATCAGCGGGTCAATCTTGCCGTCCCTGGCGAGCTGGTTCAGGTTCTGGGTGAACTGCTCCAGCGGGGACGCCTTCTCGGACTTTTCGCCGCCACCGCCGCCCTCTTCACCCTCGCCGGACGAAGACGGCTCGCTGCCTTTTGCGGGTTCGGGCGGGTCGCTTTTCTTGATGCCGTGCGCAATGAAATTGACCACATCCAGCCGCGTCACGCCCTGCTGGTGAAGGTAGTACACGGCATGCGAGTCTTTTTCGCCGAAGATGGCGACCAGCACATTCGCGCCCGTCACCTCTTTCTTGCCATTGCCGGTGGACTGCACGTGCATGATGGCGCGCTGGATCACGCGCTGGAAGCCCAGCGTGGGCTGGGTGTCCACATCGTCGGAGCCGGCCACCTGGGGCGTGTTGTCCTTGATGAAGTTGGTCAGCGACTTTCGCAAGTCGTCGACGTTGGCCGAACAGGCCCGCAGCACCTCGGCGGCGCTGGGGTTGTCAAGCAAGGCGAGCAGCAGGTGCTCCACGGTGATGAACTCGTGACGCTGCTGACGGGCTTCCACAAAGGCCATGTGCAAGCTGACTTCCAATTCCTGGGCAATCATGTGATTTCCTTTTGCCTTGCTGTAAAAAAGTAGTGACCTTGCATGTCGGGGGCAATTCCCGTTATTCAACCGGCTCGCTGACACATTGCAACGGATGGCCCGCCTCCCGCGCGGCGTCCAGCACCTGATCGACCTTGGTCGCGGCCACGTCACGGGAATACACCCCGCAAACGCCTTTGCCGTCCAGATGGATCTTCAACATGATCTGCGTGGCGGTTTCGCGATCCTTGCTGAAAAACTCCTGGATCACCTGAACGACAAACTCCATCGGCGTGAAGTCGTCGTTGAGCATCAGCACCTGGTAAAGCTTGGGCGGCTGGACCTTGCGGGTGCGCCGCTCCAGCACCACCGAAGCGCCATCATCGACCGAGCGCGCCGGTGCGGTCGGAGCCTTCGGGGTCGATGGAGTTTTCGTAGCCATGAAAACATTCTATCGACGCTGCCGCGTCGTGACTTTCTAAGGGGAAATTTTTCAGCCGGACCGGCCATCCATATACCCGGGTCAAGGCACCCGGGTCGCATTCAAACGCCCCTCAATTGAGCGCGTCGTCCTTGTAAAACTTGGTGCCGGTCGCGGTGATCTGCGCAGCCAGGCCGGTATCGGTGATCTGGTACACATAAATGCCCGGCGATACCGAGACCGAACCCGTGAAGATGCCGCCCTGGCTCTCGGCTGCCGCCGACAACGAACCGGAGGCGCCAAACTCCCAACCCTGGCCAATGAAGTTTTGCAAGGCGCTGCTGGTTTCAAAAATGAAAATCAGCCGTGTCTTGGCGACACCGAAGCCCAGACCGGCCTGCACCCCGACCATCTTCATGAAGGTCTGGCGATGGGTGCGGTTGTTGACCACCAAGCCTTTTCCCTGCTGACCACCGGCGAAAAAGAGTTTGATCCCAAATGTGCTGAACACTGCGTACCCCGCCGCGTGTTCGACGGCCAAGCGGGCCGCCGGTTGATACTCGTAAAGGGTCGAGAGGGCATCCGCCGCCGCCTCCCGGATTTCAGCCCGACTCTGGATCAGCGCGGTCTCGTTTTGAGCCTGTGCACCGGTCGACAGCGCCATCAAAATCATGGCCAGCAGAACGAACACTTTTCTTGTAACAAATTTCATGATCACGCCCTTGATAAAGGGCCCATTTTGCGCCAGAAAGCGCCCCTTGACGCTCGACAGGGCTGGCATCTCCCGGGTCCATCGGGCATGGAAGAACTGTGTCGATTCAGGCACCCTGCCCGCTTCCGCCGCCAAACCGGCAAAGAAAAACCCGGTGACGCGGGTCTACCGGGTTTTTCAGGGTCGGCGCCCGAGAGGGCACGGTGCCGGAATTTACATGTTTTCGATCA
>JACSRS010000024.1 GCA_014879655.1 Burkholderiaceae bacterium
TCCGTCGTCGGCAGCGTCAGATGTGTATAAGAGACAGGCGCAAGCTGGGCCTAGTGCGGCCGATTGACCTGGCGCTGCACCTGCCGCTGCGCTACGAGGACGAGACCCGCATCGTGCGACTGCGCGACGCGCGTGACGGCGAGACCGTGCAGATCGAAGCGACGGTGACCGCCTGTGACGTCACGTTCCGCCCGCGCCGGCAACTTCTGGTGACGGTGGACGATGGTTCGGATAGCTGCACGCTGCGATTCTTCAACTTCTACCCGTCGCAGCAGAAGGCGCTGGCGGTGGGCAACCGCATCCGCGTGCGCGGCGAAGTGCGCGGTGGCTTTGTCGGGCGCACGATGTTGCACCCGGCGTTTCGCGCCGCGGGCGGCGAGCTGCCCGACGCGCTGACGCCGGTCTACCCCACGGCCGCCGGTTTGCCGCAGCCCTATCTGCGCCGCGCGGTGGCGCAGGCGCTCACCAGCGCCGACCTGACCGACACGCTGCCGCCGGCCGTGCCCCTGCCGCCCGGCGTGGAGCGCTCCTGGGACCTGCGGCGCGCGCTGGGCTTTCTGCATCACCCGGCCCCCGACGTCTCGCTGGCCGCGCTGGAAGATCGCAGCCACCCGGCCTGGCAGCGGCTGAAAGCCGAGGAACTGCTGGCGCAGCAGTTGTCGCAACTGACGGCACGGCGCGAGCGCGCCTTGCAGCAGGCACCGGCGCTGGCGTTGCCGCAGGCTGCCGGCGCTGGTTCGCTGCACGCGCGGCTGCTGGCCGTGCTGCCGTTTGCACTCACCAGCGCGCAGCAGCGTGTGTGCGGCGAGATTGCGGCGGACCTGTCGCGCAGCGTGCCCATGCACCGGCTGCTGCAGGGCGACGTCGGTTCGGGCAAGACGGTGGTGGCGGCGCTGGCGGCGACCATTGCCATCGACGCCGGCTGGCAATGCGCGCTGATGGCGCCGACCGAGATCCTGGCCGAGCAGCACTTTCGCAAGCTGATCGGCTGGCTGGAACCGCTGGGCCTGCGGGTGGCCTGGCTCACTGGCAGCCAGAAAAAGAAGGAGCGCACGGCGATGCTGGCGCTGATTGCCTCCGGCGAGGCGGCGCTGGTGGTGGGCACGCACGCGGTGATTCAGGAGCAGGTGAAGTTTCGGCGGCTCGCCCTGGCCATCATCGACGAGCAGCACCGCTTCGGCGTGGCGCAGAGACTGGCTTTGCGAAGCAAGATGGGTGAGGCGGCGCTGGCGGCCGAAGCGGCTGATTCGGCCCAAAGCCCGGCCGAGCCGCACCTGCTGATGATGAGCGCGACGCCGATTCCGCGCACGCTGGCGATGAGCTATTACGCCGACCTGGACGTCTCGACGCTGGACGAGCTGCCACCGGGGCGCACGCCCATCGTCACCCGGGTGGTGTCCGACGCCCGACGTGAGGAGGTGATCGAACGCATCCGCGCCCAGGTCGCGGCCGGCCGGCAGGTGTACTGGGTCTGCCCGCTGATCGAGGAAAGCGAGGCTCTGGACCTGCGCAACGCCACCGAAACCCACGCCGAACTGAGCGCTGCTTTGAATAGCCCCCACGCTCCGCCGCTGCGCGGGTCGCTGGCCTTGCAGGCCGCGGAGCCGTCACAGCCGGCTCCTCTTCGGGCTGTCCAGCCCTGCGCTGGCAGGCCTGGAGCCGCAGCCCTCAGCCCCGAGGGGGCTGCCCCCGCCTTGGGGCGGCCCGGCGACGGGGGCCCGCCCGGTGCGGCGCCGCCTGTGCGGGTCGGGCTGCTGCACTCGCGCATGAGCGTGGCGGAGAAAAAGGCGGTGATGGCGCAGTTTGCCGACGCGCAGGCGGCCAACCGGCTGGCGGTGCTGGTCGCAACGACGGTGATCGAGGTGGGTGTGGACGTGCCCAACGCCAGCCTGATGGTGATCGAGCATGCCGAGCGTTTTGGCCTGTCGCAGCTGCACCAGCTGCGCGGGCGCGTGGGGCGGGGTGCGGCAGCGTCGGCCTGCGTGCTGCTGTACGGGGCGGCGCCGGGCGAGCGGCTTGGTCAGACGGCGCGTGAGCGGCTCAAGGCCATGCAGGAGACGGCCGACGGCTTTGAAATCGCGCGGCGCGACCTGGAAATCCGCGGCCCCGGCGAGTTTCTGGGCGCCCGGCAATCGGGCGCGGCGCTGCTGCGCTTTGCCGATCTGGCCACCGACGCCGCGCTGCTGGACTGGGCCCGCCAGACCGCGCCGGTGCTGCTTGATCGCCACCCCGAATGGGCCGGGCGCCATGTGGCGCGCTGGTTGGGTGGAAAATCGGATTATCTGAAGGCCTGAAGTACCCTCAGGGCAAATCCGATGACCCTCACCGAACTCAAGTACATCGTCGCCGTGGCGCGCGAAAAGCATTTTGGCAAGGCGGCCGAGGCCTGCTTTGTTTCGCAGCCGACGCTGTCGGTGGCGATTCGCAAGCTCGAAGACGAGTTGGAGGTGAAACTGTTCGAGCGCAGCGCCACCGAGGTCTCGGTCACGCCGCTGGGCGAGGAAATCGTGCGGCAGGCGCAAAGCGTGCTGGAGCAGGCGTCGGCCATCCGCGAGATTGCCAAGCGCGGCAAGGACCCGCTGGCGGGCCCACTCAAGCTGGGGGTGATCTACACCATCGGCCCCTACCTGCTGCCCGACCTGGTGCGCAACGTGATCCGCATGTCGCCGCAGATGCCGCTGATGCTGCAGGAGAACTTCACGGTGCGGCTGCTGGAGATGCTGCGCACCGGCGAGCTCGACTGCGCCATCCTGGCCGAACCCTTCCCCGACGCCGGGCTGGCCACGGCGGCGCTGTACGACGAGCCGTTCATGGCCGCGCTGCCCAGCCACCACCCGCTGGCGGCGCTGAAGTCGGTGACGTCGGGGCAGCTCAAGCAGGAAACGATGTTGCTGCTGGGAACCGGGCATTGCTTTCGCGACCACGTGCTGGAGGTCTGCCCCGAATTCGCCCGCTTTGCCAGCGACGCCGAAGGCATCCGCCGCAGCTTCGAGGGCTCGTCGCTGGAGACCATCAAGCACATGGTGGCCGCCGGCATGGGGCTGACGCTGGTGCCGCGCCTGTCGGTGCCCAAGGAGGCGCTGGAAGCCGGCCGCAAGCGGCGCAAGGATGAAGACGCCTTCGTCAAGTACCTGCCCATCGTCGATGGCAAGGCGCCGGCGCCAATGCGCCGTGTCGTGCTGGCCTGGCGGCGCAGCTTCACGCGCTATGAGGCGATTGCCGCGCTGCGCAACGCCATCTATGCCTGCGAACTGCCGGGTGTGATCCGCCTGTCCTGATCGGTGCAGGCGACCTGAAACTGTTTCAACAAGGAGAAGAAGAACCCATGAAGAGCGCGCAAGCCGGCATCCTCGCACCCGTTCCCACCCAGGGGCGTTACCTGTTTTTCTCGCTCGCCCAGCCCAAGGCCGGCGACGCCGCCGTGCCGGTCGACGCCTTGCGGGCCGCGCTGCAGCGCTTGGCTGAGGTGGTGGACGGCGAGCAGACCGTCGCCGCGATCGGGCCGCAGCTGATGGCGGCGCTGGGCACGCAGGTGCCCGGCCTGCGCGAGTTTCCGGCGCTGGCGGGGCCGGGCGTCAAGGTGCCGTCGACGCCGACCGCGTTGTGGTGCTGGCAGCGCGGCAGCGACCGGGGCCGGCTGGTGCTGGCCGCGCGCGCGCTGGAAAAGGCGCTGGCGCCGGCCTTGCGGCTGGAGCGCGCGGTGGAAGCCTTTCGCCACGGACGCGGCCCCAACGGGCATGGCCGCGACCTGACCGGCTACGAGGACGGCACCGAAAACCCTGAAGGCGCCGCCGCCGAGAAAGCCGCGCTGCTGCACCGCAAGGGCGCGGGGCTGAACGGGTCGAGCTTTGTGGCCGTGCAGCAATGGGTGCACGACTTCGATACGTTCGAAGCCATGACCACGCGCGAGCAGGATCACATGGTCGGCCGCCGCCGCCGCGACAACCACGAGTTGGCCGACGCGCCCGAATCGGCGCACGTCAAGCGCACCGCGCAGGAGAGCTTCAAGCCCGAAGCCTTTGTGCTGCGCCGCTCGATGCCTTGGGTGCTGGGGCGCAAGGCGGGGCTGATGTTTGTCGCGTTCGGCAAGTCGCTCGATGCCTTTGAAGTGCAGATGCGCCGCATGGCGGGGCTGGAAGACGGCATCACCGACGCGCTGTTCGGCATCTCCACCCCGGTGACCGGCGCCTACCTGTGGTGCCCGCCGGTGCACCAGACGCCGGCCGGCACGCGGCTCGACCTGCGCCTGCTCGGGCTCTGAACCACGCGCGATGGTCGCCGTCAAGCAACGCCTGCCGCTGTACCTGGACCTGATCCGCTGGAATCGCCCGGCCGGCTGGCTGCTGCTGCTGTGGCCGACGCTGGGCGCGCTGTGGATCGCCGCCGGCGGCTTTCCCGGCTGGCATCTGCTGCTGGTGTTCACGCTGGGCACCATCCTGATGCGCAGCGCGGGCTGCTGTATCAACGACGTGGCCGATCGCGAGTTCGACCGCCACGTCAAGCGCACCGCGCAGCGGCCGGTGACCAGCGGCAAGGTCGGCGTGAAAGAGGCGCTGGCGCTGGGTGCGGTGCTGGCGCTGGCGGCGTTTGCGCTGGTGCTGACCACCAACGTGGATACGGTGGCCTGGTCGTTCGCCGCGCTGGCGGTGACGCTGGCGTACCCGTACGCCAAACGCTTTGTATCCATGCCGCAGGCGGTGCTGGGCGTGGCTTTCAGCTTCGGCATCCCGATGGCGTTTTCGGCCGTCACCCGCGAAGTGCCCTGGCTGGCCTGGTGGCTGCTGCTGGGCAACCTGTTCTGGGTGCTGGCCTACGACACCGAGTACGCGATGGTCGACCGTGATGACGACCTGCGCATCGGCATGAAGACCTCGGCCATCACGCTGGGCCGATGGGACGTGCCGGCCATCGGCGCGTTTTACCTGATTTACCTGCTTTTTTGGGCATGGCCCAGCGTCAAATGGTCGTATGGCGCTCCGTATTGGATAGCGACCGGCGTGGCGCTCGCACAGGTGGTCTGGCATCTGACGCTGATCCGCGACCGCTCGCGCGAAGGCTGCTTTCGGGCGTTTCGCGTGAACCACTGGCTGGGTTTCACCGTATTTGCCGGCATTGCGCTGTCGTACGCAGTGAAAGTCGCCGGATAAGCGGCGCAGAAGTCGAAAAAGCCGGCGGGCGGCGCTTTCAGCTGCCGAATTCGTCGCCCAGTTCGCGTGCCCGGTGCCGCGCCGCGTGCATAGCGCGCATGAATGCGTTCTTGATGTTGTCCTGCTCCATCGACGTGATGGCCGCGTAAGTCGTGCCGCCTTTGGACGTCACGCGCTGGCGCAGCACTTCGGGCGGGTCGTTCGACGCCCGCGCCAGCGCAGTGGCGCCGCGGAAGGTGCCCAGGGACAGCTGGTGCGACTGGTCGCGCGTCAGGCCCATGTCCACGCCAGCCTGGATCATCGCTTCGAGGAAATAGAAGACGTAGGCGGGGCCGGAGCCCGAGAGTGCGGTCACCGCGTCCAGATCGGCCTCCTTGTCCACCCACAGGTAGTGGCCGGTGGTTTCGATCACCCGCTCCACCAATGCCCGGTCGTCGGCCGTCACCGCCGGCCGGCCGTACAGCGCCGTCATGCCCTTGCCCACCAGCGCCGGCGTGTTGGGCATGGCGCGAACGATGCGCTGCGTGCCCAGCCAGCTGGCGATGCTGTCGCTGCGGATGCCCGCCGCCACGCTCAGGTGCAGCGCCTGTTTGGTGTGAAAGCGCGTCATCAGCGCCGCCTCCTTGAAAGTCTGCGGCTTGACGGCCCAGACCACCAGCTGCGATTGCGTCAGCGCCGCGCCGGGTGTGTTGAGCGCACGGATGCCGAAGTCGGCCAGCAATCGCTCGCGCGCCTCGGCCAGGGGTTCCACCACCTCGAACTGGCTGGCGGTCATGCCCCGCTTGATCAACCCGCCGATGATGGCCGTGGCCATGTTGCCGCCGCCGATGAAACTGATGTGTGTCGTCATGATTGAAACCTCCGCATAGCCGGGCACGTATTGTGATGCCGCTGGCGCGCGGGTTCCAGCGGCCGGACCCGCTCATGCGGCCGCGCCGGTTTGCGCTAATCTTGCGCCCATGGACTACCTCCTCGCGCTCGACCAAGGCACCACCAGCTCCCGCGCCATCCTCTACGACCTCGGCGGCCAGCCGGTGGCCACCGCGCAGCGCGAGTTTCGCCAGATCTTCCCGAAGCCGGGCTGGGTGGAGCACGACGGCACGGAAATCTGGCAGTCGCAATACGCCGTGATGCAGGCGGTCATGGCCAGCCGCAACGTGACCGCGCGTCAGCTGGTGGCGATCGGCATCACCAACCAGCGCGAGACCACGCTGCTGTGGGACCGAGCCACCGGCGAGCCGGTGGCGCCGGCCATCGTCTGGCAGGACCGGCGCACCGCCCCCCGTTGCGCCCAGCTGCGCGAGCAGGGGCGGGCCGCGATGATCCAGAAGAAGACCGGCCTGGTGCTGGATGCGTATTTTTCGGCCACCAAGCTGGCGTGGCTGCTGGAACACGTGCCGGGCGTGCGCCGGCGCGCCGAGCGGGGGGAGCTGGCCTTTGGCACCGTGGATAGCTGGCTGGTCTGGAAGCTCACCGGTGGTCGGGTCCACGCCACGGATGCCAGCAACGCCTCGCGCACGCTGCTGTTCAACCTGCACACGATGCAGTGGGACGATGCACTGCTCAAGCTGTTTCGCATCCCACCCTCGGTGCTGCCGCAGGTGGTGCCGTCCAGCGCAGTGCTGGGCGAGACCGACGCCGCCTTGCTGGGGGCGCCGGTGCGCATCGCCGGTCTGGCCGGCGACCAGCAGGCGGCGACCTTCGGCCAGGCCTGCTTTGCGCCCGGCATGGCCAAGAACACCTATGGCACGGGCTGCTTCATGCTGATGAACACCGGCGCGGCCGCCGTGACCAGCCGCAATCAGCTGCTGACGACAGTGGCCTGGCAGGGACCGGCCGCCGACCCGGCGACGGGCGCGCCGGTGGCGCGGCGCACCACCTATGCGCTGGAAGGCTCGGTCTTCATGGCCGGCGCCACGGTTCAGTGGCTGCGCGACGGGCTGCAGATCATCCAGTCGGCCGCCGAGGTGGAGGCGCTGGCCGCCAGCGTGCCCGATACCGGCGATGTGTACCTGGTGCCCGCCTTCGTGGGGCTGGGAACGCCGGACTGGGACAGCCAGGCGCGGGGCACGCTGGTGGGCATGACCCGGGGCACCACCCGCGCCCACATCGCCCGCGCAGCGCTCGAAGCCATCGCGCTTCAGGTGGCCGATGTCTTTGGCGCGATGGCGCGCGACTCGGGCATTGCGCTGCAGGAACTGCGGGTCGACGGCGGCGCCTGCCGCAATGACCTGCTGATGCAGATGCAGGCCGATTTTCTCGGTGTGCCGGTGGTGCGCCCCCGCGTCACCGAAACCACCGCGCAGGGCGCGGCCTATCTGGCGGGTCTGGCCACCGGGGTCTGGCGCGATGCGAGTCAGATTTCGGCGAACTGGGCGGTGGAGAGGCGATTTGAGCCTTCGCTTGGGGGCGCTACCCGTGCGGCCCGGCTGCAGCGCTGGCGCGAAGCGGTGAGCCGTTCGCGCCACTGGGCAGTGGCGGACGCCGCATGACGGCGGTCGCGGCGCCGCTGGCGACGGATCGGGCGGCGCTCTGGAGCCGGCTGACGAAGGACCGCGCCTGGGATCTGGCCGTGATCGGCGGCGGCGCCACCGGGCTGGGCATCGCGCTGGACGCAGCGCTACGCGGCCACAGCGTGGTGCTGGTCGAGTCGCGCGACTTTGCCGCCGGTACCTCGTCGCGCGCCACCAAGCTGGTGCACGGCGGCGTGCGGTATCTGGCGCAGGGCAACGTGGCGCTGGTGCGCGAGGCGCTGCTGGAGCGCGGGCGGCTGCTACGCAACGCGCCGCACCTGGCGCGCCCGCTGCCTTTTGTCATGCCGTCCTACCACTGGTGGGACGCGCCGTTCTACGGCACCGGGCTCAAGCTGTATGACCTGATGGCCGGCCGGGAAGGGCTGGCGCCGACACGGCTGCTGACGCGCGGGCAGGCGCTGCGCTTGCAGCGCGGCGTGCAGCCGCGCGGACTGGTCGGCGGCGTTGAGTACTGGGACGGCCAGTTCGATGACGCACGGCTGGCGCTGGCGCTGGCGCGCACCGCGGCGGCCCAGGGCGCGCTGCTGCTCAACCACTGTGAAGCGGCCGCGCTGACGCACGACGGCGGCAAGGTCAGCGGGCTGATCTGCCGGGACCATGAAACCGGCCGCGAGGCAAGGGTGCAGGCGCGCTGCGTCATCAATGCCACCGGTGTCTGGGTAGACTCGGTGCGGCGCCAGGACGGTGACGCCACGGGGCAGCCGGCGCCCTCGCTGGTGGCGCCGAGCCAGGGCGTTCATCTGGTCGTCGATCGCGGCTTTCTGCCGGACGATCATGCGATCCTGGTGCCACGCACTGCCGACGGCCGCGTACTGTTTGCCGTGCCCTGGCTGGGAAAAGTCATTCTGGGCACCACCGACACCCCCCGCACTGATCTGCCGCCCGAACCGCGCCCGCTGGCCGGCGAGGTCGACTTCATCCTGCAGGAAGCCGGTCGCTACCTGGCGCGCGCGCCGCTGCCGGGCGATGTGCGCAGTTGCTGGGTGGGCATGCGCCCGCTGGTCAAGGCGCACGACCGCTCTGGCCAGGACACCAAGGCCCTGAGCCGGGAGCACACGGTGCTGATCAGCGCCAGCGGACTGGTGACGGTCACCGGTGGCAAATGGACGACCTACCGGGCGATGGCGCAGGACGTCCTGGACCAGTGCGAACGCGCCGCCTTGCTGCGCGCCGGCAAGATTTGCCAGACTGCCGACTTCCCGCTGTTGGGCGCGGCGGGTTTCGACGCAAAAGGCGCCAGTCTGGCCGGTGAGCAGGGGCTTTTGCTGTTTGGCTCGGAAGCCGCCGCAGTGCAGGCGCTGCCCGGCGCCGATCAGGAGCTGGGTGGCGGCTTGACGCAAGCCATGGTCCGCTTTGCCGTCCGGCACGAATATGCCCGCACCGTGGAAGACGTGCTGGCCCGCCGCTCGCGCCTGCTGTTTCTGGATGCCCGCTGGGCCACTGCGATGGCGCCGCAGGTGGGCGCCATCGTTGAAGAAGAGACCGGTCGGGATCCGCAACTCGGCCCGTTTTTGCAGCTGGCGGCACAATATCTGACCGGTTTCCCGCAAAGCACTTGACACGAAACGCATCTGTGCCATAATTGCGGGCTTCGCTGTAAAAAGCGAGGAAATCTGCCCAGCTATAAGGCGTTGCAAGTGGTTTGCGGCGCCGACGACGGGCCCAAGACTGATCTGGCGTGCTTCTTTGGGGGCGCAACAGGTGCAAGTTGGGAATAAAGAAATGATCCAGACTGAATCGCGGTTAGATGTTGCCGACAATACCGGCGCAAAGTCCGTCCTGTGCATCAAGGTGCTCGGCGGCTCCAGGCGTCGCTACGCCAGCGTGGGCGACATTATCAAAGTGAGCATCAAGGAAGCTGCGCCGCGTGGCCGCGTCAAAAAAGGCGAGGTCTACAGCGCTGTGGTGGTTCGTACGGCCAAAGGCATCCGCCGTGCCGACGGCTCGCTCGTCAAGTTCGACGGCAATGCAGCTGTGCTGCTCAATGCCAAGCTGGAGCCGATCGGCACCCGCATCTTCGGCCCGGTGACGCGCGAGTTGCGCACCGAGAAGTTCATGAAGATCGTGTCGCTGGCCCCTGAAGTTTTGTAAGGACACGCCATGAACAAGATTCGCAAAGGCGACGAGGTGGTCGTCATCACCGGCCGCGACAAAGGCAAGCGCGGCAAGGTTTCGCTGCGCAAGGATGACTCGATGCTGCTGGTCGAGGGTATCAACATTGTCAAGAAACACGCCAAGCCCAATCCGCTCAAGGGTGTGACGGGTGGCATCGTTGAAAAGTCCATGCCGATTCACCAGTCCAACGTGGCGATCTACAACGCCGCCACCGGCAAGGCTGACCGCGTGGGCATCAAACTGCTGGCTGACGGCAAGCGCGTACGCGTGTTCAAGTCCAGCGGCGAAGAAATCAAGGTGGCATGACCATGGCACGACTGCAAGACGTATATCGCGAAAAAATCGCCCCGGAACTGATGGCCAAGTTTGGCTACAAGTCTCCGATGCAGGTTCCTCGCCTCAGCAAGATTACCCTGAACATGGGTGTCAGCGAAGCTGTGGCCGACAAAAAGGTCATGGACGCCGCTGTGGCTGACCTGACCAAGATCGCCGGCCAGAAGCCGGTGGTGACCAAGGCTCGCAAGGCCATCGCCGGGTTCAAGATCCGCGAAGGCCAGGCGATCGGCTGCATGGTTACGCTGCGTGGCGTGCAAATGTATGAATTCCTGGATCGTTTCGTCACGGTGGCTTTGCCGCGTGTGCGTGACTTCCGCGGCGTGTCCGGCCGGGCTTTTGATGGTCGTGGCAATTACAACGTCGGTGTGAAAGAGCAGATCATCTTCCCCGAAATCGAATACGACAAGGTGGATGCACTGCGCGGGCTGAACATCAGCATCACGACGACGGCCAAGAGCGACGAAGAGTGCAAGGCACTGCTCGCCGGATTCCGTTTCCCCTTCAAGAATTGAGGTGACCTGTGGCAAAAATGGCTTTAATTGAGCGCGAGCTCAAGCGGGACAAACTGGTCGCCAAGTACGCAAAAAAACATGCGGAACTGAAGGCGATCGCCGGTGACGCCAAGCGCTCGGATGAAGAGCGTGCGCTTGCGCGCCTGGCCCTGCAGAAACTCCCCCGCAACGCAAACCCGACCCGCCAGCGCAACCGCTGCGAGATCACCGGGCGTGCGCGCGGAACGTTCCGCCAGTTCGGTCTGGGTCGTTCCAAGATTCGTGAAATGGCTTTTGCCGGCGATATCCCAGGTATCGTCAAGGCAAGCTGGTAATCGGCAGGAGATTTAGCATGAGCATGAGTGATCCCATTGCCGATCTGTTGACCCGCATCCGCAATGCGCAGATGGTGGCGAAGTCCACCGTTGTGATTCCTTCTTCCAAGGTGAAGATTGCAATCGCGCAGGTGCTGAAGGACGAGGGCTACATCGACGGCTTCCAGGTCAAGACCAACGACGGCAAGGCCGAGCTGGAAATTGCCCTGAAGTATTACGCCGGTCGTCCGGTCATCGAGCGTATCGAGCGCGTCAGCCGTCCTGGCCTGCGCGTCTATAAAGGCTGCGGCTCCATTCCCACCGTCATGAACGGTCTGGGTGTGGCGATCGTCACGACGCCCAAGGGTGTGATGACGGACCGCAAGGCACGCGCCGCCGGTGTCGGCGGTGAAGTGCTGTGCTACGTCGCTTGACCGTGACCTTGAGGAGAAACTGAAATGTCCCGAGTAGGAAAATCACCCGTCACGGTCCCCGCTGGTGTCGAGGTCTCCATCAAGGATGGCCAGATCAGCGTCAAGGGAACCGGCGGCGCGCTGTCGATGGTGCAAAACCCGCTGGTCAATGTGACCAGCGATGCCGGAAAGCTCAGCTTTGTGCCGGCCAACGAGTCGCGCGAAGCCAATGCGATGAGCGGAACCATGCGCCAGCTGGTCAACAACATGGTTGTCGGAGTCAGCAAGGGTTTCGAGAAAAAACTCAGCCTGGTTGGCGTGGGTTACAAGGCGCAAGCCCAGGGCGCTCGCCTGAACCTGAGCGTTGGTTATTCGCATCCCGTGAACATTGACATGCCAGCCGGCATTTCGGTGGCCACCGCGACGCCGACCGAAATTGTCATCAAGGGTGCTGACCGTCAGCGCGTCGGCCAGCTGGCTGCAGAGATTCGTGCCATTCGTCCCCCGGAGCCCTACAAGGGTAAGGGCATCCGCTATGTGGATGAGAAGATCACGATCAAAGAGACCAAGAAGAAGTAAGGAGCGGCAACATGTTGACCAAAAAAGAGCAGCGTCTTCGCCGGGCCCGGCAGACCCGCATCCGCATCGCATCGCAAGGCGTGGCGCGTCTGTCTGTCAATCGGACCAATCTGCACATCTACGCAAGCATCATCTCTGGCGACGGTGCCCGCGTTCTGGCCAGCGCATCGACGGCCGAAGCCGATCTGCGTGCCAGCCTGGGTGGCTCCGGCAAAGGCGGCAACGCTGCCGCAGCCCAGATCGTCGGCAAGCGGATCGCTGAAAAAGCGCTTGCAGCAGGCGTCGACAAGGTGGCGTTTGATCGCTCCGGGTTTGCGTACCACGGTCGCGTCAAGGCGCTGGCGGAAGCCGCGCGTGAAGCGGGTCTGCAGTTCTAATCGGATCGGATAGAAAAATGGCAAAGTTTCAAGCAAGAGCGCAGAGTGACGGTCCGGAAGACGGAATGCGCGAGAAGATGATCGCGATCAATCGCGTCACCAAAGTCGTCAAGGGCGGTCGCATTCTCGGCTTCGCTGCATTGACGGTGGTGGGTGATGGCGACGGTCGGGTTGGCATGGGCAAGGGCAAGTCGAAAGAAGTGCCGGCCGCGGTGCAAAAGGCCATGGAAGAGGCTCGCCGTAATCTGAACAAGATCTCGCTGCGCAATGGCACCATCCACCACAACGTGTCCGGCCATCATGGCGCGGCCTCGGTGATGATGGCTCCCGCTCCCAAAGGTACCGGCATCATTGCGGGTGGCCCGATGCGTGCGGTGTTCGAGGTGATGGGTATCACGGATATCGTTGCCAAGAGCCACGGTTCTTCCAATCCCTACAACATGGTGCGTGCGACCCTCGATGCACTGAAGCGCTCGACGACTGCGGCCCAGGTGGCAGCCAAGCGCGGCAAGACTGTCGAAGAAATCTTCGCCTGAACCCAGGACGGAACATGACGACACAACAAACACTCAAGGTCCAACTGGTGCGTAGCCCGATTGGATGCAAGCAGTCGCACCGCGACACGGTTCGCGGCCTCGGTCTGCGCAAGCTCAACAGCACCAGTGAGTTGCAGGACACCCCTGCGGTTCGCGGCATGATCAACAAGATCAGCTATCTGGTCAAAGTACTCTGAGAGGCGAGTGATGGAACTCAACAGCATCAAGCCCGCAGCTGGCGCCAAGCACGCCAAGCGTCGCGTTGGCCGGGGTATCGGTTCCGGTCTGGGCAAGACCGCGGGTCGCGGTCACAAGGGTCAGAAGTCCCGCGCAGGCGGCTATCACAAAGTCGGTTTTGAAGGCGGCCAGATGCCGCTGCAGCGCCGTTTGCCCAAGCGTGGTTTCAAGTCGCAGACCCTCAAGTTCAACGCCGAAGTGACGCTGGCGGCACTGGAGCGCCTGGGCGCGGCCGATGTCGATCTGCTGGTCCTGAAGCAGGCCGGTCTGGTTGGCGCCATCGCCAAAGTTGTCAAGGTCATCAACAGCGGTTCGATCAGCAAGGCCGTCAAGCTGAGCGGCATCGGTGCGACCGCCGGCGCAAAAGCGGCCATTGAAGCCGCTGGCGGCTCGGTGGCCTGATCCACTTTTCCAGGTAAATTCAGTGGCAACCAGCTCAGGTCAGATAGCAAAAGCGGGCAAGTATGGTGACTTGCGTCGCCGGCTTGTCTTTTTGCTGCTGGCGTTAGTGGTGTACCGCGTGGGTGCGCACATTCCGGTGCCCGGTATCGATCCTGGCGCCTTGCAGCAACTGTTCAAGGGCCAGCAGGGCGGCATCCTGAGCCTGTTCAACATGTTCTCGGGTGGCGCGCTGTCTCGGTTCACCGTGTTCGCTCTGGGCATCATGCCTTACATCTCCGCGTCGATCATCATGCAGTTGATGACCTACGTCGTGCCGATGTTCGAGCAGCTCAAGAAAGAAGGTGAAGCGGGCCGTCGCAAGATCACGCAGTACACGCGCTTTGGCACATTGGGTCTGGCGCTGTTCCAGTCGCTTGGCATCGCGGTTGCGCTCGAAAGCTCGCCCGGGCTTGTGATTGATCCTGGCATGGGTTTCCGCATGACGGCTGTTGTCAGTCTGACTGCAGGAACGATGTTCCTGATGTGGCTGGGCGAACAGATCACCGAGCGTGGTCTGGGTAACGGCATTTCAATCCTGATCTTTGCGGGTATCGCGGCGGGCTTGCCCAACGCAATCGGGGGTTTGCTCGAACTGGTGCGCACGGGTGCGATGGGGCCGCTGGTCGCCATCTTCATCGTGACGCTGGTCGCGCTGGTGACCTACTTCGTTGTATTTGTCGAGCGCGGTCAGCGCAAGATTCTGGTGAACTACGCGCGCCGTCAGGTCGGCAACAAGGTTTATGGCGGGCAGTCCTCCCACTTGCCGCTCAAGCTCAACATGTCCGGCGTGATTCCGCCTATCTTCGCGTCGTCGATCATCCTGTTGCCCGCCACAGTTGTGAGCTGGTTCAGCACCGGTGAATCGATGCGCTGGTTGAAGGACATAGCTGGAGCGCTGGCGCCAGGGCAGCCGGTCTACGTCATGCTGTATGCAGGCGCGATCGTGTTCTTCTGCTTTTTCTACACGGCGCTGGTGTTCAACAGCCGGGAAACCGCAGACAACCTGAAGAAGAGCGGCGCATTCGTTCCGGGCATCCGGCCGGGTGAACAGACCGCCAAGTACATCGACAAGATTCTGGGACGGTTGACGCTGGCAGGGGCGGTCTACATCACTTTCGTGTGTCTGCTGCCGGAGTTCCTGATTCTGAAATACAACGTACCGTTCTATTTCGGCGGCACGTCACTGCTGATCATCGTTGTGGTCACGATGGACTTCATGGCGCAGGTGCAGAACTACCTGATGTCGCAGCAATACGAATCGTTGCTGAAGAAGGCCAATTTCAAGACCACGTTGGGTGGTTGACCGGGAAGGTCGAGGGGTTGCTGGCTGGGCCAGTGGCCGTCATGTTTACCGCGCTGTCGGACGGCGCATTTTTCACGGCACAGAAGCCGCGAGCTTTAGGAGAGTGAAATGAGAGTTTCGGCTTCAGTCAAGAAAATCTGCCGCAACTGCAAGATCATTCGGCGCAAGGGCGTCGTTCGTGTGATCTGCACGGACCCCCGTCACAAGCAGCGCCAAGGCTGATTGCACAAGTTTTAGAGGACGAATATGGCACGTATCGCTGGCATCAACATTCCGCCGCACAAACACGCTGAAATTGGGCTCACCTCCATTTTCGGTATCGGTCGCAGCCGCGCTCGCAAGATTTGCGAAGCTTGTGGCATCGACTACGCGAAGAAAATCAAGGATCTGACAGACGGTGATCTGGAAAAGATCCGTGATCACATCGCGGTCTACACGATCGAGGGTGACCTGCGTCGCGAAACAACGATGAACATCAAGCGTTTGATGGACATCGGTTGCTACCGCGGTTTCCGCCATCGTCGCGGACTGCCGATGCGTGGTCAGCGCACCCGCACCAATGCCCGCACCCGCAAGGGCCCGCGCAAGGCAGCGGCGGCACTCAAGAAATAAGAAGGGTTCGAGGTCAACATGGCAAAGTCTCCATCCAATTCGGCGGCCCAGCGGGTTCGCAAGAAGGTTCGCAAGAACGTTTCCGACGGTGTCGCCCACGTGCACGCATCGTTCAACAACACCATCATCACGATTACCGATCGTCAAGGCAATGCTTTGTCCTGGGCATCGTCCGGCGGTCAGGGTTTCAAGGGTTCGCGCAAGTCGACCCCGTTCGCAGCTCAGGTTGCGTCCGAGGTGGCAGGCCGTGCCGCAATCGAGCAGGGCATCAAGAACCTTGATGTCGAAATCAAAGGCCCAGGCCCCGGCCGCGAGTCTTCGGTGCGCGCACTCGCCGCGCTCGGTATCCGCATCGCGTCGATCGCCGATGTGACGCCCATGCCCCACAACGGTTGCCGTCCGCAAAAGCGTCGGCGCATCTGATTCATTGACAAGCCCACCGCCGCTATGCCAACGATAGCGGCTCCCGCAGCTTGCTGCGGAAGATGACATAAAGGAAGATCAAGTGGCACGCTATCTCGGCCCCAAGGCCAAACTCTCCCGCCGTGAAGGCACTGACCTGTTTCTGAAGAGCGCACGCCGCTCGATCAGCGACAAGTGCAAATTTGAAGCCAAGCCGGGCCAGCATGGCCGCACCTCTGGCCAGCGCACCTCCGACTTCGGTCTGCAGTTGCGCGAGAAGCAGAAGGTCAAGCGCATGTATGGCGTGCTGGAGCGTCAGTTCCGC
>JACSRS010000023.1 GCA_014879655.1 Burkholderiaceae bacterium
GAGTCCGGGGCGGTCGGCGGCTCGCCGCCCTTGCGACCGGAAAACATGGTCCACCAGACAATGCCCAGCAAGATCAGCAGCGCCCCCAGCGCTTCCAGCAAAATCAGTCCCATGAATCCACTCCTGAGGCGCATTGCCGCCGGGGTCATTGTAGGAATGCTGGCCAGCTGCGCGGTGTCGCCGCCGCCATCTCCTGCGCCGCCTGCGGACATCCCGGTCGGCGCATCGGACGACGACACCGGCCCGCTGCCGCCGGCGCTGCAGCGGCCGCGCAGCCGCTGGGTGCCGGTGCGCTGGTCGGAGCTGCCGGGCCTGAACGACGATGCGCTGCACGAGGCCTGGAACGCCTGGCTCAAGAGCTGCGAGCGGCCGGCGCCGGCGCACGGCGTGCTGTGCCCCGAGGTGCGCCGGCTGTCGATCGGCAGCCCGGCTGACCAGCGTGCCTGGCTGCGCCAGCGGCTGCAGCCCTACCGGGTGGAAGCCGCCGGCGGCAGTGCCGAAGGGCTGCTGACCAGCTACTACGAGCCGGTGTTCGACGCCTCGCGCACCCCCAGTGCCCGCTACAACGTGCCGCTGTACCGCCCGCCTGCCGGACTGGCTTCGGGCCGCCCCTGGTACACCCGGCAGGAGATGGAAACCCGCGCCGACGCCAGGGCCGCGCTGCGCGGCCGCGAGATCGTCTGGCTGGCCGACCCGGTGGACGCGCTGGTGCTGCAGATCCAGGGTTCGGGCCGGGTGCGCGTGACCGAGCCCGACGGCAGCGTGCGCACCGTGAGGCTGGCCTTTGCGGCCACGAATGACCAGCCGTACAAGAGCGTCGGCCGCTGGCTGCTCGACCAGGGCGCGGTGCGCGATGCGTCCTGGCCCGGCATCAAGGCCTGGCTGGCGGCGAATCCGCAGCGCACCCAGGAGCTGCTGTGGAGCAATCCGCGCGTGGTGTTTTTCCGTGAGGAGCCGCTCGATGCGATCGACGCCAGCGCCGGCCCGCGCGGCGCACAGGGCGTGGCGCTGACGCCGGGCCGCTCGATCGCCGTCGATCCCGGCAGCATTCCGTACGGCACGCCGGTCTGGCTGGTCTCCGCCGGCCCGCAGCTGACGCTGCAGCGGCTGGTGCTGGCGCAGGACACCGGCAGCGCCATCGTCGGCGCGGTGCGGGCCGACTGGTATGCCGGCTCCGGCACCGAAGCCGGCGAGCTGGCCGGCCGGCTCAAGCAGCCGCTCAGGCTGTGGGTGCTGTGGCCCAAGGCGGGCGGCCTGCCGCCCGGCTGATCGCCAGCGTCCGACTTCGGGACCCAAGTCGACGGGCTCACGTCCGTCGCAGGCGCCGGCCGGCGTTGTCATCAGCCTTTCACATCCCGGTCGCAGACTTCGGTGCGTTTCCCCCATCCACCAGGAGTCTGCTTTCATGAATCCCCTTTCCGATGTTTCCCGCCGCCACCTGCTCAAACTGCTCTCCAGCGCGCCGATGCTGCCGCTGACCGCTTCACTGGCCGGCACCAGCGCGCTGCTGGCCGGCTGTGGCGGCGGCGACGACGCTGCGGCCGCCATCGGCGCGCCCGCTCCCACGCTGTCGGGCGTGAGCTTCAGCGCGACACCGGCGCCAACACTGGCCGATGCGGCCGCGATGGCCACCACCACCACCAGTTCGGTCATGACGGCCACTTTCAGCGACGCCAGCAAGGTCGACTTCAAGCTGGCCTATCAGCCATTCTTCGTCACCGGCGACCGGGTGTCCGATGGCAAAGGCGGCACCATCCTCGCGGGCGGCTACTTCGACATCTACAACCAGCCCATCATCGACAACACCGTGCCGGCAAAGGCGCGCCAGTACTTCTCCGATTCACCGGATGGCACCTCGCTGCTGAAAGTCGAGGGCGCCAGAGTGGCAGGCGTCAAGGGCAACACGGTGTTTGCCGTGGTGCAGTTCGAGTACGCCACCTGGGCGCAGGACGGGGTCAGCGACATGTATGGTCGCCTGCCCTCGCCGATCGCGGTGCTGACGCTGGATCAGGACCCGGCGACCGGCAAGCTCTCGCTGGTGAAGTACCACAACGTCGACACCTCGGGCGTGCACGGCCTTTGGATCACCTGCGGCGCCAGCCTGTCGCCCTGGGGCACGCACCTGTCGAGCGAAGAGTACGAGCCCAACGCCTTTGCCGCTGCCGGCGATTCGCAGTTCAAGGCTTTCAGCAAGAACCTGTACGGCAGTGAAACGGCCGCCAATCCCTACCACTATGGGCACCTGCCCGAAGTCACCGTCAACGCCGACGGCACAGGCAGCGTCACCAAGCACTACTGCCTGGGCCGCATCTCGCACGAACTGGTGCAGGTGATGCCCGACAACCGCACCGTGCTGATGGGCGACGACGCCACCAACAGCGGCTATTTCGTGTTCGTCGCGGACCGCGAGAAGGACCTGTCGTCCGGCACCCTGTACGTGGCCAAAGTCGGCGCGGGCTTCTCGCTGGACCCGGCCGGCGCCGCCGCACCCCTGAGCTGGATCCGGCTGGGTGCGGCCAGCAGCGCCGACGTGCACCGCCTGGCCAACACCCTCAAGCCGACCGACATCATGGATGTGCGCGCCACCGACCCATCGGACACCAGTTTCACCAAGGTCAATGCCAACGGGCGCACCGAGTGGATCAAGCTGATGCCCGGCATGGAAAAAGCCGCTGCTTTTCTGGAGACGCACCGCTACGCCAGCCTGGTCGGCGCATCGATGGGCTTCTCCAAAATGGAAGGCACCACCGTCAACGCCCGCGACAAGATCGCCTATTCCGCCTTGCAGAACTGCCAGGCATCGATGGTCGCCGGGAACTCGCTGAACACCGCGGGCAACGGCGTGTCCATCCCGGCGCAGCTCAAGGCCGGCGCGGTGATGGCGCTGAACCTCAAGGGCGGGCTCAAGGATGACAAGGGGGCTGCCATCGCCAGCGACTGGATGCCGGCCGATGTGAAGGCGCTGATCGTCGGCGAAGACACCGCCGCCGATGCGCTGGGCAACACCGCCAACCCCAACAAGATGGCCAATCCGGACAATCTGAAGTTCTCCGAGAAGATGCGCACACTGTTCATCGGCGAGGACAGCAGCCAGCACGTCAACAACTTCCTCTGGGCCTACAACGTCGACACCAAAGTGCTGACACGCATCCTGTCGATACCCGCTGGCGGCGAATCCACCGGACTGCACGCCGTCGACGAGCTCAACGGCTGGACTTACATCATGAGCAACTTCCAGCACGCGGGCGACTGGGGCAGCATTCACAACAACGTGAAGACAACGCTCGACCCGTTGATCAAGGCCAACTACCGCGACAAGTTCGGCGCGGCCGTGGGCTACCTCACGGGCAGCGTTGCGCAGGTCCGGCTGTCCAAGGCCTGATTCCGAAGCTTCTTGCTGGCGTTGAATCCGGCCTGGCCGGTTGCCCGGTCGCTGCAAGGCGACCGGGCGTTTTTTCGCCCGCCGACCGTAGCAGCTTCAGCGATTCATCGGTCCTGTTTCAATAGCTGAAAACATCCATTTGACGATGGGTTGATGCCAATTTTTTCAATAATTGGTGTCTTTGCAGGCGTACCCCCCCTTCGCCGCAGGGCCCCCGGTTCCCGGACCCGGGTGTCCGCCCTGATGGCAGGGCGTCGGGCTCGCGCTACCATGCGACTTCCACCCCCAACACGTGCCAACCGACAGCGACGCCGAACCTGACCGATGGAGGACACCACCCCCCGACTCACCGTTGAAGCCGGACCGCAAGGCACGCGGGCGCGCCTGCTCGGTGTCTGGACCGCGGCGCAGATCACCGCGCCGGGCGTCTGGGCGTCGCTGGTGCGGGCGCTGCCCACCGTGGGGCGCGATGCCGCCTGGGACCTGACGCAGCTGCAGCGCATCGACCATCTGGGTGCGCAGGCGCTTTGGAACCACTGGGGGCGCGTGCTGCCGGCGCAGTTGCAGGCTTCACCGGAGCAGCGCGCGGTGCTGGAGCGGGTGGCGCGCTTTTCGGTCGAGCCACCGCAGCCGCAGCGTCGCACGCTGGGCCAGTATCTGCTGTGGCTGGGCGAACAGATCTTCGTGCTGGGCGACCATGTGCGCGACCTGGTGGCACTGGTGGGGCAACTGTTGCTGGACGTGATCCGGCTGGTGCGTTCGCCGCGCGACGGCCCGTGGCGCGACATCACCGGCAACATCTACCAGATCGGCGCGACCGCGCTGCCGATCACCGCCATGGTCGGTTTCCTGATCGGCGTGGTGCTGGCCTACCTGACGGCGCAGCAGCTGCGGCTGTTCGGGGCCGAGGCGTTCATCGTCAACATCCTGGGGCTGTCTCTGATCCGCGAGCTCGGCCCGGTGCTGGCGGCGGTGCTGATTGCCGGGCGCTCGGGTTCAGCCATCACGGCGCAGATCGGCGTGATGCGCGTGACCGAAGAACTGGATGCGATGCGCGTGATGGGCATCCCGCATGGTTTTCGGCTGGTGCTGCCGCGTGCCATCGCTCTGGCCATTGCGATGCCGCTGATCTCGCTGTGGACCACGCTGGCAGCGCTGATCGGCGGCATGCTGTCGGCCGACCTGGTGCTGGGCATCACGCCGGCGTATTTCATCAACAACCTGCCGCGGGCGGTGCAGGTGGCCAATCTGACGCTGGCCATGGGCAAGTCGGTGGTGTTCGGCGCGCTGATTGCGCTGGTGGCCTGCCACTTCGGCCTGCGCGTCAAACCCAACACCGAGAGCCTGGGGCGCGGCACCACGGCATCGGTGGTGACCTCGATCACCGTCGTGATCCTGATCGACGCGCTGTTTGCGGTGATTTTCAAGAACGTGGGCATCTGAGTCATGGGCGACCGCGAAAACACCCTCGAAGCCGTCGCCGCCGTGGCCGCCGCCGAAGCCGCCGCGCACGCGCCGGTGGTCGAGATCGAGGGCCTGTGGTCGGTGTTCCACAACGCTGGCGTCGACGTGGTGATCCACAAGGACCTGGATCTGGTGGTGCCGCGCGGCGAGGTGCTGACCATCGTCGGGGGCTCGGGCAGCGGCAAGACCGTGCTGCTGCGGCAGATTCTGGGGCTGAACACGCCGGCGCGCGGCACCGTCACGGTGCTGGGCAAGCCGGCCGAACGGCTGGGCGCACACGGGGCGTCCAGCCGCGTGGGCATGCTGTTCCAGCACGGCGCGCTGTTCTCGGCCTTCACCGTGCTCGACAACATCGCCTTTGCGCTGCGCGAGCTCAAGTGCCTGCCCGACGACCTGATCCGCGACGCCGCGCTGCTCAAGCTGCAGATGGTCGGGCTGGAGGTGCGGCACGCGCACAAGATGCCGGCCGAGCTGTCGGGCGGCATGATCAAGCGCGTGGCGCTGGCGCGCGCCCTCATCATGGACCCGCCGCTGCTGCTGCTCGACGAGCCCACTGCCGGCCTCGACCCCGACAGTTCCGACGGTTTCTGCACGCTCTTGCGCTCGCTGCACCGCGAACTGGGCCTGACGGTGGTGATGGTCACGCACGACCTGGACACGCTGTTCGAGCTGAGCACCCGCGTGGCCGTGGTGGCCGACCAGCGGATCATCGTCAACGCGCCGCCGCGCGAGGTGGTTGCCTTCCCGCATCCTTTCATTCACGATTTTTTCCTCGGCGAACGGGGTCAGCGCGCGATGGAGTTGCTGCGCGAGTACCCGTTCACGGTGTAAAAAGGAAGTTCCA
The DNA here is from genome assembly GCA_014879655.1 of Burkholderiaceae bacterium. Lineage (GTDB taxonomy): Bacteria > Pseudomonadota > Gammaproteobacteria > Burkholderiales > Burkholderiaceae_C > JACSRS01. The sequence continues at coordinate 5,691 of JACSRS010000023.1, forward strand.
TGGAAAACAAAGCCCACGCCCTTGCCGCCGGCGCCTTCGTCGTGCTGGTCACGGCGTTGCTGCTGTCGCTGGGCTGGTGGCTCAGCCGCGACGGTGCGGTGCGCCGCGCCTACGAGCTCAGTTCGGCCGATGCCGTCACCGGCCTGCAACCGCAGGCGGCGGTGCGCTACAAGGGCGTGCCGGTGGGCAAGGTCACCGACATCAGCTTCGACCCCAAGGTGTCGGGCAACGTGCTGGTGCGCATTGCGGTCGACACGTCGGCGCCGGTGTCGCAGGCCACCTTTGCAACGCTGGGCTACCAGGGCGTGACCGGTATCGCCCACGTGCAGCTCGACGACGACAAGGACGTGCCCGGCCTGGGCAAGCCGCTGGAGTCGGCCGACGGCGAGCCGCCGCGCATCCCGCTGCGCCCCAGCCTGGTCGGGCGGCTGGCCGAGCAGGGCGCAGCGCTGCTGGTGCAGGTGGAAGCCGCCACCAAAAACGTGAACCGGCTGCTCTCACCGGAGAACCAGAAGATCCTGATGGACGCGCTGCACAACACCGGCGAGGCCGCGGCCGGTATCCGGCAGCTGTCGGGCGACCTGCGCGCGGTGATGGCCACCCCCGCCGGTGTGCCGAAAATCAGCGTGCCCGAGGTGATGGGTGCGGCGCGCGAGACACTGCAGTCGATTCAGGCCACGTCGCAGGAGACGCGCAAGACGGTGGCTGAAGCCGGCAAGGCGGTGCAGCGCATCACCGAAAAAGACGGCCCGATCGACCGGCTGGCCGCCGGCGCCGACGCCCTTGCACAAGGGGCGAACACGCTGAACGATTCCACCTTGCCGCGCGTGAACAGCCTGAGCGACGAGGCCGCGCGCAGCGCGCGACGGCTCGGCCGCACCGCCAGCCACCTGGATGAAAACCCGCAGTCGCTGCTGTACGGCAACGGCCCCGTCGCGCCGGGCCCCGGCGAACCCGGCTTTGCGCCGCCCGCAGTTGCCCGTTGAGGACCTTCCATGCGCACGACTTCACGATCCCTGCCCACCTTCACCCCGCGCGCGCCGCTGGCCGCTGCGGGCCTGGCGCTGCTGCTGTCGGCCTGTTCGGCCCTTCCCGACAAGCCGACGGCACGCCCGGCGGTCTACGACTTCGGCCCGGCGCCGCTGGCCGCCGCTGCCGCAGCGGCGCCGGCCTCGGCGGCTGCGCGCCTGCCGGCGCTGACATTGGCCGACATCGATGCGCCCGAGGCGCTGGACGGCACCGCCATCGTCTACCGGCTGGCTTATGCCGACGTGCAGCAGCTGCGCCCCTACGCGATGGCGCGCTGGAGCATGGCGCCCGCACAACTGGTGCGTCAGCGCCTGCGCGAGCAACTGGGGCAGCAGCGGGTGGTGCTGAATCCGGGTGACGCGCGCACGCCGCTCACGCTGCGCGTCGACCTGGAAGAATTCAGCCAGGTTTTCGAGACGCCGGAGCTTTCGGTTGGTGTGGTGCGTTTGCGCGCGACGCTGGTCGATGCCGCTGGCGGGCGCGACCGCCTGGCCGCGCAGCAGCGCTTCACCGTGCAGCGGCCGGCGCCCACGGCCGATGCGGCAGGTGGCGTGCGCGCGCTCACCGCCGCCACCGCCGCTGCGGCGCAGGACGTGGCCGCCTGGATTCAGCAGTTCGGCGGGGCGGCGCGTTGAGCGGCGCCTGCGCACCGGCTCGCCCTGCAGGTCGCTCGATCCTTCGTTTCAGGCATCGGTCCAGCCCGCGATGATCCCGATTGAAAACGCCGTCAAGAAGGCCGGCCTGGAGCTGGTGAGCCAGGGCGTGCGGCTGTCGGATTTCGGCGCCGATTGGCTGCACAACAGCCCGCTGCTCGAAGACTGCAGCCCGGGCGAGGCCGATGTGATGGGTTCGGTCATGCTGGTGGTGCGGGCGCAGCCGGGCCAGGTGCTGGTGACCGAGGGTGACGTGGGCGACTGGATGATGCTGGTGCTCCGCGGCACCGTCGACGTCACTCGGCGCACCTTTGTGCGCGCCGGCAGTGACGCCGATCTGTCCGCCACCGCGGCCAGTGGCGAGGTCACGCGGCTGGCGGTGATTCGCGCCGGCGCGGCGGCGGGCGAGATGTCGATGCTCGACGGCGAGCCGCGCTACGCCACCTGCTCGGCCATCGAGGTGGTGGAAGCCGGTCTGCTCACGCGCAAGGCCATTGCCACGCTGATTCACGAGCACCCGTCGGTGGGCGCCAAGCTGCTGGTCAAGCTCACCCAGCTGCTGGCCCAGCGCCTGCGCAACACCAGCAACCAGTTGGTCAAGGCGCTGGAAAAAGCGCAGCCGGACCGTCGTGGCGGGCGCCGTGCGGGCGATATCGATTCAGTAGCTTGAAAGCACGGTGCGACGCTGGGATGGGTCGGAAAAGTCTGAAAAAATGCCTGTCAGAAGCTGTGACCCCCCTGCCGTCGCCGGCCGATCCGGAGCGCCCGTGATCGCGATGAACCCCAACCCTTCCCACCGAGTTGGCGGCGGCCTGCGCCGCAGCCTGTTGCTGGTGGCGCCGGCGCTGGCCTTGCTGGCGGCCTGTGGCGCCGTTAAGCCGGGTAGCGTCACGGTGCCGCTGGAACGCCTGCAAAGCCGCATCGACGCGCGCTTTCCGCGCCGTTTTCCGCTGGCTGGTCTGCTCGAATTGAACCTGCAGGCGCCGCGTCTGCAGTTGCGGCCCGAGGCCAACCGCATCAACGCCGTGATGGCGCTGGAGGCTGCCGGGGTGGTGCTGCGCCGCAGCTACAGCGGCCTGCTCGACATCGACTTTGCGCTGCGCTACGAGCGCGCCGACCAGACCGTGCGCGCCCATGACCTGCTGGTCAACGCGCTGCAGATTGACGGCCTGCCGCCGCAGACGGCGCAGCTGCTCAACGGTCTGGCCCCGCGCCTGGCAGAGCAGACCCTGCGCGACGTCGTGGTCTACCAGCTGCAGCCAAAGGATCTGGCCACGGCCGACCGTCTGGGCGTGATGCCAGGGCGCATCACGGTCACGCCAGCGGGGCTGGAGATCGAACTGGTGCGCCCTTCGGCGTGAGCTTTCTGCCGGCGGATACCGGCCATTCGGCGCCGGCAACTGCCCCGCCAATTGCCGCCAGTCACCGTCAGTCGCCGCCTTCCACCACGCGGCTCGCGTAACCCGCCTCCTGCAGCGCGTCGGCAATGTCCTGCGGTGAAATCATCGCCGTGTGGCTGACCCAGGCGCGGCGACGGGGCAGGTCGACGTCGGCCTGGTTCACGCAGGGCAGGTCCTGCAGCTCGAACATCACCGCGTCGGCGTCGGACTGTGACAGCAGGGTGTCGATTTCAAAAGTTGTTTCGGGCATCGGCAGGCGGGTCGGAGTGGCAATGGCCACAAGGTAACGCATCCGGCCAGCGGCTGCCAGCGCCGCCTTCGGCACGATCCGCGCAGCTGTTCCACAATCGAAGGCTGACTGAAACCCCCGAACAAGGACAACTGCATGACCTACCCCAACACCCAGCTCTTCATCAACGGCCAGTGGCAGGACGCCGCCAGCGGCAAAAGCCTGGCGGTCTTCAACCCGGCCACCGGCCAGGAAATCGGCCGGGTGGCGCACGCCGGCGTGGCCGATCTGGACGCCGCACTGGCGGCTGCGCAAAAAGGCTTTGAAGTCTGGCGCGACATGCCCGCCATCGAGCGCAGCAAGCTGATGCGCCGCGCCGCTGCATTGCTGCGCGAGCGCGCCGGCAACATCGCCCGCCTGCTGACGATGGAGCAGGGCAAGCCGCTGGTCGAGGCCAAGGGCGAGACGCTGGCCGCCGCCGACATCATCGACTGGTTCGCCGACGAAGGCCTGCGCGTCTACGGCCGCATCGTGCCCTCGCGCTTCAACCTGGCCGCGCGCCAGATGGTGCTGAAAGACCCGGTCGGCCCGGTGGCGGCTTTCACGCCGTGGAACTTCCCGATCAACCAGGTGGTGCGCAAGATGGCGGGCGCGCTGGCGGCCGGCTGCTCGATGATCGTGAAAGCGGCTGAAGAAACGCCCGCTTCGCCGGCCGAGCTGATCCGCGCCTTTGCCGACGCCGGCCTGCCACCCGGCGTGCTGGGCCTGGTCTATGGCAACCCGGCAGAAATCTCCGGCTACCTGATCCCGCACCCGGTGATCCGCAAGATCACCTTCACCGGCTCCACGCCGGTGGGCAAGCAACTGGCGGCCATGGCCGGCCAGCACATGAAGCGCGTGACGATGGAACTGGGCGGCCACGCGCCGGTGATCGTGGCCGAAGACGCCGACGTGGCGCTGGCCGTCAAGGCGGCCGGCGCCGCCAAGTTCCGCAACGCCGGCCAGGTGTGCATCTCGCCCACGCGCTTTCTGGTGCACGAGAGCATCAAGAACGACTTTGCCGCCGCGCTGGTCAAGTACACCCAGGGCCTGAAGGTGGGCGATGGCACGCATGAAGGCACCACCATGGGCCCGCTGGCCAACCCGCGCCGCCTGACCGCGATGGCCGAGTTCACGCAGGACGCCGTCGAGAAAGGCGCCACCGTCGCCCATGGCGGCGAGCGCATGGGCGACACCGGCAACTTCTGGCAGCCCACCATCCTGACTGACGTGCCGCTGCATGCCAAGGTTTTCAACGACGAGCCCTTCGGCCCGATGGCGGCGATCCGCAGCTTCAACACGCTTGACGAAGCCATTGGCGAGGCGAACCGCCTGTCCTTCGGCCTGGCCGGCTACGGCTTCACCAAGTCGCTCAAGAACGCCGACCTGCTGGCGCGCAAGGTGGAAGTCGGCATGATGTGGATCAACATGCCGGCCGCACCGTCGGCCGAAATGCCGTTTGGCGGCATCAAGGACTCGGGCTACGGATCAGAAGGCGGCACCGAGGCCATGGACGCGTACCTGAACGCCCGCGCCGTGACCATCATGAACGTCTGAACGAGCGCCGATCGGGTGGCGCCGGGGCGGGCGCTGCCCGGCGGTTGTCCCGCCAATGGCCGGGGCAGCTTTTTCACTACGAAATACGTAGCTGAAACCGACGATTTGACGCTGGGTTGATGCCAATATTGTTCCATAATTGGTGCAAAACGCCTCTGACCCCCCTCCCCAGCCCACGCCCTCAGCCGCCGAGCGCCGACCATGAGCCAGATCCTCATCAACGACTACCTCAAGCAGCTCGATCTCATCAAGCGGGCCAGCGGCAGCCAGCGCGAGACCATCGTGCGCGAGGCGTTCAAGGACCTGCTCAAGGCCTGGGGCCGCCAGCACGATCTGGTCTTCCTGGCCGAATACCCGCTCAAGACTGCCACCAAATCCAATATCGCTGTCGATGGTGCGCTGCTGCACGAGCTGCGCATGCCGCTGGGCTACTGGGAGGCCAAGGACGCCGCCGACGACCTCGACGAAGAGATCACCAGGAAATTCAAGAAGGGCTACCCGCAGGACAACATCATCTTCAGCGACGACCGCACCGCCGTGCTCATCCAGCACAAGGAAGAAGTCCTGCGCTGCGACATGGCCGATACCGCCCAGCTGGAGAAGCTGCTCAAGCTGTTCTTCAGCTTCGAGCGCCCCGAGATCGCCGGCTTCCGCGCCGCCGTCACCCAGTTCAAGGCCGACCTGCCCGCCGTGTTGCAGGCGCTGCGCGAGATGATCGAGCGCGAGCACGACAGGAATTCCGACTTTCGCGCCGCCGAAGTCAGGTTTCTGGCCCACGCGCAGGAGGCGATCAACCCGTTGCTTGCCGAGGCCGACGTGCGCGAGATGCTGATCCAGCACATCCTGACCGAGGAAATCTTCGCCAACGTCTTCAACGACAGCGACTTTCACCAGCACAACAACGTCGCCCGAGAGCTGTACGCGCTGGAAGGCGCCTTCTTCACGGGCGCCCTGAAGAAGAACACGCTCAAGGGCCTGGAAACCTACTACGCCGCCATCCGCGCCGCCGCCGCGCAGATCAGCAGCCACGGCGAGAAGCAGACCTTTCTGAAGGTCATCTACGAGAACTTTTACAAGGTCTACAACACCAAGGCCGCCGACCGCCTGGGCGTGGTCTACACCCCCAACGAAATCGTGCGCTTCATGATCGATGGCGCCGACTGGCTGTGTGAAACCCACTTCGGCAAGAACCTGATCGACCGCGACGTGGACATCCTCGACCCGGCCACCGGCACCGGAACCTACATCTGCGAGCTGCTGGAGCACTTCCGCGGCCAGCCGAAAAAGCTGGCGCACAAGTACCGCCACGAGCTGCACGCCAATGAGGTCGCCATCCTGCCGTACTACGTGGCCAACCTGAACATCGAATCGACCTACGCAGCCATCACCGGCCAGTACGCCGAGTTTCCCAACCTGTGCTTCGTGGACACGCTCGACAACGTGGGCCTGCACACCGCCGCCCGGGGCGTCAACGCGGACCTGTTTGGCAGCGTCAGCGAGGAAAACGTCGCCCGCATCAAACGCCAGAACAGCCGCAAGATCAGTGTCGTCATTGGCAACCCGCCGTACAACGCCAACCAGGCCAACGAGAACGATAACAACAAGAACCGCGAATATCCGCAGATCGACCAGCGCATCAAGGCCACCTACATCGCCGAGAGCACCGCGCAGAAGACCAAGCTCTACGACATGTACGCGCGCTTCTTCCGCTGGGCCAGCGACCGGCTCAATGAGAACGGCGTGCTGGCCTTCGTGACCAACCGCAGCTTCATCGAGAGCCGCACCTTCGACGGCTTCCGCAAGACCGTGGCGCAGGAATTTGCCGACATCTACGTGGTGGACCTGGGCGGCGACGTGCGCGCCAACCCCAAGCTCAGCGGCACGAAGCACAACGTCTTCGGCATCCAGACCGGCGTGGCGATCAGCTTCATGGTGAAGAAGGTCAGCGCCACGAAGGACAAGCGCCTGGCCCGCGTGCACTACCTGCGCCGGCCCGAGATGGAAACCGCCGAGGAAAAGCTCAGCTTCCTCGCCAGCCACCCGATGCGTGGGCTCGACTTCGAGGAGGTGCAGCCGGACAAGACGCACAACTGGGTGAATCTGACCAGCAATGACTTCGAGACGCTGATGCCGCTGGCGAGCAAGGAGACCAAGGCGGCAAAGACGGCGGGGAAGGAGCGGGCGATTTTCAAGCTGTTTTCGCTGGGCACTTCAACTAACCGCGATGAATGGGTTGTTGATTTCGATTTGCGAGCTCTCGGAACTCGAATGAAATGGTTTTGTGAGGCGTATGCGCAAGCAGCAAAACGTGCAGAGCATCCCGATCACCTCAAATGGTCGAGAAACCTTAAACGCCGAATGGCACAGGGCCGAATTGAGGGCTTTGATCCTGATTTGATTAAACCTACGACTTACCGCCCCTTTGTACGTCAGGTACTTTACGACTCGCAGTTATTTGTCGATGAGCGTGGCGATACTTCAGCCTTTTTCCCGCAGCTGGAAACTCGAAATGCCAGCATTTGCGTGATCGCCGGCGATAGACAGCCGTTCGCGTTGGTCGCGTCTGACTTTGTTCCGAACTTGAACCTGTATTCCGCTGACGCAACGAAGTATGCGGCGCTGCACCGGTATGACGAAGCAGGGTTACGCCACGACAACATCACGGACTGGGCGCTCAAGCAGTTCACCGCCCACTACAAGGAAGCCGCCGCAGCGGGCACCGCCCGGGCCAGCGTGAGCAAGGCCCGCAAGATTACCAAGGAATCCATCTTCCACTACTGCTACGCCGTGCTGCACGACCCGGTGTACCGCGAAAAGTACGCGCAGAACCTCAAGCGCGAATTCCCGCGCATCCCGCTCTATGGCAGCGCGCCGGCCGACTTCTGGCAATGGGCCGCCTGGGGCGAGGCCTTGATGGCGCTGCACATCGGCTACGAGGCCGTCGCGCCGTTCCCGCTCGCGCGCACCGACACCTCCGACGAAAAGGCCCGCGCCGCCGGCCAACCGCCCAAAGCCATCCTGCGCGCCGACCCGGCCGCCGGCTGCATCGCCCTCGACACAGAAACCACCCTGCGCGGCATCCCGCCCGAGGCCTGGACCTACAAGCTCGGCAACCGCTGCGCCATCGACTGGGTGCTCGACCAGTACAAGGAAAAGAAGCCCAAAGACCCGACGATCCGCGAGAAGTTCGACTCCTACCGCTTTGCCGACTACAAGGAAAAGGTCATCGACCTGCTGGCGCGCGTGACCAAGGTGAGCGTGGAGACGGTACGGATCGTGGCGGCGATGAAGGAGGCTGCACGATGAGCGAGTCTGTATTGCTGGAGGCCTTGCTGAAGAACCCCACGGAAACTGAGTGGCTGGAGTTCAAACTCAACAATGGAAACGAACGGCAGATTGGCGAATACATTTCCGCACTGTCCAATGCAGCGGCGCTGGCGGGGCAGCGCAATGGGTACCTGATTTGGGGCGTTGAAGACGTCACACGCAAGGTGCTGGGGACCAGCTTCAATCCGCAGCGCGCCAGGGTGGGCAACGAGTTGTTGGAGTCCTGGCTGAGCCGACTGCTGACGCCCCGTCTTGACTTCAGGTTTTCAAGTCTTGAGAGAGACGGCTTGACGGTGGTTTTGCTTGAAATTCCGGCGGCCCGGCAAATGCCGACGCGCTTTGAAGGTGCGGAGTATGTCCGGGTGGGGTCCACCAAGAAGAATCTGAAGGACCATCCTGAGAAGGAGCGTGCGCTTTGGGATCTCTTCAGGCAGACACCGTTTGAGCTGGACGTGGCATTGCCCGATGTGGAGGGCACGCGGATGCTGGAGTTGCTGGACTATCCGGCCTACTTCTCAATGACGCATCAGCCCTTGCCGGAGAGCAGGTCGGGGATCATCAAGAAGTTTCAGGCTGAACGGTTCGTGCTTGCGCGCGCAAATGGGCGGTTTGATATCACCAACCTCGGCGCATTGTTGTTTGCGCGGGAATTGGCCGAATTTCCACGGCTGGGACGCAAGGCTTTGCGGGTGGTTATTTACAAAGGCGTCAACCGAATTGAAACTGAGCGGGAGCAGACGGGCTCGCGCGGCTATGCGGTGGGCTATGAAGGGGCCATCAAGTACCTGAATGATCGCCTGCCGCGCAACGAGCATGTTGGGCAGGCGTTGCGCAAAGAAGTGGCGATGTATCCCGAATTGGCTTTGCGCGAACTGGTTGCCAACTCTCTGATTCATCAGGACTTCAGCATTCCTGGTGCGGGACCGCTGGTGGAGGTGTTCAGCGACCGAATTGAGGTCAGCAATCCTGGCGTACCTTTGAACGATTTGCAGCGACTGCTTGACTTGCCGCCCCGTTCTCGAAATGAATCACTGGCCGCTGTGATGCGCCGGTTGGGTGTTTGCGAGGAGCGTGGCAGCGGCATTGACAAGGTGATTCATGAAATTGAGCGCTACCAACTGCCGCCACCGGACTTTCGGGTCGCTGGCGACAACACCCAGGCATTGTTGTTTGCGCCGAAAAAACTGACTGCCATGAGCCCGACGGACCGGGTCCGTGCGTGTTACCAGCACGCTTGCCTGATGTATGTCAGCAACCAGCGGATGAACAACACCAGTTTGAGAAACCGCTTTGGCGTCGATCCTGCCAATGCGGCCTCTATGTCGCGCTACTTCAACGAGGCTTTGAAGGCAGGCGTGATTCGGATTGGAAATCCGGAAAGCAAGTCCACCAAAGACCGCTGGTATCTGCCCGCCTGGGCCTGAATTTCTCTTTGATGGCTGTTTGACAAACCATCCGTTTTCATCAACCGCTCTGAATGCGTTTTTCCTAAGTGTTTGATTTCAAACAAAAAATTCAAATGGGCTTCTTTGCTGGCTGTTTGATTCAACCTTGGGTGAACGGCCTCAAGCTGTAGCCCGACAAGATCAGCACGCGCCTGGAGCCGGTGAAGGTCGTCAGGGTGACGAAGCACCCAGAGCGGTCCGCCGTTGACCGGCAACGCGAGGGGGTTGACACTTGCCCAGGCCGATTATCAAGAAAAATCGGCATCAACCCAGCGTCAAATCGTGTTTTTCAGCTACTGAAACAGGAGTGATTCGGGGTGGGTTGCTCGCCTGCCGGGGTCGGCTGCAGCCTTCAATGCGTGATCGCCACCAGCACGCTGCAGGGTGAATGGGCGATCAGCGCTTCGGACACCGAGGTCTTCCACCAGCGGGCGGCCCAGCCTTCGAGGTGTTTGTGGCCGACGACGATCAGGTCGGCCTTGATCTGGGTGGCGTAGCCGGTGATCTCGCCCACGGTGTCGCCGGTCAGCAGCGTGCCGCTGGCCTGGAAACCGGCGGTCTTCAGCCGGTTCAGGCCTTCGTCCAGCACTTCCTGCATCGCCTGCTTTTCCTGTTCGATGATGCCGCTGTCGTAGACGCCGCCTTCGATGGCCACCAGCCCGATGTTGTTGGGCAGCACCGCCACCAGTGACAGTTCGGCGCCGGTCCACTGCAGCAGGTCCTGGCAGTCGAGCAGGGCCTTCTGGCCGCTTTTGGAGCCGTCATAGGCCAGCAAGATTCGCTTGTACAAAAT